>DATEGB010000099.1:0-2244 GCA_035280365.1 Candidatus Dormiibacterota bacterium | reverse complement strand
AGCTTCGTCCCGGCCGCGATCGACACGGCACGTGATTATGGGTTGGCGGTTTCGATCTCAGTTCCTGTTAAGCCAACCTCAGGCGGGAGGCGCCTGCTTCCAGCCTCCCTGCGCGCCGTGGCGGACGGCGACCAGGCCGGCAAGGATGGAGAGCGCGATCTCCGGCGCCGTGCGGGCGCCGACGTCCAGGCCGACGGGACTCTGGATGCGGGCGATGACGTCCTCAGGCACGCCTTTCGCGCGCAGCGCCTCGAGATGGTGTCCGGTGTGCCGCCGGCTGCCGACCAGGCCGATGAACCGAGGGTGGCGCGGCAGCATGGCCTCGAGCGTGGCCACGAGGTCTTCCGCGTCGTGGTTGGTATGGACCACGTAAAGATCGCCGGAAAGAGTCACGGGCACGTCGGCGGCCGTCTCCGCGAGCACCGCGCGAAAGCCGAGCTCGGGCGCCCAGCGGACGAGAGCTCTCGCGACCGGAGTGGTGGCGAAGACGAGCAGGGTCGGGGCCGCTGTGTATGGCTCGAGGTAGACCTCGATTGAGCCGAGGTCGTGGCGGTACGTCCGCAGCTGCGGCGTGCCTGCCGTGGCGATCGCGTCTGAGTCGGCCATCGCCGCGCCGTCGAACTCGCTGCATCCGAGCGTTCCCGCCACCGGCGCGCTGCGAGTCATGAGGAGCTTGGCGCCGGTTTGCGACGGCGGCTCGCCATCGAGCCTGATCACCGTGGCCAGGACCACCTCCTCGCCGCGGGCGAGTCGCTGAGCGAGCTCCTCCTCGACGCTAGCCACGTGCGGGCACCCGACCAAGCACGGTGCGGAGGATCTCCGTCGCGCGAGAGACCTCTTCGTCGGTTGTGTCATAGGTCACGCTCAGGCGCAGGCTGCCCAGCGCCTGCTCGAGGCTCAGGCCCATCGCCAGCAGCACGTGCGAGGGGTCGAGCGACCCCGACGCGCATGCCGAGCCGCTCGACACCGCGAGGCCGGCCAGGTCGAGGGCGAGCAGCATGTCCTCGCCGCGCCGGCCGGCAGATGCGCACGTCGCAAAGCTGGGCAGCCGGGGTTCGCCTCCGGTAAGCGTTCCTCCGAGCTCCTCCAGCACCGACCGCAGCAGGTAGCTCTGGCGTGCTGCGGTTGTTGCTCGCGTTTCCCGTTGTGACGCGACGGTTCGCAGAGCGGCCGCCATCGCCACGGCGCAACCGACATCCTCGATCCCCGCGCGCCGTCCATATTCCTGCGGCCCGCCGAAGAGCAGGGGGTCGAGCCTCACGCGGTCACGCACGAGGAGCAATCCACCACGCCCCGCGCCGAGCTTGTGACCGCTGAACGAGACGAGGTCGGCGCCGGCCGGCACCGGCATCCAACGCGGGCCGGCGCATCCGTCGACGTGGACGAGGGCGCCGACGTCGTGAGCTCGTTCGATCACGTCTTCGACCGGCTGTATGGTGCCCACCTCGTTGTTGGCCAGCCCGACCGAGACGAAAGCCGTGCCCGGCCTGATTGCGTCTAGGTCGACCCGGGCGTCTTTGTCGACGCGCGCGATGACGACCTCGCGACGGTCCGCTTGCATGCGGCGCGCAGCGCCAAGCACCGCCTGATGCTCGGCCGCCCACGTGACGACGCGTCCGCGGCGTGTGGCCCCGAACATCGCCAGGTTTACCGCTTCGGTGCCGGAGGCGACGAACGTGATCTCGGTCCGTGTACCGCCGAGCGCAGCCGCCGCGATGTCTCGCGCATGGTCGAGGGCGCGCCGCGCGGCGCGGCCTTCGGCGTGAGGGCTCGACGGATTGCCATCCGGTACGGTGCGCGCTGCCTCACGAACTTCTGGCAGCACCGGCGCCGAGCCAGCGTCGTCTAGATAGATCCGGTGAGGGCTAGCCGCGGCTCGGGTCTGGTTGGTGGATCAGCTCCGTGAGCGTGCCCTGGAAGCCTTTGAGGTAGAGGTGGAGGTCGAGGATCTCATCGACGCTGATCGGCTCGGCCTGCGGCCCGGCCGGCTCCTGCGCCGGCTCCTTCTCCGACTCGACCTCGCTTAGAGCTCCGCCAGCAATCGCGAGCACGACGATGAACGTCACCTGGCACTGCGCGCATGTCACCTGCAGCCGAAAAGTTTCGTCTTCGTGGCTCAGGACCTGGACGTCGCAACCTTTCAAGCTGCGCCCGCAGACCGGGCAGTTGTAGAAGCGCGCGCGGTCGCGAATGAACTCGATGATGCTCATCGGCGCGACCCATATTACGCCCGAACTCTGCTTC
>DATEGB010000098.1:0-33185 GCA_035280365.1 Candidatus Dormiibacterota bacterium | reverse complement strand
CACCTGGAGGTCGTACGCCAATTGGCAAGTCGACCTTGAGTTCTTTGACACGCCTAATGGGGTGCAGGACGCAATCTACACGGGGTGCCAAACATGCAATACGTACGCCGAGGTCAACGGTGTCGGCCTCGCATCAGTTGGCGCGATCGCATGTTCTAACGGCTACGTCTCTGCGCCCGCGGATTGCACGGTTGGGATCAACTGGATAGACGGTTGCGTAAATGTGACGACGCATGGCACGACTATCTATACATGCGGTCTCGCCGAGGGAATCGCGAGCGATGGCAGGATCATCACTCAGGGTGGCGATAGCGGAGGGCCAATGTACAGGAACATCTCGGGCGGTTATGTCCAGACGTACGGCAGCATCGTCGGGAACTCGAAACCACCGGACTCGAACGGCAATGCGCAACCCTCGACTGACGTCATCTTTACCGAATGGCAGGCAACCATTGGCACAACCTTCCAGGCCATTTGCCATACCCAGTCGAATTGCAACTAGTACCTTGTGGCGGCGGCCGTTTCGACCGCCCGCCGCACGCTCCTTCATGCGGTTGCGGGCGTGGCTACTCGCGATGCTATCCATGACTGTGATCAGCCTTCATTGTGGCCTCGGGATTATGACGTCGTGACCCACCCTTGGCTGAATCCAGTCGTGCGTTGTACGGCCTACCTGTATTTCGCAGCCGGAATGGCGCTGTTGGTCAGCGACGGTATGGTATCGGCTCTCCGCTATCAGAGCGACAAGAGCTTCCCCGCCACATTCCTCCTAGTCCTCCTCGTTGCCATCTTCGGACTGCTGGTTCTCGCCAGCTGGGGCACTTTTGGGCGACCGATTAGCCGCCGGAAATGGATTCTTCTTTGCCTACTCTCATCATTGGGAATCGTGGAGTTGCTAATTGCTCCGGTCCACTACGGCTACAGTGGCGTATAGGGTTCCATGCACACTGCCGATGGTTCCCGTAAGTTGCTCAGCGGGGCGCCCGCCGAGGACGACGGTTCAGACTCTTGGTGATCGGTTGAAATACGCGGGCCGCCGGGCGACGGCTGGTCGTGTCATTGACTGTCGGTTGGGGGCTCGTGGATTAAGAGACTTGCGCGCAATTCGCGTTTGTGAGATGAATTCGGTTCAAGTTCGGTCGGCCGTCGAGCTTGGTTTGGGACCAGGAGACCGCGAGTTCAAATCTCGCCCGCCCGACCAACGTTGCCGCCGTCCACGGGTGCGACCACCTCGGCCAGGGCGTGCAGCAACCAGCCGGCCGGTTAGTTCGTGACGAGCTGGTTGGCTACGGCCCCGTGAGCTGGCTGTCGCAGCCAGGAGCCGCCTTGCCCAGGGCGACGAAGTCGTTCTGCACCTGGCCGGCGAGTGCGTTGACCTGGCCGAGGCCGCTCGAGAACTCGGACTTATTGTTGTCGTGGAAGCCCTTGAACGCGAGCTGCGCCCCCGCGTTCATGGCGGTCAGGTCGGCGTGCAGCCTCGTTTCCTGGGTCGCGATGCACAGGGGAATCGTCGCGTTGTCGAGCAG
Organism: Candidatus Dormiibacterota bacterium; assembly: GCA_035280365.1. Lineage (GTDB taxonomy): Bacteria > Chloroflexota > Dormibacteria > Dormibacterales > Dormibacteraceae > 40CM-4-65-16. Next base: position 31,659 of record DATEGB010000098.1, on the reverse strand, counting down.
AGGCAGGATCGCCGCCACCTGGTTGCCGATCGCGAGCACAGTGTCGGCGCAGCTCGAGGTCATGCCCACGATACAGGTCGTCCTGGTTTGCGCCGCGGTGTCCTTGAGGTCGGCCATGGGCGGCGTGAGCGACTTGACCACGTAAGAGGCCCACGCGCTGTCTGACCTGGTCGCGGGTCCCGCCGTCGGACTGGCGGCCGCCTGAGGCTGCGCTGCCGGTCGGGCCGTCAGCGCGAGCGTGGCCAGCACGCTCACCAGTGCGACCACGGCGATCAGCGCCGCCATCACACCGTACTTGCGCACCCTCGCCCGCGTGCGCGGTTCGGTGTTCCAGCGGGGGGCGGCCACATCCGGCGCCGGACCTGCCATACGGTACGCGGGCGCGGCAGCATGGCCGCGCCTCACGGGCGCTGCGGCAACCGGCGCGGCGACCTCGGGTGTGAAGCCGGTCCCGATCTCCTTCCAGTTGGGGAAGGCCGCCTCGTGAACGGGAATCGGCCGCCACGCGGCGCCGTCCCAGAACCATTTCTTGTCAGGGGACATCTGGGGAGGCTGGGCCGGCGGGCTGGAGTCGATGCTCACGGGGGGCAATAAATCTAGTGGCGGATGCGGTGAAGGCCCGAATTTAGGCTGTTAAGAGTTGTTAGGACGCCGCCATTGGGCCGCCGCCGGATCGCAGGCGTGGAGGTGCTGCGTCGCGGTGACGTGCCGACGCGGCGTGCGGCGACCGCCGGCAGGTCGAGGGCGGCGTCGCCGCCGCGCCGTGGGGAAGCAGCGGGACCCTAAAGTAGGCGCGTGATCGAGACCAAGGCCCACGGCTCGGTCGATGGGGGTTTCGAGTCGGTGCGCGCCGCGTTCGAGGAGAACTTTCAGAGCCACGGCGAGAAGGGCGCCGCCTGCTGTGTCTACGTCCACGGGAAGAAGGTCATCGACCTGTGGGGCGGCACGTACACACCAGAGACGCTGCAGATGGTCATGTCCTCGACCAAGGGTGTCGTCGCGGTGGCGGCGCACATGCTGGCCGAAGAAGGGAGTCTCGACTTCGACGCTCCGGTGACCGTGTACTGGCCTGAGTTCGCAGCGGAGGGAAAGCACGACATGCCTGTGCGCTGGCTCTTCAGCCACCGCGCCGGACTTCCGGCGATCGACCGCCAGCTGTCGGTCGACGACGTTTTCCAGTGGGACCCGGTGGTGGACGCGCTGGCGGCGCAGAGACCACTGTGGCAGCCGAATACGGGCCACGGCTACCACGTCGGGACGTTCGGCTGGCTGGCCGGCGAGGTGATCCGGCGCGTGACCGGCACCTCGGTCGGCGCGTTCGTCGCCGAGCGCATTTCCCGGCCGCTGGGCCTTGACCTGTGGATCGGCCTCCCCGAGGGCCAGGAGCCACGGGTGGCGCCGATTCTCGCGGCGCCGCCGCCCGCGCCGGGGACTCCCGTCGATGTTTTCACCGCGCGCCTGCTCGACCCGACCACGCTGCTCCATCGCGCGTTCGTCAACCCACCGCTTCCGGCCTCGATCTTCAACGAGCGGGCGTTCCACGCCGCCGAGATCCCCGCCGCCAACGGCATCACCAGCGCCCGCTCCCTGGCCCGGATGTACGCCGCGTGCATCGGCGAGGTCGACGGCGTGCGCCTGCTCGGGCCCGACACCGTCGCCGGCGCCACCCGGGTCCAGTCGGCGGGCGAGGACATCGTCCTGGGCTACGAAACGCGCTATGCCACCGGCTTCCAGCTGTCGTTCCCGTTCCGGCCCATGGCCGGCGAGGGATCGTTCGGCCACTACGGCATGGGCGGCTCGGTGGGGTTCGCGCTGCCCCAAAAGGGCCTTGCTTTCGCCTACGCCATGAACCAGATGCTGCCGTCCGGCGGCGTCGACCCGCGGACGAAAAGCCTGATCGGGGCGGTGCTGGCGTCGCTTTAGATCGCTAAGCGGACCTGAGTCCTAAACTGCAGTCGCTGGTGCAAGGGGCTTGAGCACGCCTGACCTGGTTTTCGGGGCCTGTCTCGTTTTGGGAGGCGGCCTGCTCCTCTTGACGCTGATCTTCGACGACATCTTCGGCGGCCTGCTCAACATCGTCCACCTGGGCGGCCTCGACTTCGGCGGAGTGTCGCCGACGCCCGTCCTGCTCGGCTTCCTGGCCATGTTCGGCGTCGGGGGCCTGTTCGGCCTCCACAGCCTGGGGCTGGGTGCAGGCCTGGCCACGCTCGTCGGAGCCGCCGCGGGCGCCGTCGGAGGCGGCGTCGTCCTGGGCGCCTTCAAGGTGCTCGGGGCAGCCCAGTCCACCGAGTCGTTCAGCCTCCAGGACATGGTGGGGTCGACGGGGCGTGTCTCCGTCTCGATCCCCGCCAGCCGCTACGGCACCGTCCTGATCAGCTTCGCCGGCGCCTCGCACAACATGGGCGCCACCGCCGACGTGGAGATCCCAGCCGGCCGCACCGTCAAGGTCGTCGGCGTCGCCGGCAACAACCTCGTCGTCGAATCAGTCCCGGTCATAAGCACCGAAGGAGCACGCACCGATGCCTGAATTCCTGACTTCCAACCCGTTTCTGGGCGTGGCCGCCATCGTCATCCTGCTGCTGCTCATCGCCTTCGTCGCGAGCCGCTACCACGTCGCGGGCGCGAACGAGGGTCTGATCGTCGCCGGCTCACGTGGCGCCAAGGTGCGCGACGAGCACGGCCAAACCGTCTCCAGGAGCGGCGACAAGGGCGTGAAGGTCGTGGTCGGCGGGGGGACGTTCATCATGCCGCTCATCAACCGCGTCGGCCGCCTGAAGCTGACCGCGCGGCAGATCAGCGTCCAGCTCACCGACGCGGTGACCAGCCAGGGCATCAAGGTTCAGGTCCAGGGCGTGGCGACGTTCAAGATCGGACGCGACGTCGAGTCCCTGCGCAACGCCGCCGAGCGTTTCCTCGACGCAAAACCGGAGCAGATCGACTCGATCGTCAAGAACGTGCTCGAGGGCTCGCTCCGGTCGATCGTCGGCACGCTCACCATCGAGGAGCTGATCCGCGACCGGCAGAAGCTCCTACAGCAGGTCCAGGACGCGGCCAAGGGCGACCTCGCGACGAGCGGCCTGCAGATCGACGCGTTCACCATCCAGAGCTTCTCCGACGAGTCGAACTACATCGAGCTGCTCGGCAAGCAAAGCGTCGCCGTGGTGACCCGCGACGCCCGCATGGCCCAGGCGGCGACCGACCAGGAAGCCGCGGTGCGCGAGGCCGAAGCCCAGCAGGTGAAGATCAACGCCGCGCGGGACGTGTCGCTGCGGGAGGCGGAGACGAAGACCCAGGTCGCGGCCGCTCAGGCGCGCGCCGACCAGTCGGGTCCGCTCGCGCAGGCCGAGGCGCAGCAGGAGGTCGTGCGCAAGCAGACCGAGCTGGCTCAGCTCGAGGCCGAGCGCAAGGAGAAGGAGCTGTTGTCGACGACCGTCAAGCCCGCGGCCGCCGACGCACAGGCGGTGATCGCTCGCGCCGAGGGTCAGAAGCGCGCCCGCATCGCGTCCGCCGAGGCCGACGCGGAGACGACGCGACTCGAAGGCGGGGCGGAGGCGCAGATCGTGCTCACCAAGGGCGAGGCCGAGGCGAAGGCGCTTGCGATGCGCGCCGACGCGTACAAGCAGTTCAACGAGGCGGCCATCATCCAGACCGTGCTTTCCGCGCTGCCGGACATCGTCCGGGCTGCGGCGGAGCCGATGGGCAAGATCGACTCGCTCACCGTGATGAGCGCCGACGGCGCGTCGGACATCGTCCGCAACGCGACCCGGGCGATGATCGAGTCGACGACGGCGATCAAGGGCCTGACGGGCCTCGATGTGCCGGGTCTGATCGGCACCGCGTTGGGTCGCAACATCGGCGCCGGCCGCGGGGCCGACGCGGCCGGTGACGGCGGGCCGGAGGAGTCGGCTGTGGACCGGATCAGCTCGATCGCCGGCCAGGGCCTGTCGGCCCTCAAGGCTCAGGAGGCCCAGCGCGCCGCGGCCGCGAAGGCGGCAGCGGATGAGGCGGCCGCGAAGGCCAGGGAAGAGGCGGAGCGGGTCAAGGAGGCGGCGGAGAAGGGAGGCGCGGTGGCCCAGCAACAGGTCAAGCAGACGGCCGACAAGGCCTGGGGGGCGGTCGAGCAGACAAAGCCAGGTCTGGCCACGGCCGCGACCAAGGTCACGCCCAACGACGGCAACCTGAAGCAGTGGGCGAAGTGGCTCTCCGACCAGTTGCGCCGGGTGCCCGAGATCCAGGTCTACGACGCCCTGCGCCTCGGCGATCTGGAGACGAAGGGGCCGGCGGCGGCGCGGGCGGTCTGGGCCACCGCGAAGAGCGTGCTGTCGGAGCAGTACGGCAAGACCACGATCGGCGACCTACTGGCCGAGTTCAAGGGCCTCCAGTCATAGCCCCGACGCCGCTGAAGACGGAAGACCGGCCTCCGCCGACCTTCCTACCTAAATGCGGGAAGCCCGCTTGCGCGAGCTTCCCAAGGCTGGGGTGGGGGCGTGGAGTCGGAATTTAACCGGACTTTACCGGCCTTCTATATGGTAGCACCGTGATCGCGCATACACAAGATATGGACACCTGGGGAAAAGCCATCCCGTGAACCTTCCATTGCCACTCGACATGGAGCCGATGCTGTCGGCGATCTCGGACAGCGGGATCCCGAAGGGCGACGGCTGGGAGTACGAGCCCAAGTGGGACGGCTTCCGCACGCTCGTCTACCGAGACGGCGACGCGGTCGAGCTGATTAGCCGAGGCGGCCGGCCCATGACCCGCTACTTCCCCGAGCTTCCGCCGGCGGTCCGCGCCCTGGCGCAGAAGAAGCTCGTGCTCGACGGCGAGGTCGTCGTGGTCGGCGCCAACGGCCTGGACTTCGGCGCCCTGCAGCAGCGCGTCCACCCGGCCGAGTCGCGTGTGCGCATGCTCAGCGAGGCAACACCCGCATGGTTCATCGCTTTCGACCTCCTGGCCGAGGGCGACGAGGACCTGCGCAAGAAACAGCTGGGCGAACGGCGCAAGCGCCTCGAAAAGCTGCTCAAGGGGGTCAAGAAGCCGATCTTTCTCACGCCCTACACCCGCGATCGGAAGACGGCCGAGGACTGGTTCGAGAAGTTCGAAGGCGCGGGGCTGGACGGCGTGATCGCGAAGTCGTGGGACGGCGCCTACGTGCCCGGCAAGAGGTTCTGGGTGAAGGTCAAGCACCAGCGCACCGCGGATTGCGTCGTCATCGGCTGGCGCAAGACCAGCGACGGCTCAACGCTCGGTGCGCTGCTCCTCGGCCTCTACGACAAGAAGGGGAGGATCCACTACGTGGGCCACACCTCGTCCTTCAACGCCGCCGAGCGCAAAGAGCTGATCGCCAAGCTCAAGCCCTTGCAGACCGAGATCCCGGAAGAGGAGTGGCGGGCCAATCCGGGCCGCATGCCCGGCGGCCTCAGCCGCTGGTCGCGCGGCAAGGACGCCGAGTGGGTTGCGGTGAGGCCGGAGCTCGTGTGCGAGGTGACCTACGACAAGCTCGAGGCGGGGGAGCGCTTCCGCCACGCGACCGGCTTCTTGCGCTGGCGCACCGACAAATCGCCCAAGAAGTGCGGCTTCGACCAGATCGCGTCAGCGGCCAGCTTCGATGTGCGAGGGATCTTCGGGAGCAAGTAGCAGCGGTCGCGCGCCAGGCCCGCCGGGCCCGTAGTAGCGCACGGCGGCCTTCCCGAGGCCGGTCACAGCGAGCCAGTCGAAGCCGGCGCCCACGCCGATGCCGACGCCGAGAGGGACCACGCGCGCCGCCGCCTTGGCCGCACCGCTCGTGGCGACACGGGACAGGATGCGCGTCATCACGCGGCCGCCCGCGTGGGCGACGATCAGGCTGGGCATGCGCCGGAACGCGGCGATCGCCAGGCGCTCGCCGCCGGCGACGATCACGTCTTCGCGCAGCTTCAGCGCGCCGCTGGTGACGCCGACCACGACCAGCGCCTCGAGCACGCGGTCGTCGGAGCCCGCCAGCTCGTGGCCGAAGATCATCGCGATCCCGAGCACCAGCTCGATCTCCTGCTCGAGCGCGTAAAGGGTCTGGCTGGTCACGGTGCCGATGGCGACGAGCGTGCCCACCGCGGGCACGACCGAGGCCGCGCCGCTCACGGCCCCGGTCGCGGCGACGCGCCGGCGCGTGGAACGGATGAGCTCCTGCGCAAGTTGATGGTTCGTGTGGAGCGGGTGGACGGCCCGGAGATGCTCGACCCTGCCCCGAATGGCCGGCTCCCGGCTCCTCATCGCGCCTTCCAGGGAGCGGAGCAACGGACGGAGCTGCGGCGGGAGCTGTTCGAGGTCCATCTGGCGGTGAAGCCTACAGGAGGCGACCTGGCGCGACCGTGTCGCAGCATTCAAGGGCCCGCTTGAATACGAAGTTGCGACTCCGTCGCGATAACGGTTAGGCTCAGGGCGTGGACGAGCGCAACCGGTTGACGGCTGTGTTCGGAGCGGTCGGCGTCCTCCACGCCGTCGGTTGGGGCTTGCTGCTCCTCTACGGCGCCAGCCATCCCGGCTTCCTGGCGCTGGGCGGCCTCGCCTACACCTTCGGCCTGCGGCACGCGTTCGACGCCGATCACATCTCGGCCATCGACAACACCACCCGCAAGCTGTTGCAGAGCGGCCGCAAGCCGGTGAGCGTCGGCTTCTTCTTCTCGCTCGGCCATTCGACCGTTGTCTTCCTCATCGCGGTCGCGCTCGGTCTCGCAGTCAAATGGATCGTCCAGGGAGTCGTCTCCGACAATGGCCAGCTGCGCAGCATCGGCGGAGCGGTCGGGACGACAGTGTCGGGAACGTTCCTCGTCCTGATCGGCATTCTCAACCTGGTCATCCTCCTCGACATCGTCCGCGTCTACAGGAAGATGCGTCGGGGCGAGTTCGACCGCGACGGCCTCGAGCACGAGCTCATCTCCGGCGGCGTGATGACGCGGCTGTTCGGGCGCATCTTCCGGGTCATCGAGCACAGCTGGCAGATGTACCCGGTCGGCTTTCTCTTCGGCCTTGGGTTCGACACCGCCTCCGAGGTGGCGCTGCTGGCCATCTCGGCCGGCGCAGCGGCGCAGGGCGTGCCGTTTGGCGCGGTCGTGTCGCTGCCCCTGATCTTTGCCGCGGGCATGTCGCTCATGGACACGATGGACGGAGCCTTCATGTCCAAGGCGTACTCGTGGGCCTTCGCCAGCCCGATCCGGAAGGTCTTCTACAACCTGACGGTCACGTCGCTGTCGGTTTTCGTGGCGTTGTTCGTCGGCCTCGTCGAGCTGGCCCAGGTCGTGATCGACCGGCTCGACCTGAAAGGTCCGCTCTTCCAGGGCATCGCGAGCTTCGACCTCGTGGGCAAGCTCGGTTACGTGATCGTGGCGGCGTTCGTGGTCACGTGGGTCGCCGCGCTCGTCATCTACAAGGTGCGGCACATCGACGAGCGCTGGAGCGCCGTCGTCGACAAGGTCGCCTAGAACTCGGGCAGCCCGTACACCCGGCGGGCGGTGTTGCCGAAGATCCAGTCGTCGAGGCCGACGATCTGCTGCATCGTGTCGAGCACCTTCGCGTAGCTCGCGGCCAGCAGGCACACGGGCCAATCGGAGCCGAACATGCACCGCTCGCGGCCGAACCAGCCGACGACGCGCTTTACATACGGCTCCAGCTGCTCGGGCGTCCAGGACATCCAGTCCGCCTCGGTCACCAGGCCGGAAAGCTTGCAGGCCACGTTGGGCTCGTCGCTGAGCGGCGCCATCGCGTTCTCCCATTCGGCGTCCCACGACCCGCCGGCGATGCGCGGCTTGGCCGCGTGGTCGAGGACGAACAACATGTCGCGATGCCGGCGCACGGTCTGGAGCGCGGCAGGCAGCTCGCGCGCCCGCACCAGGAGGTCGTAGACCAGGCCGGCCGCGCCCACCGCCGCGATGCCGCGCTGCACGTCGTCGCGCAGCAACCACCCAGGATCCGGCTCGTCGTGCACTTGGTGGCGGACGCCGACGAGCAGGTCGCTCACGAGTGCGGCGATGGTTTCGCCGACCGTCGGCGACGTGAGGTCGACCCAGCCGACCACGCCGCCGACGAAGTCGGTGCCGGCGGCCGTGTCCAGGAACTCGCGGGTCTCATCGACACTGGAGACGGTCTGCACGAGCACGGTCCAGTCGACTCCGTTGTCGGCGAGGAGGGGCCGCATGTCCTCGGGCCCGAACCTGCGCCGGATCGGCGCGAGCTCGGGGCCCATCCAGACGTACTCGCGCTTGGCGGGGTCCCAGAAATGGTGGTGCGCGTCGACGATCACGCGTCCAGCTCGCGCCACAGCTCGTCTGGCACGGGCGTCTGGAACATGCGGACGTTCTCCTCGACCTCGGCCACGGAGCGGCAGCCGGTGAGGACGGTGGCAACCGCGGGGTGACGCAGGGGGAACTGGATCGCCGCGGCCTTGAGGTCGACGCCGTGGCGCTCGCACACGGCGGCCAGCTCCTGCGCCCGCACCACCACATCGGCCGGGGCCGCCCGGTAGTTGAAGGTGCTACCCGGCTGAGGGTTGGCAAGGACACCGCTGTTGAACACGCCGCCCGCGATGATCGCGATCTCGCGCTCGAGGCACAGCGGCAGGAGCTCGCGGGCCCCGCCGCGGTCGAGCACGGTGTAGCGACCCGCAAGCAGGAAGCAGTCGAAGTGGGCTTCGCGCGCGAACCGGACCAGCATGTCGGACTGGTTCATGCCCGCACCCACCGCGCCGATCATGCCCTCGGCGCGCAGCCGGTCGAGCGCTCGATACGCCCCGGCGAGTGCTTCCTCGTAGTGGTCGTCGGGGTCGTGGATGTGGAGGACGTCGACGCGGTCCAGGCCCAGCCGCCCCAGGCTCTCCTCGACCGAGCGCATCACGCCGTCATACGAGAAATCGAACACGGGGTTGACCTCTGGTGCGCCGGCGTAGACCTGCCCCGGCTCCGGCGGCGCGTCCGGTCGCAGCAGCCTTCCCACCTTCGTGGCGAGGACGAACTCGTCGCGGGGCTTGGTCCGGAGCACCTCGCCGAACCGCTTTTCAGCCGCACCGTGGCCGTACAGCGGCGCGGTGTCGAAGAACCGGATGCCGGCCTGCCACGAAGCCTCGACGACGCGGTGGGCCTCCTCGTCGGAGACCGCCGTGAACAGACCGCCGAGCGGCGCGCTGCCGAGGCCAAGCACCGTTACGTCCAGGCTCGTGCGGCCGAGCGGGACGCGCTTCAGAGTTCCCAGATCTTGACCATGCGGTCGCTGCTCTCGCCGCTGAAGTCGTGCGTGACGGCCATCATCGTCGCGATCTCGGCCTCCCAGCGCATGCTGGTGGGGTCCTTACCGATCTCGGCGATCGCACGGTCGTAGTCCTCGCACTCGATGAAGTGGAACAGGTCGAGGCCGTTGCGGAAGATGAGGTAGCGCCGGATGCCGGCCTTGCGGATGGCGTCGATCACCTCGGGCCACACGGCGCGGTGGTACTCCTCGTAGCGGTCTTCAGCGCCCGGCTTGAGTCGCGTGTGCAGGCCGACCTGCGTCAACTTTTGCCCGCGGCGAGACGCGCCTTGAGCCAGCGCTCGCTGCTCGCGATGTGCGCGGTCGCCGTGGCGCGCGCCAGCTCGGGGTCACCCGCCATGATGGCCTCGTAGATGCGGCGATGCTCGGTGCGTGTCTCGTCCAGCGCTCCGTCCGCCTCTCGACCGTGCCACAGACGGGCACGCATCGTGCGCGTGGCGAGGCTCGCGAGCAGGGACGTGAGGACCGCGTTCCCGGCGGCCTTCGCGATCACGGCGTGAAAGGCCACGTCAGCCTCGACGAGCTCCTCGACGTTCCGAGCATCGCCCATCCGGTCCAGGCTCTGGGCGAGCTCGTCTTTCTCGTGCGCGTCGATCCGTCCCGCAGCGAGGGCCGCCGCCGCGGCTTCGAGGATGCGCCGCACCTCGTACAGCTCAAGCTCCGTGTCGCCCCGCAGGAGGTGGCTGATGAAGCCGGTGCTCTCGAGCAGGAGGCCGGGCTCGAGGCTGGAGACGTAGGTGCCGTCGCCCTGGCGCACCTCGAGCACGCGCAGCTGGGACAGCGCGCGCACCGCCTCGCGCAAGGAGTTGCGCGAGAGCCCGAGCTCGGCCGCCAGCTCGCTCTCGCGAGGCAGCCGGTCGCCTGGCCCCCAGGCGCCGGAGACGATCCGCTCCCGGATCTTGTCGATGGCCCCCTCGGTCACCCGCGGGGCGCGGCGCGCTCGAGCGCGACGCTCGATAGATCGGACGTTCATGCCGCCGCGGGCTGGCTGAGGGCGGTCCAAATGGCGAACAGGTTGACAAACATCGGAGCTTCAGCATATAGCTAACCCGTGGCGATGGGCACCAGGCTTGCAGACAAGGTATGCGTAATCACCGGCGCCGGTTCCGGCATCGGCCAGGCCAGCGCCGTCCTGTTCGCCTCCGAGGGCGCCCGCGTCGTCGTGGCCGACGTGGACATTGAAGCGGCAAAGGGGACCGTGGAGCAGGTCGAGCGCGCCGGCGGCGAGGCGGTGGCCGAGCAGGTCGACGTCACCGACGAGGGGCAGACGGTCGAGCTCGCCGACCGGGTCGTCAAGCGTTTCGGCCGCATCGACGTGCTGTTCAACAACGCCGGCATCGCGGGAGTGGGCGACGTCGCCGAGACGACGCCCGAGCTTTTCGACCGCGTGATGTCGGTCAACGTGCGCGGGGTGTACTTGATGACCCGCGCGGTCGCGCCACACATGATCGCCCGCAAGTCCGGGTCGATCATCAACATGTCGTCGGGGATCGCCGAGATCGGGCTCGCGCGACGCGTGTCCTACGCCGCCTCGAAAGGCGCCGTCTACTCGATGACGAAGTCCATGCAGGTCGACCTTGCCCCGCACGGGGTTCGCGTCAACGCGCTGCTCCCGGGCACGATACTGACGCCGTTCGTGGAGCGATACCTGAAGGAGTCCTACAGCGACCCGGAGGAGGGCATGGCGACGATCCGGAAGCGACAGCTGAGTCACGAGCTGGGGCGGCCGGAGGACGTCGCCGCCGCGGCGCTCTTCCTCGCCTCTGACGAGTCGAAGTTCGTGATGGCCTCGGGGCTCGTCATCGACGGGGGCATGACAGGAGCTAAATAGACGGGCGCCAACTAATTGAGGCTCAGCCGACGCGACCGGATCGTGCTGATTGCGCCGCTCATCATCCTGCTCGGTGGATGGCTGATCGGGCCCGCCCTCTTGGGACTGCTGGCCACCTTCACCACCTACTCGCCGTTCACGACCTCGTTCAGCTTCGTCGGCCTGGACAACTACCGCGCCGTGCTGCAGGATCCCCAGTTCGGAGCGGCGGCACGCAATATCGCCCTCTTTGTGGCCGCCGCCGTCCCGCTCGAGATCGTCGTCGGCTTCGGCATCGCCTATCTGCTCCGCGAACCCTTGCGCGGTCGGGCGGCGCTTCGCGTCCTGCTCCTGCTGCCCTGGCTCATCAGCCCCATCGGCAGCGGCGTCATGTGGCACTTCCTCCTCGGCCCGACCACCGGCATCCTTGACTTCGTCCTCGGCCGGCTCGGCCTTCCCGACGTGACGTCGCCCCTCGGCGACCTTCGCGTGGCGCTGCCGGTCGTCGTCATCGTCGAGGTATGGCGGATTGCGCCCTTCGTCGCCTTTCTGCTGCTTCCCGGTCTGGCCTCGATTCCGCGCGAGCGCTGGGACGACGCCCGGCTCTCCGGCGCCTCGTGGCTCCGTCAGATCCTCGACGTCGCCGTCCCCTCGATCCGGCCCCTCCTGATCACGGTCACCATGCTGGTGACCGGCCTCGCGCTGGGCAGCTTCGACGCCGAACTGATCCTCACCGGCGGCGGACCGGGGAGCGCGACGCTGACGCCGGCCCTCTACAGCTACGCGGCCGCGTTCGAGACCAACGAGTGGCCCGCGGGCGCGGCCTCGGCCTGGCTGATCGCCGCCGCGGTCCTCGCGGTCGGCATCCTCTACATCCGCCTGTCAGCGGAGCGCGACTCCGGATGAAGACACGCGTCTCCCTGGTCGCCCTCGCGCTGGTGGTGTTCCTGGTGCCGCTCGCATGGACCGCGATCGCCGCGTTTGGCGTCGTCCCGGACAACTCCACCCGGCCGCCGTCGTGGGCGGGCTCGTTCTCACTGGAGCACTTCGCCGAGGTCGGGGTGGCCGAGCCCACTTTCTGGCAGGAGCTCGCCACCAGCACCGCCTCCGCCGCGTGTGCCGCCTTGCTCACGATCGCGGTCGCGTACCCGGCCGCGTACGTGCTCGCCCGCTCTCGCGCGCGCGCAGAGGCGGTGCTCGCGCCGGGCTTCGTGGTCCTGGCGAGCCTGCCCGCGATGTCCTACGTCATACCGCTCAGCGACCTGACGCGCCGCGCCCACCTGATCGACACCTTTGCGGGCATCGTCCTCAGCGAAGCCGCGGTTACGGCTCCGCTCGCCGTGTACGTCCTGCATGGCGCGTTCCGCCAGCTCTCGGTCGAGTGGGAGGAGGCCGCGGTCCTCGACGGTGCGGGACTCTGGCATACCCTCATCCGGGTCATCCTGCCCCTGGTTGCGCCTTCGGTGGTCGCGACCGGGATCGTGGTCTTCGTCATCGACTGGAACCTGTTGCTCGTTCCCCTCGTCCTCACGTCCGGCGAGATCAAGACCGTGCCGGTGGCGATGAGCGACTTCTTCACCTTCGAGCGGGAGCTCAACTGGCCGACGGCCGCCGCCGCGCTGGTCATCTCGCTGGTGCCGGTGGCGGTCCTGGTGGGGCTGTTCCACCGCGCTCTGCAGCAGTTCGCACTCCAGGCGGCTGGCCGGGAGTCATCGGATGAATAGGGCCGGAAAGGCCATCTCACCGCTTGACAAACCCGTCCAGAGGGGCTAAACATCCCATATTCGGGCGCTGGGGCGTGTGCCCCGGTGCCCCTCGGCACGGCAGCAGGATTGCGGATTCAGAGGGGAAAAGAAAACAGATGAGCCGACACCTGGCGAGAGCCCTGGTCCTGGTGGTGGGGGCGGCGTTTGCGCTCGCGGCCTGTTCCAACGGGACCTCCAACAACACGACGTCGAACACCAAGTTCAGCGGCACGACGGTGCGGGTCGTGACGTTCACGGGCCCCCAGATCGCGGAGCCGCTGCAGCGCCGCGGACCGGACTTCGAGAGGCTCACCGGCGCCAAGATCGAAGTCATCACCGTGCCCTTCTCCGACCTCTACCAGAAGATCCTCACCGACATGGCGACCAAGACGAATTCCTATGACGCGTTCGTCTTCGACCCGCAATGGATGGGCGACTACGCGACGCCGGGCTACCTCGAGGACCTGACGAACCGAGTCCAGAACGACTCCGCCCTCCAGTGGAACGACATCGCACCGTTCTTCCGCGATTTCAGCGCCACCTACAAGGGCCACGTCTACACAGTCCCCCTGGACGGCGACTTCCAGATGGTCTACTACCGGACCGACCTCCTCCAGAAGGACGGCCTGCAGCCGCCGCAGACCTGGGACGACTACATCAGCATCGCCCAGCACTTCCAGGGCAAGGACCTCAACGGCGACGGCAAGCCGGACTACGGGTCCTGCCTGGCGATGAAGCGCAGCGCCCAGTCGTACTGGATGTACATCTCCATCGCCGCGGCGTTCCTACAGAGCCAGGGCACCAAGCAAGGCGCGTTCTTCGACATCAACAACCTGCAGCCGCTCTTCAACAACCCGGGCGCCGCGAAGGCGCTCACCATCTACAAGACATTGTCCAAGCTCGGTCCGCCCGACCAGCTGAACAACGACGTCGGCGACTCGCGCGGCCTGTTTGTCACCGGGCGCTGCGCACTGTCGCTCGATTGGGGCGACATCGGCCCGCTGGCGGTCGACAAGACGCAGTCCAAGGTCCAGGACAAGGTCGGCGCGGTCATCCTTCCCGGCTCGAAGCAAGTGCTCGACCGCTCGACGATGCAGCTCGCGGACTGCAACTCCACGCTGTGCCCATACGCCACCAACGGGATCAACCACTCACCCTTCGCGGCCTTCGGCGGATGGTCGGGCGCGATCAACAAGGCCGCGCCTGCAAAAGTCAAGGATGCGGCGTTCGCGTTCCTCTCCTATATGTCCCAGCCTCCGCAGTCGAGCGTCGACGTCACGATCGGCAAGACCGGCTTCAACCCCTATCGCTCGTCCCACTTCAACAACCTCGGCCCGTGGGAGGCGTCGGGCATGAGTGAGACGGCGGCCAAGAACTACCTCGGCGCGATACAGGCGAGCCTGCAGAGCCCGAACATGGTGCTGGACCTTCGCATCCAGCAGTCGGCCTTCTACGAGGGAACTGCGCTCGATACGGCGCTCGCCCAGTTCCTCGCGGGCGAGCTCGGCACTCAGGCGACGATGGCCCAGATCACGTCGCAGTGGAACAAAAAGACCGATGAGATCGGCCGGCAAACACAGCTCGACGCCTACAAGGCGAGCCTGAGCGTCACGAAGTAACGCCGGGGGGCGACAAGCGGCGAGGCGCGATCGCCTCGCCGCTCCGCCTGGCCAGCAACCCGTGGAAGAAGAGGACCACTCTAGAGTGAGCGGCTACGTGTCGACCCGCGGCTTGCGTCTGGCTGTGCCTGCATTCCGTCGCATGGCGGCCGGGGCAGACCGCTGGGCCGGCGGGGTTTTCATCCTGCCGGCGGTCGTCGTCATCCTCGCGTTCTCGATCTTTCCACTCCTCGCGTCGCTCTACGTCTCGCTGTCGCGCCTGAGCTTTGCCGAGGGCGGCGTGCAGCTGAACTTCGTCGGCCTGGACAACTACCAGAAGCTTCTGGTTGGGATCGACCAGGTCCACTTCCTCGGCCTGATCGGCCGGCCGACCGCGGCCAGCGGGGCCGTCCTGGTCGCGGCCTACGGGCTGATCGCCTACCTGCTCTACCGCTACGTGCGCGACCCAGGAAAGACGATGGGCGGGCTGGTCGGCCGCGTCGTCGCGGCCGTGGGCGGCGCGGGGCTGATCTTCCTGGTAGTCAACACGGTCCTGACCAGCGGCCGGCCCGGGACGCTCGTCGTGACCCTCGTCTACGTCGGGACCGACGTCAGCCTGCAGTACCTGATCGGCCTGGGGCTCGCGCTGCTGGTCGTGCAGCACCTGCCCGGCCGGCGATTCTTCCGGGTCGTCTTCCTGCTGCCGATGATGATCACGCCGGTGGGCGTCGCCTACCTGTTCCGGATGCTCACCGACACCGACAAGGGGCCGCTTTACCCCTTGTGGGCTCACTTCGGGCTCGTCGACGTCAGCTGGGTGACCAACCCGTGGGGCGCGCGGCTGGCCGTGATGATCGGCGACATCTGGCAGTGGACGCCGTTCATCTTCATCGTCCTGCTCGCCTCGATCGAGACGCTGCCGCATGAGCTGGTCGAGGCGGCGGTGGTCGACGGGGCCAACCGCTGGCAGGTGTTCTGGCGGATCACCTTTCCGCTCATCCTGCCGGCGACTTCGACGATCATCCTGATCCGGCTCATCGAGGGCTTCAAGATCGTCGACCTTCCCAACGTGCTGACCAACGGAGGGCCCGGCACCGCCACCGAGTCGCTGACGCTGCATGCGTACACGATCTGGCGCGCGCTCGACATCGGCGGCTCGGCCGCCGTCGCCTACATGCTGCTCATCGTTGTCACCTTCGTCGGGGTGACGTACGTCAACCTCTTCCGCCGCCGGGTCGCGGCGATGTCCTAGCCATGGCGATCCTGCGCCGGGCCAACTCGGTGTCGACCAGCACCATCGGCTTCCCCACGATGGCCGTGTCGTACGTCCTGCTCTTCGCGTGGACGTTCGTCGTCCTTTTCCCTCTCTACTGGCTCGCGATCACGGCGTTCAAGATCCCGCTCGACGTCAACGGCGGTCCGTTCTACGTCCCCTGGCGCGACTTCCAGCCGACCCTGGACAACTGGCACTACATCTTCGTCGACCTCGGCCCGGACACCTTCCGGCCGTACCTGAACACCGTGGTCGTGGGCCTCACCAGCACCACGATCACCCTGCTCCTCGGGTCGATGGCCGCCTACGGCCTGGTCAGAATGCGTTACCGCGTGACCCTCGGCGCGGTCGGCTCGTTCGTCGCGGGCGTCGCGGTGGCCGTGGTCGTGGTCGTCGCCCACGCCCCCTGGCCGGTTGGCGCGGTGGCCGGCTTCGGCCTGTTCCTCCTCCTCTTGAACACGATCGCGAAGCGATCGAAACGCGCCGTGGGGAACGACGACATCGCCTTCTGGATGATCTCGCAGCGCATGCTGCCGCCCGTCGCGGTGGTGATCCCGATCTACATCTTCTTCCAGCAGTTCGAGCTGCTCGACACGTGGGCCGCGCTGATCATCGCCTACGTAGCGTCGCACCTCCCGATCGTCGTCTGGCTCATGCGAGATTACTTCCACAGCATCCCGCTCGAGCTGGAGGAAAGCGCGGCGATCGACGGCGCGTCGCCCTACCGCATCTTCCGCTCGATCGTGCTGCCCCTCGCGGTGCCCGGCCTGGTCGCCACCTTCCTGTTCGTCCTCGTCTTCGCGTGGAACGAGTACCTGATCGCCCTGTTCCTCACCAGCGCCAACGCTCAGACCCTGCCGCTGACGGTGGCCGCGCAGAACGCCACGCGCGGACCGCAGTGGTGGTACATGTCCGTGCTCATCCTGATCATGATCGGGCCCGTCATCGCGATGGCGATCGTGCTCGAGCGGTTCATCGCGCGCGGCCTTCTCGTCGGCGCGATCAAGGGCTAGACGTGTCGCACCGCATCGTCAGCGCCGGCGTCCACGACCTGAGGTTCCCGACCTCGCGGACGCTGGCCGGCTCCGACGCCATGCACACGGCGCCCGACTACTCGGCGGCGTACGTCGTGCTGTGCACCGACGCCGGGGACGGTCTCGAGGGCCATGGGCTCGCGTTCACCCTCGGTCGCGGGACGGAAGTCGTCGTCGCCGCCATCAAGGCTCTTTCGCCGATCGTCGTCGGCCGCAAGCTGGAGGACATCACTCGCGACATGCGCGGCTTCTGGCGCGCGGTCACGGGCGAGCAGCAGCTGCGGTGGATCGGGCCGGAGAAGGGCGCGATCCATCTCGCCTCGGCGGCGCTCGTGAACGCCGTGTGGGATCTCCACGCCAAGGTCGAGCGCAAGCCCCTATGGAAGCTGCTCGTCGACATGACGCCCGAGCAGCTCGTCTCGGCCATCGACTTCCGCTACATCAGCGACGCGCTCACGCCCGACGAGGCGCTGCGCATCCTCGAGGGCATGGCGCCTGGGCGGAAGGCGCGCGAGGCAGAGATGGTTGCCTCGGGCTACCCCGCCTACACGACCTCCGCCGGCTGGCTCGGCTATTCCGACGAAAAGCTGCGCGCGCTCTGCCGGGAGGCGGTGGCCGCGGGCTGGAGCCACGTCAAGATGAAGGTGGGTCAGCGGATCGAGGACGACATGCGGCGCGCGCGCATCGTGCGCGAGGAGATCGGCCCCGGCCGCCGCCTGATGATGGACGCCAACCAGGTCTGGGAGGTCGGCGACGCCATCGCCAACGTTCGGCGCCTGGCCGAGTTCGAGCCTTACTGGATCGAGGAGCCGACGAGCCCCGACGACGTGCTCGGCCACGCCGCCATCGCGCGGGCGATCGCGCCGATCAAGGTGGCCACGGGCGAGCACTGCCAGAACCGCGTCATCTTCAAGCAGCTCTTCCAGGCCGAGGCCATCGGCTTCTGCCAGCTCGACGCCTGCCGCCTTGGCGGCCTCAACGAGGTGCTGGCGGTGCTGCTGCTGGCCGCGAAGTTCGGCGTCCCCGTCTGCCCGCACGCGGGCGGGCTCGGGTTGTGCAAATACGTGCAGCACATCTCGATGTTCGACTACATCGCGGTCAGCGGCTCGCTGGAGAATCGCGTGCTCGAGTACGTCGAGCACCTGCACGAGCACTTCCTCGACCCTGTGGTGATCAGGGACGGCTGTTACGTCGCGCCCAGCGCGCCGGGCTACAGCGTCACGATGCGGCCCGAGTCAGTCGCGCGCTTCGAGTACCCCACCGGGTCGGCGTGGAGCAGCTAGTCCGGTTCGACGCGGGCCTGTTCGTGAGGCATGACGAGCGTTGGCGACGGCTCTCGGCCTCGCTGGACGAGGTCCTGGCGCTGTCGCTGGACGAGGTTCAAGGCCTCATCGGGCGCGCCATCTCTGTCGAGGTGCCCGAGGGCGTGCCGCTGGCGCCCATCCAGAGCCAGGAGGTCTGGGCGGCGGGAGTGACGTATCAGCGGAGCCTCGCCGCCCGCGCCGAGGAGGCGGTCAGCGCCGACCCCTACGAGCGGGTCTACTCGGCCGAGCGGCCCGAGCTTTTCTTCAAGGCCACCGCCGGCCGCGTGCGCGGACCGGGGGAGACGATTCACATCCGGTCCGACTCGACCTGGGACGTTCCCGAACCCGAGCTCGCGGTCGTGTGCAACAGCCGCCTGGAGGTGGTGGGCTACACGATCGGCAACGACGTCAGCTCCCGCAGCATCGAGGGCGAGAACGCGCTCTACCTGCCGCAAGCGAAGGTCTACGACGGCTGCTGCGCTCTCGGACCGGCGATCGCGCTCGCCTGGGACTACTCGCCGGTGGACCGAAAGATCACCCTCGAGATCCGTCGTGCGGATGCGGTCATGTTTTGGGGCGAGACGTCGACCTCGGCGCTGCGGCGCTCGATTCCCGAGCTGTTGTCGTTCCTGGGCCGGGACCAGCGGTTTCCGGTGGGCTGCTTGCTGCTGACGGGGACCGGGATCGTTCCGCCTTCAGACGTGACCCTGCGCGACGGTGATGTCGCCACCATCCGGATCGACGGTATCGGCGAGCTGGTCAACCCTGTCCGCAGACACGCATACGTTTAAGCTGGCCGCGGCATGTCCGACGACGGGCCGCTGATCGACTTCTATCCCTACCGCGGCCGTTTCAAGACCTACTCCGCGCTCGAGGCTCGAGCGCGCGACAGGCAGAGCATCCTCGACGAACTGCGGACGATGGCCGAGGAGGAAGACCGGATCGCTGATGCGGGCCGGGTGTCCGGCTCCATCTACCACGGCGGCCACGACCACTATGCATTCCTCACCGAGGCGTTCCGGCTCTTCGCGCACGCCAACGTCCTGCAGCGCGACATGTATCCCAGCGCGACCAAGCTCGAGGCCGAAATCGTCGCCATGACGCGCTCGATGCTGCACGGCGACGAGCGGGTCTGCGGCGTGATCACGTTCGGTGGCACCGAGAGCCTGATCAACCCGATGCTCGCCTACCGCGACCGCGCGCGAAAGGAGAAAGGGATCACCGAGCCCCAGGTGATCATCCCGGTCACGGCGCACGTCGCGCTGGAGAAGGCGGGCCACCTGCTTGGCATCGAGATGCTGCGAGCGCCGCTGGGGCCAGACTGGCGCGTCGACGTCGACTGGGTGCGCGACCACATCACGAAGAACACCATCGCGCTCGCCGGCTCGGCGCCCAACTACGCGCATGGGGTTGTCGACCCGATCGAAGAGCTTGGCGCGCTCGCGCTCGAGCACGACATCGGCCTGCACGTCGACGGCTGCCTCGGCGGCTTCATCCTGCCCTGGGGCGAGCGGCTCGGCCTTGAGGTCCCGCGGTTTGACTTTCGCGTCCCCGGCGTGACCTCGATCTCCGCCGACACCCACAAGTACGGCTACGCGCTGAAGGGCACGAGCGTGCTGCTCTACCGGGATGCGGACCTGCGCCGCCACCAGTATTTCAACTTCCCCGACTGGCCCGGCGGGATCTACTTCTCGCCCGGGTTGGCCGGAAGCAGGTCTGGCGGCCTGGTCGCGGCCACCTGGGCCGCGATGGTGAGCCTGGGCGAAGAGGGCTACCTGGAGGTTGCTCGCGCGATCTTCGACACGGGGGCCAAGATCCGCGCCGGCGTCGAGGCCATTCCCGAGCTCGAGGTCATCGGCGACCCCACGTTCCTGGTTGCGTTTCGCGCGCCGGAGCTGAACATCTATCACGTCAACGACCACCTGATCGCACGCGGATGGCGCCTCAACGCGCTGCATCTGCCTCCCGCGTTGCACTTCTGCGTGACGCGGCCGAACACCGCGGCCGGGGTGGCCGACGCCTTGGTCGCCGACATCGGCGATGCGGTCGAGTACGCGAAGCACCCACGGCGGGCCGAGCCGAAGAGCGGAGCGCTTTACGGTCTCGGCGGCACCCCCGCCGGGAACGATGTGCTCGACACGCTGTTCACCGCCGCGCTCGACGCGATGTACGAGGTGGCGCCGACCGACGGTCGTGGCTGAGCCCTGGATCCTCGCCGTCGACCTCGGCACGGGCGGGCCCAAGACAGGCGCGGTGTCGCCGCGCGGGGAGGTCCTTGCGCACGCCCTGGCCGCGGTGCACACGACCTACACTCCGGACGGCGGAGCTGTCCAGGACACGTCGGAGTGGTGGGACGCGATCCAGGCGGGCGTGCGCGCGATCATCGGCTCCGGCGAGGTCCGCGCCGACGACCTCGCCGGCGTCGGCATCACCGGGCAGTGGGGGTCGACGGTGCCTGTGGACGCGGGCGGTCGCGCCGTGGGCTCGTGCAGGCTCTGGGCGGACACGCGAGGCGGGCGCTTCGCCGCCAAGACCGTGGGCGGTCCGCTGAGCCTGTTCGGCTACTCGCCCGGCAACATGCTGCGCTGGGTCCAGCTGACGGGCGGTGCGCCGTCGCCCAATGGCGCCGACCCTCTCGGCCACGAGCTGTACATGCGCAACTGCGAGCCCGAGCTGTACGCGAAGACGAATTTGCTCCTGGAGCCGCTCGACTACCTCGGGCTTCGGTTCACGGGGAGGGCGGTGGCGACCCCGGCCTCGATGATCCTGTCCTGGCTGACGGACAACCGGCCCGGGGCGAAGGCCGCCTACGTGCCTGAGCTGGTCCGCCGCTCCGGCCGTGACGCCGCGAAGCTGCCGCCGCTCGTGCCGACGGGCAGCGTGATCGGCGACCTCCTGCCCGAAGTCGCGGACGGCCTCGGCATTCCCTGTGTGCCGGTCGTTGCCGGCGTGCCCGACCTTCACGGGTCGTTCGTCGGGTCGGGCGCCGTCGCGCCATTCCAGGCCCACGTCACCATCAGCACGACGGCCTGGATCGCCTGCGAGGTGCCGTTCAAGCGCACCGACGTGCTGCATCAGATGGCGTCCGTGCCGGGACTGCGGCCGAACGCCTACCTCGTCGCCAACAACCACGAGACCGCGGGCCTCTGCCTCGAGTGGCTGCGCGACGCGGTGGGAAGTTCCGAGGGCGGCTACGACGACATGTGCGCGCTCGCGGCCACGGCTCCGGCCGGGTCGGGCGGGGTCATCTTCACACCGTGGTTGAAGGGTGAGCGCACTCCCGTCGAAGACCGCACCCTGCGCGGCGCGTTCCTCAACGTCTCCATCGACACGGCGCGCGCACACCTGGTCCGCGCGGTGCTCGAGGGTGTGGCGTTCAACGCCCGGTGGCTGCTCGACGCGGTGGAGAAATTCGCCGGCCGGCCGATACCGTCGCTGCGCATCCTGGGCGGCGGCGCGCAGTCGGAGCTGTGGTGCCAGGTCCACGCCGATGTGCTGGGCCGGCGCATCGAGAGGGTCGCGGACCCGATGTTCGCCTGCCTGCGCGGCGCGGGGCTCTTCGCCGCCATGTCCCTGGGCAGGCTTTCCCTCGACGACGTGCCGAGCCTGGTTCGTGTCTCCGACGTTTTCGAACCCTCGCCGACCGCGCGCGAGGTCTATGAACCGATGTACTCCGAGTTCAAACGCTTCTACGGCGCGCTGCACGGCGCGTACGCGCGGCTGAACCGATGACGCAGAGGCTCGTGCTCGCCGCCTACGCGCTGCTCGCCGCGTCGACGCAGTTGCTGTGGCTCACGTTCGCCGCCGTCGACACGCGCAGCGCGGCGGCGATGCACGTCAGCGCTGGCCTAGTCGGCGACCTCGCCGCCGTGTTTCCGTTCGTCTACATCGTCCTCGCCCTGCCGACCGGCCGCTGGCTCGACCGGCGCTTCGGACAGGCCCTGGGCGCCGGCGCCGTGCTGACAGCGGTGGGCGCGCTCCTGCGCCTGGTCGCGCCGACCTCCTTCGCCTGGCAGCTGGCCGGTCAGGTCGTGATCTCGGCCGGGCAGCCGCTCGTGCTCAACAGCATCAACAAGGTCGCGGCGAGGTGGTTCGCCCCGGCCGAGCGCGCGACCGCGATCTCGGTCGGGACGGCGGCTCTCTTCGCGGGCATCCTGGCCGCGGTGCTGATGGCTGGACCCTTGATGGACGCCGGCGGCCTGCCGGTGCTGCTGAGCGTCCAGGCCGCGGTGGCGGTGGTCGCCGCAGTCCTGATGCTCGTCGCCCTGCGCTTCCCGGCGCGGTTCCCCGACGACGCGGCCGCGGCCGTGAGCCTCAGCTGGCTGCTCCGGGACCGGTTCATGTGGACGCTGGCCGCCCTGGTCTTCATCGGCATGGGCGTGTACAACGCGCTTGCGACCTGGCTGCAGCCCATCCTCGAGCCCTTCGGCGAGGGCGACGCCGCCGGGCTGCTGATCGCGGTGCTCACCTTCGCCGGCATCGCGGGCGCCGCGATCCTGCCCACGTCCGCCGCGCGAGCCGACCGACGCAGGGTAGTGCTCCTGACCGCGCTCGGCCTGTCTACCATCGCCTTCGTCGCCGTGGCGGTGCTCCACAACGTGGTGTGGATCGGCGCGTGGCTGTTCGCCGCCGGCTTCGTCCTGCTCGCGGCGCTGCCAGTGGTGCTCGACTGGTCGGAGATCCACGCCGGGCCCGAGCGGCAAGGCGCGGCGGTCGGATTCCTGATGATGTCCGGAAACCTGGGCGGCCTTGTCGTGGTGCTCGCCGTCCAGGCCGCGATCGCGAACCCCTACCTCGCGCTTGGCGCGATGGCCGCGGTGACGCTTCTCGGGCTGCCGGTGGTGACGCGGCTGCCCGCCCGAACGCGCGCCGCCTAGGCGCCTTCTTTCAGCAGACCCTCGAGGTCGAGCCGCCTGTTGCCGAACGCGAGGTGGCCCTTTGCGTCGCGGGGCCACTGGTCCTCGGGTCGGTCCCAGTAGAGCTCGAGGCCGTTCTTGTCGGGGTCGCTCAGGTAGAGCGCCTCGTGCGTGCCGTGGTCGTTGTAGCCGTCGAGGGGCCAGTTGGCGGCGACCAGCCTGCGAAACGCGTCGCCCAGCGCGGCCCGGGTCGGATAGCGGATCGCGACGTGGTACAGGCCCGTCGCGCCCGGGGGCGGGGGAGAGCCGCCCTTCGACTCCCACGTGTTGAAGCCGAGGTGGTGGTGGTACCCGCCGGACGAGATGAACAGCGCGGTCGGGTGGCGCCAGACGACGTCGAACCCGAGGATGCCGACGTAGAAGTTGTGCACGCGGTCGATGTCGGCGGTCTTGAGGTGGACGTGGCCGATGTCGACGCCAGGTCCGATGGGGCGCTCGCTGCGTTCGAGAGGCGTGACGCCGGTTGCGCTCCTGGTGTCGGCGCTCATTTCTCCATTCAACGACAGCGCTCAGGAAGTTATTCGGCGGGGAAGGCGGACGAGGATCGACGAGGCGGCGATGGAGACCACCACCGCCGCCACCAGCGCTGAGCTGACCTGGGCGGATATGAAGCCCGCGCCCAGGGCGAGGGCGCCCAGGACGTAGCTGAACTCGCCCACCTGGCCGAGACCGATCGCGAGCTGGACGCGGTTGGCGTGAAGGCGCGCCACGCGAGCCAGCAGCCACACCACCAGCACCTTGCCCACGACGACCAGGCCGAGGAAAGCGATGAGCCACGGCACGGCTCGAGGCATGGCGGCGGGGTCGATCACCGTCCCAAGGGCGACGAAGAACATCACCGCGAACAGGTCGCGGAAAGGGAGCAGGCGCTGCCGCGCCTCGGCGGCGACGGGGCTCTCTGTGATGACAAGTCCCGCGACGAAGGCGGCCAGGGCGAGGGGAATGCCGAAGAAGCGCGAGCCGACGCCGGCCACCAGCAGTCCGCCCGCCACGGAGACGAGCAGGAAAAGGTCATGCTCGGTCACCAGACGCCGGAGCAGCCACGGCAGCGCGAACGCGGCGAACGCCGCCAGGACAGCGAAGGCGACCACCCCGCCGATGGCGAGCAGGCCGGACCGGCCGCCAATGCCAAGGACGACCACGAGCACCAGCGCCGCGGCGACGCCGACCAGGTCCTGGATGAGGCTCCACCCGAGCAGCTCCTCGTCGGTCGCGGGGTCGGTGGTGCGGCGCCGGCTGCGCGTGATATTGACGACCACGACGCTGGACGACATCGCGATCGATAGGCCGATCATCGCCGCGCCGGGCCCGCCGAGGCCGAGGGCGAGGCAGACCGCCGCGCTGAGCGCCCACGTGATCGCAACCTGCAGAGGGGAGACGGTCAGGAGGCGGCGCGCCTCGCGCGCGATCCGCAGCGGGTTGATCTCGATCCCGACCTCGAACAGGAGGAGAACCACGCCGACGTCGGCGAGGATCGACAGCTGCTCGCGGTTGGCGACGTAACCGGGCGTGAACGGCGAGACGAGGACGCCTACGACGAGGTAGCCGATGACCGCCGGCAGGCCGATCGCTCGCGCGGCGCGGCCGGCGATGGCGGCGAGGAGGAGGAGCAGGCCCAGCTCGAGGATGGCCGGTGCGGTGTGGTCCACTAGAGTGTCCCGCGGGTGCGTGCCACTCACGGGACAATAAATGACCGCCATGGGTCAACTTTCCTGGCGCCCGGCCAGACCGCCGCGGCGTGAGCCCCTCGCCGGCAGGACGGTGCTGCTCGAGCCGCTGGTGGTGGGCCGCCACGGCGAGGATCTCTTCGCCGCCGCGGAGGGGGCCGACGACTCATGGCACTACCTGCCCTACGGACCGTTTGCCCACAAGGACGACTTCCTGAGGTGGCTGCGGGCGCACGCCGCGACGCCCGACCCTCTTGCCTTCGCGATCGTCGACCGCCAAGCCCACGCCGCCCACGGGATCGCGACGTTGATGAGCATCGTGCCGGAGCACGGGGTCATCGAGATCGGGCACATCTGGCTCTCGCCGCAGCTCCAGCGCACGCGCCAGGCGACGGAGGCGATCTATGTGCTGGCCCGGCACGCCTTCGACGTCCTCGGTTACCGACGCCTGGAGTGGAAGTGCGACGCCGCCAACGCGGCTTCGCGACGGGCGGCGGAGCGGTTCGGTTTCGTCTACGAGGGAGTGTTCCGCCAGCACCGGGTGGTCAAGGGTCGCAACCGCGACACGGCCTGGTACTCCATAACCGACGGCGAGTGGCCGCGATGCCGCGCCGCGTTCGAAGCCTGGCTGGCTGCCGGAAACTTCGACCCCGCGGGCCGGCAGAGGCGGTCGCTCTCCGAGATCCGCGAGGGAATAGAACCCGCCACCGCCGGATAGTCGCTCGCAGTCATGGCGACGACGAAGGACGCGATCCAGGCGGAGTTGGAGCGCGGGCGCGTGATCGACATCACGACCACCGGTCGCCGCAGCGGCAGGCCGCGGCGGATCGAGATCGTGTTCCACAACATCGACGACCGGGTCTACATCAGCGGCATGCCCCGGCGCGAGAAGCGCGACTGGCTCCTGAACCTGGAGGCGGATCCGCGGTTCACGTTTCACCTCAAGGGCCGGGTGAAAGCCGACCTGCCGGCGCTGGCGAGGGTCATCGACGGCGAGGGCGAACGCCGTCAGGTTCTGCCGCACGTCGCTCGGGCCTGGCGGCGCAACGACGTCGACGTGATGGTGCGCTACAGCCCGCTGATCGAGGTCACCTTCCCGAAACAGGCGTCATAGCTGCGAGGAGGTGGCCTGATTTGCGGCAGAAGCCGCACCTGCCGCGCGTCAGCCATTGCGGCTAGACTTCGGCCCGCCCGGCAGCCGTCGCCGCGCCGCGAGGTACCAGGTAGTGTTCGCCGTCGGTATCGGCGTCTTGGCCCTCGTCACTTCGGCGGCGGCGTTCATCCTTTACTTCCATTTCAAGGCCGACATCGGCGCCTATCAGTCGACGCCGACGTGCGCGGCGCCCGCCGACGCGCTGACCATGGACTGCCGCTACGCGGGCCCGGCGCAGGTCCTCGGCACGAGCAGAACTGACCAGCTGCGGGTCACGGTCCGGTTCCCAGCCATGCCGGGCAACACATTCACCGGCCGCTTTCCGAAAAACGGCGAGCCCAGCTCGAGCGCGATCGCCACGGGCACAACCGAAGAAGCTGAGCTGTGGTCGGGCAAGGTCAGCCGCCTGGCGGGGACGCCGACCTCGGACAACCCGGAGTCCACCCCCGCCGAATCGATACTGCCACTCGGCTGGTTCTTTCTGGCCGGCGCGCTGGTGATCTTTGGATTGTCGGCCGCCCTGGCCCGAGTGAAGTGGCGGGTGCAGTAGGCGGCGTCGGATGGAGGAGTTGGGCAAGGAGCTAGACCGCATCTGAACAAAAGAGCCGCCTGGGGATGCCAGACGGCTCTTTGTATGGGGAGGGCGTTAGCTTCTAACTACAGCCGGTGGTGGCGCCGCAGTTCAGGCACTTGTAGCAAGAGCCCGACCGCACCGTGATCGATCCGCAGTCGGGGCACGCCGGCGCGTCGGTGTTCACGAACGCGATCTTCTGGGAGGTTGTCCCGTTCGTCGTTTTGGGCGTGGCGACGACCTTGAACTCCGTCGCGGAGGGGGTGGGGTCGGTGGTGGGTGGGGGCGCAGTCGCCGTGCCGGTCTCTTCGCGACGGATGATGCCGACCTCATCCTGGTCCTCGACCGGCAGGAAGTGGCTCGCCATCCACCGGAAGATGTAGTCCACGATCGACTTCGCGATCGGGATCTCCTTGTTCTTGGTGAAGCCCGAGGGCTCGAAGCGCATGTGGCTGAACTTGTCGACCATGAACTTGAGTGGGACGCCGAACTGCAGCGCGTAGGAGGTCTGGGTTGCGAAGGCGTCCATCAGGCCCGAGATGGTCGATCCTTCCTTGGCCATGGTCACGAACAGCTCGCCGGGCGTGCCGTCCTCGTAGAGGCCGACCGTCAGGTAGCCCTCGTGGCCGGCGACGTCGAACTTGTGCGTCACCGCCTTGCGCTCGTCGGGCAGCTTGCGCCGGACGGCGCGGTACTCGACCTCCGAGGATGCCGGCTTCTTCTCCTTGTCCAGCGACGTGGACAGCGGCTGCGAGCGCTTGCAGCCGTCGCGGTAAATGGCGATGCACTTGAGGCCGAGCTTCCAGGACTCCATGTAGGTCTGCTGGATGTCTTCGATCGTGGCCTCGGTGGGCAGGTTCACGGTCTTGGACATCGAGCCGGAGATGAACGGCTGAACCGCGGCCATCATCCGGACGTGGCCCATGGGCGCGATCGAGCGCGTGCCCTTGACCGGCTTGAAGGCGCAGTCGAAGACCTTCAGGTGCTCGTCCTGCAGGTGCGGGGCGCCCTCGATGGTGTCGTTCTCGTCGATGTACTCGACGATCTCCTTGACCTTGATCTCGTCGTAGCCGAGCTTGCGCAGCGCGGCCGGCACCGTCGTGTTGACGATCTTCAACAGGCCGCCCCCCACGAGCTTCTTGTACTTGACGAGGGCCAGGTCAGGCTCGATGCCCGTCGTGTCGCAGTCCATCATCAGGCCGATCGTCCCGGTCGGGGCCAGGACCGTCGCCTGTGCGTTGCGGTAGCCGTTGGCGCGCCCGAGCTTGACCGCCTCGTCCCACGTCGAGCGGGCGGCGTTGACGACTTCCGCCGACTCGGGTGAGGTCGTGAGCTGGTGGGCCGCGGCGCGGTGCTTCTCCATCACGCGGACCATCGGCTCTCGGTTCTTGGAGTACTCGCTGAACGGTCCCTTCACCTGCGCCATCCGGGACGACTGCGCGAACGCCCGGCCGGTCATGATCGCCGTGATCGCGCCGGCGAAGCGCCGCCCCTCGTCCGAGTCGTAGGCGAGTCCCATCGACATCAGCAGGGCGCCGATGTTGGCGTACCCGAGGCCCAGCGGCCGCAGCGCCTCCGAGTTCTTGCCGATGGCGGAAGTGGGGTATGAGGCGTTGGAGACGAGGATCTCCTGGCCGGTGAAGGTCACGTCGACGGCGCGCTGGAAGCGCTCGACGTCGAAGTTGCCCTGGTCGTTCTGGAACTTCATCAGGTTCAGCGACAGCAGGTTGCAGGCCGTGTCGTCGACGAACACGAACTCAGAGCATGGGTTGGTGGCGTTGATGCGGCCGGTCTTGGGGACGACGTTCCAGTCCTGGATCGTGCTGTCGAACTGGAGCCCGGGGTCGCCGCAGATCCACGCGGCGTCGGCGATCTCCTTCCAGAGGTCGCGGGCCTTGTAGGTGTCGACCGTGCGGCCGTCGACCACCGCTTTCGTCTTCCACTCCTTGTCGTCGATGACCGCGCGCATGAAGTCGTCGGTGACCCGGACCGAGTGGTTGGCGTTCTGGAACTGCACCGAGTCATAGGCGCCGCCCGGGACGTTGAAGCCGGCGTTGTAGCCCGCCTCGATCAGCGACCAGGCCTTCTTCTCCTCCTCGGCCTTGCAGCGGATGAAGTCGAGAACGTCGGGGTGGTCGGCGTTGAGGATGACCATCTTGGCCGCGCGCCGGGTCGTGCCGCCCGACTTGATCGAGCCGGCGAACGAGTCGTAGCCGCGCATGAACGAGACCGGGCCGGAGGCGGTACCGCCGCCCGACAGCTGCTCTTTCGAGGAGCGCAGGACCGAAAGGTTGGTGCCGGTGCCGCTGCCGAACTTGAAGAGCATGCCCTCGGTCTTGGCCAGGTCGAGGATCGACTCCATCGAGTCCTGGACCGAGTTGATGAAGCAGGCTGAAGCTTGCTGCTGCCGGCCCGGGACGCCGATGTTGAACCAGACCGGGCTGTTGAAGGAAGCGTGCTGGGTCACCAGCAGGTAGCGGAGCTCCTCGGCCCAGTTGCCAAGGTCCTCCTCCGTCGCGAAGTAGCCGCCCTCGCGGCCCCACTTCGCGAGCGTCTCCACGACGCGGTCGATGATCTGGCGGACGCTGGTCTCGCGCTCGGGGCTGCCCGGGCTGCCCCGGAAGTACTTCTGGGCGACCACGTTGATCGCCAGCTGCGACCAAGAGCGAGGCACCTCGACGTCCTTCTGCTCGAAGATGACCTGGCCCTTCTCACCGGTGATGGCCGCTGTCCGCCGCTCCCACTCGACGAGGTCGTAGGCGTGGCTGCCGGGAGGCGTGAAGAAACGGCCGAAGCGCAGTCCTTTGCCCTTCGCGTGCCCGTTGCCATTGCCGTTCGAGCCTTTGTTTGAAGGTGCGCCCTGCGCGCGCCCGGCACGGGCCCCGGTCAGGTCGGCGACATTCTTGGCCATCTTGTGCTCAGAGAGCCTCCTTAATCATCCCCGGCGAGGGTGAATTTGAACCGCGTTGCTGAGACGTCTAGTGGGTCGCTTGAGGTCTATTCGTTTGGGGATGGAAGAGGCCCCAGAGCATGCCCGCCACTTATGCCCCAGGGCCTCGATGTAACGCTGTCGACTATACGGGCGGCTTTTGGGCTTGTCAAGGCTAAAACACAAGATATTTGGCCTGGATCGCCATTTGACCCCAATATCTTGGTGGAATACCTGTGGACAACCCTGCGGACGGGTTGGGCACAGGGTGGGCAATGGCGGGGGGAAAACGCCCAAAACCGACCCTACTGGACCGAGTCGAGCAGGGCGAGGCGGAGGGTCTCTGTGGAAAGGTCCTCTTCCGCACCGGGGGAATCTGTGGAAACGACTTCCCCAGGAAATACGCCCTGCGCGCGCCCGGCGGCAAGGTCACTGATCTGTGCGCTTTGGGCCGAGGCCCGGATCTTGGCCGTCGCCTGCCGCCCCTCGGTGTAGGCGTTCTGGAGCACGGTCAGCGAGCGCTGGACCTTGTTCTCGAGGATGCCATCGAGGACGTCGACATGGCGCTCGATGTCGATCAGCGCCGTCTGCAGCTTCTCCATGTCGACGGTGCGCGCGAACTGCAAGTGCAGCTGGTACAGCGTCAGCAGGTAGGGGAGGGCCATCGCGTAGCCGACGACCATGACGTGGCGCCGGTGAGCCGTGACAATCGCGCTGCGACAGACGTCGTAGGCGGCGTCCGGGATGACGGCCAGCGCGAACGGAGTGGTCGTCGCCGCGTCGATGTACTGGCTCACCTCTTTAACCCGTCGCTCGACCTCGCGCTCTACTGTCGCCGTCAGCTGAGCGCGCCGGCTGGCGTCGAGGCCAGGCTCGGCGAGCTGCTCGAGGGCGGGGCTCGAGACCCATTTCGAGTCCATCGGCAGGAGCTTGCCGCCGGGAAGGCGAAGCGCGAGCTCGACGACCTTGCCGCCCACCCAGACGTTGCGTTGGAGCATCTCCGGGGGAAGGTGACGCAGGGCCTCTTCGAGGATCCGCTCGCCGGCGGCGCCCCTGCTCGAGCTGCCGGCGATGATGCTCTCCAGGCGCTTCAGGCTCGCACGTGCTTCCTCTTCGATGGGATGCCGGGCCGAGATCGCCGAACGCAGGCCCTCCAGGGCGGACTGGGTCTGGCTCAGGCGCTCGCGCAGCTCCGCGGCCTGGGAGTCCTGGGTCTGGCCCCCGGCGGCGAGGCGCAGCTTGAGCTCCGCGACGTCACGCGCGTTGACCTCGGACTGCTTGAGCAGGTTCCAGGCAAGGAAGGCGGTCGCCGCCATGAGGCATACCAGAAGCAGCGCGAACAGAAGTTCGAGCACCGACATGTTGCGAATTGTAGCCCTGAACCGGGGTATAAACAAGCCCGTTAACATGAGCTGGATGGCCGAGGTCCACCCGCTTCCGGGGCCGGCGCCCGCCCCGGACCGCATCCCCCTCGAAGAGGTGTATATGCGCATGGCCGAGGAGCTGGCCAAACGCTCGACGTGCGCACGCCTCCAGGTCGGCACGGTCATCACGACGCCTGACCTGACCCAGGTCCTGGGCATCGGCTACAACGGCAACGCCCGCGGGCTGCCCAATCGCTGCGACTCGACTACGCCGGGCGCGTGCGGCTGCCTGCACAGCGAGCAGAACGCGCTGATCAAGGCCGGCGCCCAGCTTCCTGGGAAGGTGATGTTCGTCAGCGCGTCGCCCTGCGTGATGTGCGCCAAGATGGCGATCAACGCCAACGTCGCGCACGTCTACTATCGGACCGCGTACCGCGACCCGGCCGGCCTGGAGACGCTGCGCCTGGGTGGGGTCGAGGTCATCCAGTACGACCAGTGGCGCGACATGTGGCGCTAGGCCGACACCCCTGCGCTGATCGCGCCGACCCGTTGCAGCGCCGACTCCAGGCTCGTGTAGAACATGGCCGGATTCTCCAGCCACGGAAAGTGGCCCGCATCGTCGACGATGACCAGCTTTGAGCCCTTCAGCGGTAGGTGAATGCGCATCGCCTGCACGGGTGAGCAGACGAAGTCATCGTCCCCGACCGCGATCACCGCGGGAAGATCCAGCGCGGGCAGCCGGTCGAGCACTCCGTGGGAGAACGACTCCTTATTGACGCTCATCATCATGTCGGCCTCGGCGGAGAAGGTTTCGCGGTCGAAGTCGAACTGCTCGATCTTCGCGACGTCGGCGAAATAGAAGGGCAGGATCTTCGCCATGTGGGCCTTGAACTCGGAATCCGAGGTCATCCTCTCCTCGCTGATGAGCGCCGCATAAGCGCTGGAAAACCAGGACTCCCCGCTGCGGCGCCTGGCGCGCATGTCGGCGTCGGCCGCGCCGTCGCCATCGATCGCAGCCGAGC
>DATEGB010000097.1:0-6403 GCA_035280365.1 Candidatus Dormiibacterota bacterium | reverse complement strand
CCTCGACGGGGACACGATCTACTTCGCCGTCGACGCCAAGCCGAAGCGCACGACCGACCTGAAGCGCCTGCGCAACATCGCGGCCCGCCCGGCGGTGTCGCTGCTCGTCGACCACTACGAGGATGACTGGGAGAAGTTGTGGTGGGTGCGCGTCGACGGCACGGCCCGGGTGGTCGAGGCGGAGACCAAACGCGCACTCAACCTGCTCGCGGAGAAGTACCAGCAGTACCGGCTGGACCGCCCTGGCGGTCCGGTCGTCGCCATCTCCGTCGACCGCATATCAGGATGGTCCGCCCACTGACAGGGCCCGCGCCTACCCAGCCTGTAAAGACCACTGGACTTGACAAGATGGGACGTCTTGTCTAGTCTTGCCTCATGGCCGTGGGCCGGCGAATCCTGGATCGAGCTCCCGCGGTACTCGCCCGGGACACAAAGGCGACCGTGGCCGACTTCGCCCGCGCCGCGGGCGTCTCCCGGGCGAGCTTCTACCGCCACTTCAAGTCACGCGAGGCCCTGCTGGAGGCCCTGGACGTACCCCCCGAGCCGGGTGCGCGCGAGCGGATCCTGGCCGCCGCCGGCGACGTCGTCGGCGCCCGCGGCCTGCAGGCCCTGTCGATGGACGAGCTCGCGGACCGCGCCGAGGTCTCCCGGGCAACCCTGTACCGCCTCTTCCCCGGCAAGGCGGCGCTTCTGCTGGCCATGGTGCACGCGTACTCCCCGCTCGACCCGGTGACCGAGGTCCTCACCGCGCGCTCGAACCAGGCGCCGGACGTGCTCATGCCGGAGATCGCGCGCACCGCCTACCGCGCGGTCGCGGGACGGACCGGCCTCATGCGCGCGGTCTTCTTCGAGGTAAGCGGCCTCTCCCCGGAGGTCGAAGTGGTCGCCCGGGAGGCGCTGGTCAAAGTGGTGGGCCTGCTCGCCGGCTACATCGGCGCGCAGACGGAGGCCGGACGCCTGCGTCGCATGCACCCGCTGCTTGCGCTGCAGTCGTTCATCGGGCCGATCTTCTTTCACATCCTCACGCGCCCGGTGGCGGAAAAGGTTTTGCACCTGGACATCGGCGGCGAGAGGGCCGTCACAGAGCTCGCGGAGGCATGGCTGCGCGCCATGGCTCCAGTGGAGGAAGGGAGATGAGTGCGACATACGCGGTCGACGTGAGCGACGTTTCGAAGTCGTTTGGCGCGTTCAAGGCGCTAAACGGCGTGACCCTGCGCGTGAGGCCAGGCGAGATCTACGGTCTGCTAGGCCCGAACGGCGCGGGCAAGACGACGCTCATCCGGCTCATCTGCGGCTTGCTCGAGGCCCACGCGGGCACGGTGACCGTCCTCGGTCAGCGCATGCCCAACGTCGGCGTGCTCCGCCACATCGGCTACATGACGCAGCAGGCCGCGCTGTATCCCTCGATCTCGGTCGAGGAGAACGTCCACTTCTTCGCCGCCATCAACGGCGCCGAGGACGGCGTCAAGGAGGCGCTCGAGCTTGTCCAGCTCTACGACCGCCGCGGGTCGGTGGTGTCGACGCTCAGCGGGGGCATGCGACAGCGCTGCTCGCTTGCCTGCGCGCTGGTCCACCGGCCGGAGCTGCTGCTCCTCGACGAGCCGACGGTCGGCGTCGACCCTCAGCTCCGCGTCCAGTTCTGGGAGTACTTCCGGCGCATGGCCGCCGACGGCACCACACTGATCGTCTCCAGCCACGTCATGGACGAGGCCGACCGCTGCCAGCGCCTCGGCCTGATCCAGTACGGCCGGCTGCTCGCCGAGGGCACGCCCGCCGAGATCCGCACCCAGGGAGGGGCGCAGAACCTCGAAGAAGCCTTCCTCGCCCTGGCCGGGAGGAGGGAGTCATGAGCGGCCATCGGGTCCGCGCCATCACCCGGCGGTTGCTCCAGGGATTCCGCCGCGACCGCCGCACCCTGGCGTTGCTTTTCGTCGCGCCGATCGTGATCCTCTCGCTTCTCGGCTATCTCATCCGTGGGTCCTCGAGCGCCCCCGAGGTCGGCATCGCCAACGAGGATTCCGGTCCGATCGGCGGGGTGGTAGCGGACTCACTGCGCCAGTCGAGCCACATCAAGACGACCGACATCAAGTCTTCCGACGGCGAGGCGAAGCTGAAGGACGGATCGCTCGTCGCCTACATCGTCCTGCCCACCGACTTCAGCCAGCAGGTCGGGCAGGGCAACGTCGCGCCAGAGGTCCACCTCGAAGGATCTCAGCCGGGCGAGGACGCGCCCGTGCTCCAGGCCCTCCAGCAGTCGATGATCTCGATCGCAGGCCGGGGCAACGTCCATTTCGCTCCGAAGGTTGAATACCTGTACGGCGGGCCGAGCTACGACACCCTCGACTACTTCGGCGCCGCCTTTGTGGGGCTGATCGTCTTCTTTCTGGTCTTCGTCATCACCATCGTGTCGTTCCTCAACGAGCGTTCGCAGGGCACTCTCGAGCGTTTGATGGCGAGCCCGCTGCGTCGCGGCGAGATCGTGCTGGGCTACATGCTCGGGTTCACGGTGCTCGCCCTGATCCAGGCGGTCGAAGTGCTGGTGTTCGCCCTCGCGGTGCTGCGGATCCAGAACCACGGCAACGTGCTGCTCATCTTCGGCATGGAGGCGCTGATGGTCATCGCCGCCGTCAACCTCGGCATCTTCCTGAGCATGTTCGCCCGCTCTGAGTTCCAGGCCGTGCAGTTCATCCCGCTCGTGATCGTCCCGCAGTTCTTGCTTTCCGGCATCCTCTTCCCCGTCTCGTCCGAGCCAGAGGTTCTTCAGTACATCTCCAATGTGCTGCCGCTGACCTACGCCGTGAACGGAATGCGCGACATCATGGTCAAGGGCGCCGACCTCACGTGGTCTTCGCTGCAGCTGGACCTCGCGGTGGTGGCAGGCTTCGGCATGCTGCTCATCGTCGCGGGCACGGCGACGCTTCGTCGTAGGCTCGCCTAGGTAAATGCTCCTGGTGTGCTCGCGCCGTTGCGGCGGCAGGCTGTTTCGCGCCCTCTTCGCGGAGGTCGAGGTGGACGCCTCGGGCGAATATCAGGACCACCGCGTGACCCAGCCGGGCTACGTGTGCCTGAACTGCGGCGCGCCCGCGGTCGACCTCGGCGAGGTGCCGGCGGCTCTGGAGGAAGAGGCGCGCGAGGAGGCGGCCGCGACGCCGGTGGTCGCCGAGGTGCTGTGCCCAGTCTGCGAGACCCGGGTCCAGCTCGACGCCAACATGGAATGCCCCAACTGCGGCTCTCCGCTGGAGGTCGCTTAGATGAGGGCGGCCGTCCCCAGCAGCACGTCTCTCATCGCCCGCACCGCCGCCGCGTCCTTCTGACGGACGGCGGCGCGCAGCGCCCGGACGGCGCGCGGCGTGTCGAGGTCGTCCGCCAG
Organism: Candidatus Dormiibacterota bacterium; assembly: GCA_035280365.1. Lineage (GTDB taxonomy): Bacteria > Chloroflexota > Dormibacteria > Dormibacterales > Dormibacteraceae > 40CM-4-65-16. The sequence goes on along the minus strand of DATEGB010000097.1, from coordinate 3,033 downwards.
CGCCGCGTTGAACTCCGCCATCGTCCTCGCGGACGGCGCCTTCTTCCGCCCACCGGCGCGCCTGTCGTCGGCGAGCAGCTTGCGCATCCTCTCCACGAACCGCGCCGCGCGCGCCAGTCCTCGCCACTCGAAGTCCCAGTCGCGCCCATAGCGATGGGAGACGAGGTACAGGCGCACGGCGGCCGCCGGCGCGCGCTGCAGGGCCTGGCTGACGTGGATCAGGTTGCCCAGCGACTTGCTCATCTTGCGGCCGTTGTAGCGAACCAGCCCGGTGTGCATCCACGCGCCCGCGAACGGCTTCTTGCCCGTCAGCGACTCGGACTGCGCCCGCTCGGACTCGTGGTGACTGAAGACCAGGTCGCGGCCGCCGCCGTGGATGTCGATCTGCGGCCCGAGATAGCGCATGGCCATCACCGAGCACTCGATGTGCCAGCCTGGACGGCCTTCGCCAAACTTCGACGGCCACGCCGGCTCGTCCGGGCGCGAGCCGCGCCACAGCGGAAAGTCGAGCGGGTCCCGCTTGGCGTCGGGACCGACCCGGCCCAGGAGCTCCTCCTCGCGCAGCTTGCGGAGCATCGAGCGTCGCGTGCGGTGCGAGAGCCGCCCGTAGCCGGGATATGAGGACGAATCGAAGTACAGGTTGTCGGCCTCGTAGGCGTGACCTGACCTTGCGAGCTTGGCGGCGGCCGAGACGATGCGCGGGATCTCGGCCGACACGCGGGGCATCACGTCCGGCGGTCGCCATCCCAGGACCGTCATGTCGCGCAGGTGGACCTTGGTCTCGCGGTCGGCCAGCTCGCGCCAGTCCACGCCATCCCGGCGCGCCCGCTCGAAGAGCGGGTCATCGACGTCGGTGACGTTCTGGACGTACTTGACGCGCGTCCCGCTCGACTCGATGTAGCGGATCAGGACGTCGAAGATCGCGAACGTGAACGCGTGGCCCATGTGACCGGAGTCATAGGGCGTGACCCCGCACACGTAGACCGTCATGCGCTTGCCCTGGCGCGGGTGCACGGCGACCTTGCGCCGCGTCAGCGTGTCGCGGACGCGCAGGCGAAGCGTCGGCGTATGTAGGGGTCCCCGCGAAATCACGCCGAAGGCTCTGATTTCGTGGGGATATCTAGTTCGGTCGCGCCGCGACCGCGGCGTCGGCGCGCAACGCCTCGACCTTGTCGGTCATCTCCCAGGGCACGCCGAGGTCGTCGCGCCCGAAGTGCCCGTATGCGGCGGTCGGCTGGTAGATCGGGCGCAACAGCTCCATGTTCGCGATGATGGCTCCAGGGCGCAGGTCGAAGTGCCGCCGGATCAGGGTCAGCAGCTCATCCTCTGGCTTGCTGCCGGTGCCGAACGTCTCGACCGCTATCGAAGTCGGGTGTGCGCGGCCGATGGCGTAGGAGAGCTGGACCTCGCATCGCTCGGCAAGGCCGGCCGCGACCAGGTTCTTGGCCACGTGGCGCGCCGCATATGCTGCCGAGCGGTCGACCTTGCTCGGGTCCTTGCCGCTGAACGCCCCGCCGCCGTGGCGCGCGACGCCACCGTAGGTGTCGACGATGATCTTGCGACCGGTCAGGCCGGCGTCGGCCGCGGGACCGCCGAGGACGAAGGAACCGCTCGGGTTGACCATGATCTTGGTGCCGGCGTCGACGACCTGGCCCTTGAGCACCGGATCAATGACGAGCTCGCGGACGCCGGCGGCGATCTCTTTCTGGGTCGCGCTCGCCGCGTGGTGCGTCGAGACCACGATCGCCTCGATGCGCTTGGGCTTGCCGTACTCGTACTCCACGGTGACCTGCGTCTTGCCGTCCGGGCGGAGGAAGGAGAGCTTGCCGCTCTTGCGGACCTCGGCAAGTCTTCTCGCCAGGCGGTTGGCCAGCGAAATGGTCAGGGGCATCAGCTCGGGCGTCTCCCGGCAGGCGAAGCCGATCATCATGCCCTGGTCGCCGGCGCCCTGCAGCTCGTAGGGATCGACGTCGCTCGCGCCCTCGCGCTGCTCGAGCGAGTGGTTGACGCCGGCGGCGATGTCGGGCGACTGCTCCTTGAGGTAGACCTGGATCAGCGCGTGGTCGGCGTCGAAGCCGATCGACTCGTCGTTGTAGCCGATGCCTCGAATCGTGTCGCGGATCGTGCGCTGGATGTCGAGGTCCGCGTGAGTCGTGACCTCGCCGATGACGACGCAGAGTCCCTTCGTGATCGCCGTCTCGCACGCGACGCGGGCGTGGGCGTCCTGGGCGAGCATGCCGTCGAGGACGGCATCCGAGACCTGGTCGCAGATCTTGTCGGGGTGGCCTTCGGTGACTGATTCGGAGGTGAGGAGAAAAGAGCGCGAGGAGCTAAAGGATGTAGTCACAAGGGGTGATCATAGCCGGGAGGTTGTCACGCCCCGTTGTGGTGGCGGCTGTCCTCCGGTTCCTGGCCGAGCAGGCTCGCCTGCAGGCCGAAGATGTCGTCGAGCACCCGGTCGATGCGCCGGCCCTCCAGGCGATGGTCGGCGATCACGCCCGCCCGCTCGAGGTTGCGCCTCAGCGCGGCGCCGAGCAGCCCGTCGATCCTGCCCTGTCCGCGGACCTGCGCCTCTTCGAGAAGCTGCAGGCAGCGGTCGAGGGCGAGCTGGCGCGAGCGGTGCGCCCGGACGTTCATAGCGTGCCCATCACCTCGATGCGGCCGGCGGCCGTGACCCGGACGTGCACCCGGTTCAGGGGCGAAAGCCCGTAGGAGCCCATCGCTTGCCCGTCGGCCGTGAAGCGCGCCGGATGGCACGAGCACACGAGGTGCGCTTCGTTGTTGTCCCAGGCGAGATCGCACGGGAGGTGCGAGCAGACCGCGGATACCGCGGTCACCTCCTGCCCCCGGCGAAAGACGAACGCGCTCACGCCGCCCGCGACGACCCGCTTGCCCTGGCCCTCGACCATGTCATTGATGGAGCCGACGTCGGTCCAGACCGCGTGGAGCGGCTCGATCGCCTCGACCTCCAGCTTCGACGTCCGCGGCCCGGTCGCCCGGCCCAGGATGGCGCCGCCGGCCGCGCCCGCGGCC
>DATEGB010000096.1:0-9639 GCA_035280365.1 Candidatus Dormiibacterota bacterium | reverse complement strand
GGCCAGCGGCTTGTACTCGGGCGGAAGCACGACCGGAAGCTGATCGTGAGGCACCGGCACGATGCCGTGGTTCGGGCAGTACACGACGGGGATCGGCGCGCCCCAGTAGCGCTGGCGCGAGATCAGCCAGTCGCGCAGCCGATACTTGACCGACCGCTTGCCGATCCCGCGAAGCTCCAGCCAGTCGCAGATCTTCTCAATCGCCATGCCCGAGTCGAGCCCGCTGAACTCGCCACTGCCGACCATCGTGCCCGGCCCGAGGTAGGCCTCGCGCAGAACCTTCTGCGGGCCACCAGGAGGCGCGATCACCTCGCGGATCGGCAGGTCGTACCTGCGCGCGAACTCGAAGTCGCGCTCGTCGTGGGCCGGGACGGCCATGATCGCGCCCGTGCCGTAGGTCACCAGCACGTAGTCCGCGACCCAGATCGGGACCTTCTCTCCGTTCACGGGGTTGATGGCGAAGCCGCCGGTCGCGACGCCGGTCTTCTCGCGCTCCGTCGACAGGCGCTCGATCTCAGTCTCCTTGCGGGCCTTCTCCACGTAGTCGCGCACCCGCGCGCGGTTCCTGTCGGTGGTGACCTTCTCGACCAGGGCGTGCTCGGGCGCCAGGACCATGAAGGTCGCGCCCCACAGCGTGTCCGGCCGCGTGGTGTAGATGCGGATCTTCTCGTCCGCCATCGCATCGACGGGGAAGTCGACCTCGGCGCCCGTGCTTCGCCCGATCCAGTTGGTCTGCATCACGCGCACCTTCTGCGGCCACTTGTCGAGCAGCGCCAGGTCGTCGAGCAGGCGGTCCGCGTAGTCCGTGATCTTCAAGAACCACTGCTCGAGGTCACGCTTCTCCACCTCGACGTCAGGATGCCGCCAGCACCGGCCGTTGATGACCTGTTCGTTGGCCAGCACCGTTTTGTCGATGGGGCACCAGTTGACCGGCGCCATCGCCCGATAGGCCAGCCCGCGCTCGTGCATCAGGAGGAACAACCACTGGGTCCAGCGGTAGTAGTCGGGCTCGCAGCTGGTGACCTCGCGGTCCCAGTCGTAGAGGATCCCCATCATCTTCAGCTCGCGCTTGCCTTTGGCGATGTTGTTGCGCGTCCACGTCCCGGGGTGTAAGCCTCCGCCGCGTTTCATGGCGGCGTTCTCGGCGGGCAGGCCGAACGCGTCCCACCCGAACGGGTGTAGGACCTCGAAACCCTGCATCCGCTTCATCCGGGCCAGGATGTCGCCCATCACGTAGTTGCGCGCGTGCCCGACGGTCAGGTCGCCCGAGGGGTATGGGTACATGACCAGGTCGTAGTACTTCGGCTTGGGTGAGCTGTCCGACGCCTTCATCACGCCGCGCTCGTCCCAGATCTTCTGCCACTTCGGCTCGATCTCCTGCGGAACGTACGCGTTACGGCGCCGTCGCCCGGTCTTTGTCATGAATCTCAAATTTTAGGGACGCCCCTTCGTGGCCCACGATCGCGGCCAGCACAAGCGCCGCTCCCACCGCCTGCGCCACGCCGAAGCGCTGACCCGCCAGCGTGACCGCCGCGACAAGCGCCCACGCCGGCTCGGTGGCGAGGATGAGCGCCGTGCGGTTGGCGCTGATGTGGGCCTGGACCCACGTCTGGATGAAGTAGCCGAAGGCCGACGCGAACAGGCCGGTGACCACGATGGCGAACCAGACCGCGCTGCTCGGCATGCGCAACGACCAGGTTCCGCCGGCGCTGAAGAGCAGCCCGCACATCGCCATCTGCACCAGGGCCAGGCGGGCGGGCGAGGTGCCGGGCGACCATCGCCCCAGCAGGACGATGTGGAGCGCGAACAGCACCGCGCATGCGAGGACCAGCAGGTCGCCGGCGCTCATCCCCGACGGACCGCCCGTGAGCAGGACCAGACCCGCCAGCGACATGGCGCAGGCCGTCCACGTCCACCAGTGGATCGGCGCCCCGAACAGCCGGTTCAGCAACGGAGTGAGCACGACGAACAGGCCGGTGATCAGGCCCGCGTTGCCCGGGCTCGTGATGGCAAGCCCGGCCGTCTGCGTCAGGTAGCCCGCAGCCAAGACGGTCCCGATCACGGCGCCGACGCGCAGCTCGCGCCGGCTGGGGAGGCGATGGACGACGATCGCCATCACTACCAGCGCGACAGCGAAACGGATCTGCAGGAACGGCAGGGTCGGGTACTGTGAGACCGCATCCTTAACGAGGACGAAGGTCCATCCCCAGACCGCCGTCACCGTCAGCATGAGAAGGACGTAGATCAATGAAGCGTCTCTGGGCGCCGTGGCGCATGGAGTACATCGGCGGCGAGCAGCGCCCCGGCTGCTTTTTCTGCCGCGCGATCGAGAACCCTGACGACCCTGACGCCGCGCTCGTCGTCTGGCGGCCAGACGGCGCGATCGTGATCCTGAACAAGTTTCCCTACAACCCCGGCCACGCGATGGTGGCGCCAATCACGCACGTGCCCGGCTTCGAGGAGCTCGACGACGACCAGAGCCTTGCCGTGACGCGCGCGCTGCGGGGCACGCTCGCCGCGCTGCGCAAGACGATGCACCCCGATGGTTTCAACGTCGGCGCCAACCTCGGTCGTACCGCCGGCGCCGGCGTGCCCGACCACGTGCACCTTCACGTGGTGCCGCGATGGAACGGGGACACGAACTTCATGGCCGTACTCGACGACGTGAAGATCGTCAACCAGGCGCTGGATCAGACCGCGGAGAAGCTCAAGCTCGCTTTCTCTGCCACGTGAGCCTGCCGCCGGCGACGGTGGCCACGACCTGGCCGCCGTCGACCACGGTCATGTCGCACAGCCTGCCCGGCCGGAGCGCGCCGGCCTCCTCCTCCATGCCCGCCGCGTAGGCGGCGCCGGAGGTGTAGGCGCGGAGCGCCGACGCCCGGGTCAGGGCGAGCTCGGGATGCCACTTCGCCTTGCGCCGCCAGGCCGTCGCCGCCTCGATGCCCGCGAGCGGGTCGGCGGTTTCCACCGGCGCATCGGAGCCGAACGCCAGCCGAACGCCCGCGCGCTCGAGGGCGCGCCACGCGTACGCCTGTTCGGTGACCGACGGCCACAGTGCGTCGGCGAGCTCGCGGTCGGCGACGGCGTGGATGGGCTGCATGGAGGCTATGACGCCGATGCGGCCCATGCGGACCATGTCCTTCGGGTTCACGCACTGCGCGTGCTCGATCCGCGGCCGCCAGCGGCTCCACGCGTTCTTGTGCGACGCAAGGGCGTCGAGCGCCCTGCGGACAGCGCCGTCGCCGATGGCATGCAGGCACACGTTGAGCTCGGCGCGAGCGCAGCGGTCGATCATGTCGACCAGGTCCGGCTGCGACAGGCGCGCGGCACCGGATCCGTCGAGCATCTCCGCGGTCCGGCTCCCCAGCGAGCCGTCGAGGAAAGCCTTCACCCCCCACGTCCGGAGCCACGGGCCGCCCCATCCGGACCGGACGCCGATGCGCTCCGCGTGAGGAAGGTCGACCAGCGGCAGGTTGTAGGTCACGCGCACGGGCAGCGGGCCGCGGGCGCTCAGGCGCTGCAGCGAGGCCAGGCCTCGTGCGCTGTCCATGGCGTGGACGCTCGTCAGGCCGAGCCGAGCGATGTCCGTCAGCACCTTGGCCATCGCGGAGTCCAGCTGGGAGTCCGTCTCGCGCGGCACGCTACGCCAGACCAGGTCCATCGCCGTCTCGCGTAGGATCCCGAGCGGCTCGCCGGCCTCGTCGCGGTCGATGCCCCCGCCGGCCGGGTCCTGCGTCGCTTTGTCGACACCGGCCGCGCGCAGCGCCGCCGTCGAGACCCAGGCCGAGTGCCCGTCCTTGCGCCGCAGGTAAGCGGGCCGCCCGCCCACGGCCGCGTCCAGCTGCCTCCGCGACGGGAACGCCCTGTCCGGCCAGGCGTCGTTGTACCAGCCGGCGCCGGCGACCCACGCGTCACGGGGCAGCGGCTTCGCCCACTCCCTGATCCTGCCCAGCGCCTCTTTCAGGCTGAGGCTGCTGGTGAGGTCGAGCGTCAGCTTGCGGTCCGCCAGGCCTTCGAGGTGAATGTGCGCGTCGATCAGGCCCGGCCACGCCTCCCCGCTCAGCCGCACCACATCGGCGCCGCGGCCCGCCGCCGCCCGCGCGTTCGGCCCGACGGCGAGGATGCGGTCGTCGAAGGCGGCCACCTCGGGCTTGCACCCGGCGAACAGGATGGCCGCTAACTTCAAATCGAGGTCACCGCGAAATCGCGGCGAAGCCTCAGATTCCGCGGGGTGCTCAAAGGCCGTACGACTTGGCGATGATCTCTTTCATGATCTCGTCGGTGCCGGCGCCGATCCGGGCCAGCCGCGCGTCCCGCCAGGCCCGCTCGACCGGAAACTCGGACATGTACCCATGGCCACCGAGGATCTGGATCGCGTCGTCCGCGACTTCGCACGCGACCTGGGTCGCGAGCAGCTTCGCCTGCGAGATCTCGCGCACCGGGTACTCGCCGCGGTCCCACTGCGCCGCGGTCTGGTAGACGAACGCCTGGGTCGCGGCGATCTTCGTCCCCATGTCGACGAGCCTGTGCTTGATCACCTGGAACCCGGCGATGGGCTGTCCGAACGCGCGCCGGTTGAGCGCGTAGTCCTTCGTGTACTCGAAGACGCGCTGGGCGCCCGCGATTGCGCCCGCGGCGGCGATCATGCGCTCTCCCTGCAGCTCCCACATCAGGTTCTTGAAGCCTTCGCCCTCCTCGCCGATGAGGTTCGCGACCGGCACGTGGCAGTCCTCGAACAGCAGCTCCGCGGTGTCGGACGAATGCATGCCGAGCTTCTTCATGGTCCGGGTGACCTCGAAGCCCTTGGTCCCCTTCTCGACCACGAGGAGGTTGAAGCCGGCGTGCCCGCGCTCCCGCTCGGTCTTGGTGACGACGAGCGCCCAGTGGCAGCGCGCGCCGTTGGTGATGAAGATCTTGCGGCCGTTGACGATGAACTCGTCGCCGTAGCGCTTGGCGACGGTGGTGATCGCCGCCACGTCCGAGCCCGCGTCCGGCTCCGTGATGGCCAGGGCGGCGATCTGGTCGCCCCGGATCGCGGGTACGACCCAGCGCTGCTTCTGCTCCTCGGTGCCGAACTTGAACACCGGCGGGGTCGCCATCTCGGCCTGCACGGCCACGGCCATGCCCAGGCCGCCGCAACCCGCGCGGGCCATCTCCTCCGACAGCACGACCGCCGAGAAGTAGTCGCCACCCTGGCCGCCGTACTCGGGCGGGTAGCGCAGGCCGAGGAACCCCAGCTCGCCGAATCGCTTGAAGATCGAGTCGGGGAAAGTCTTTTCCTCCCACTCCTCGAGGTGCGGCTGGACCTCTTTCTCGAGGAATTTGCGGATGTGCAGCCGCAGCTCCTCATGGGCGTCGGTGAAGTACATCCCGCCGACGAGTGTATTGCGGCTTACGGTATGATTCGCGGCCGAACCTCGACCGTCAGTTCAAGCACGCACGCTGGGAGATGTATTGGGCTCGGTAATCAAGAAGCGGCGCAAGAAGATGCGCAAGCACAAGCACAAGAAAATGCTCAAGAAGACGCGATGGCAGCGTCGAGCGCACGCCTAGGGGAGGAGGCCTGAGATGGGCTGGATCATCCTGATCGTCGTCGTCCTCCTCCTCGTCGCCTGGCTGGTTCTCACCTACAACGGACTGATCGCGGCGCGCAACCGGACCCAGGAGGCCTGGTCCGAGATCGACGTCGAACTGAAGCGCCGGCACGACCTGATCCCGAACCTGGTCAACACCGTCCAGGGCTACATGGGCCACGAGCGCGGCACCCTCGAGGCGGTGACCAACGCGCGCGCCAACGCCGTTGCCGCGGGCGCGTCCGGCGACCCGGCCAAGATCGGGCAGGCGGAGAACATGCTCTCCCAGAGCCTGCGCAGCCTGTTCGCCGTCTCGGAGAACTACCCGGAGCTGAAGGCCATCTCGGCCTTCACCAACCTCCAGGAGACGCTCACCGCGACCGAGGACAAGCTCGAGTTCTCCCGCCGCTTCTACAACGGCAACGTCCGCGACTACAACATCAAGCTGCAAACCCTCCCCACGTCGCTGATCGCCGGCGCCCTGGGCTTCAAGGCGTTCGGCTTCTTCCAGGCCGACGAGGGCGACCGCGCCGTTCCCCAGGTCAGCTTCGGCGGCATGCCGGCCCCGCAAGCGCCAGGCTCCCTGCCGCCGGCCGCGGGGGCCAGCGGACCTCCGCCGCCGGGCTCGTCCGGGCCTCCGCTACAGAGCTAGCCCTAACCGGGCTGATCCTCGCGCCGCGGCCGCAGAATACCGGCGGCCGGTTGACGCCCGGCGCTTAGCGAGAGGAGTGTGCCCATGCCCATCCCCTTCGTCGTCCCCCGACCCCGCGTTTTCGCGTTGCTTCTGGCGGCGGCCGTGCTCGCCGCGCTCGCCATCGCCGCCCTGGCGCCCCGCGCCGGCGGCATCAATGCGGGCGCCGCCACCGCCGGCGTGGTTCACATCGAGATGAAAGTCGTCGGCAACAAGAGCGGAACCTTCAAGGGTGACAGCGCCCAGAAGGGCCACGAGGACCAGATCCTCGTCAGCGGCTATCTGTTCCAGCTCGACTCTCCGCGAGACCTGGCGACCGGTCTGCGTCAGGCAAGCGTCAGTACCAGCCGATCAGGGTCACCCACAGGCTGGACGCCGCCTCGCCCGAGTTCCTAAACTCGTGCGCCACCAACGAGACGTTGAAGACGGTGACCATCAACTTCTACGAGACCGACCGCACCGGCCGGGAGATCAACTTCTATCGCGTCACCCTGACCGACGCGACGATCGCCAGCGTCAAGCACTACACGTCCGGCGACACGGTGCTGGAGGACGACTCCTTCACTTTTCGCAAGATCCAGGAGGACAACCTCATCGCCAAGACCAGCTTCAGCGACGACTGGGCGGCGGTCACCTAAGCGGCCGAGCTCGCCCAATCCGACTCGAACCGGGACCCGTAGGCGGCGACGGCCTGCGGGTCCGCGGTCTCGATGTCCAGCTCGTGGTTGACGCCGAGCCCGCTCACCGTCCAGTTCGCCGAGCCGAGCACCAGCTCGCCGTCGAAGAGCCCGATCTTGGCGTGAAGCAGCACGCCGCGCGGGACCGGATACCAGCGCACCGAGACGCCGCCCGCGCGCAGCATCGCCGCCGAGTGCAGGTTGTAGGCCTGGTTCGGGTCGAGCACGACGCGGACGTCCGCGCCGCGACGGTGAGCAAGGACGAGCTCGAGGATGATCCCCGGGTCGGTCAGGGTGTAGACCTCGGCCAGGACTCGGCGCCGCGCTCTCTCGAGCGCCGCCAGGAGCATGGCGCGGATCTCGGCCCCCGGCGCGGTCTGCGCCACGTCCCCGACCGCCGCCAGCAGCGGCGCCGGCCGGCCGCCGGCAAAGCTCCAGTCCTGCTCGAAGACGCGCACCGCACGGTCGACCTCCGCGGCCAGGTGCGTCTCGAGCACGTAGTCGTGGTTGCGGTCGCTGTGCGCACCCCAGTTCATGCCCCCGATGACCGCCACGTCGTCCGCGACCAGCAGCTTGACGTGGTCGATCTGGTGCCGTTTGTCGTCGACCGGGTAGAACCGCGGGTCCAGACCGAGCGCCCGCAACGCGACCGCGGTGCGGCGGTTTGCTTCCACCGTCGGGTCGCCGATCACGCGCACGTTGACTCCGCGCGAACGTGCGGCGCCGAGACCGGCGACGATGTCCCTTCGCCCGAGCTCGTACATCTCGACCAACACCCGGCGCCGCGCCGACGCGATCAGCCCACCGACGAGCGTGAAGACCGCGGCGTCCTGCCAAAGACGCACGCTGCCCCCCGCCGGCGACGCAGGCGGGCCCGCGTAGGCCGGGCTCGAGCAGCCCACCAGGGAGAGGAGGAGGAAGAGCAGGCAGACCACTCGAACCACAGCGCGGGCAAAGCTACGCGCCGACCGAAAAAATAAGAACCCTGGCTGTTAAGACGCGAGCTGCGGCTAGATCGTCTCCACGCGCATGCCCGGCCGCGCCCCCAGCAGCCGGTCGGCCCGCGCTTCGCGCACGCCCACCTCCAGGTAGCCCATGCTCCCGACGTACACGAACGGCTCGCCCGGCCGTGCCTCGGCGTACGTCTTGGCCGTGGCCACGATGTCGTGGTTGTGGATGCGCAGCCGCCGCGCCGGCGGCTTCAGGTTCGTGACCAGGTTGCCGAAGCCGTCAGTCCACAGCACGCGCGGCCCGTTGTCCGGCAGGGGCACCGGAGGGTCGGTCGGCGGGCCGAGCGACGACAGCGGCACGCCCGACGCCAGCGCGGCCGCCGCGGGCGCGAAGACGTCCCGGCCCTCGAACGTCGGCGCGCCGTGGGGCCGTGGGGCGAGCTCGTGCACGGCCTGCAATCCGACCTCGTCGATGACGATCGCGAAGAGGCCGTTGTCCGGGCCGATGTAGTAGCGCCCACCGGCCTGGACGATCAGGCGCCGGCGCGTCGAGCCGACTCCCGGATCGACGACCGCCAGGTGCACCGATCCGCCGCCGAAATGCCGCGTCCCCGCGAACAGCATGAACGCGCCCGCGGAGACGTCGAAGCGCGGCACCTCGTGGGAGACGTCGACCAGCGTCGCGGTCGGACAACCGGCCAGCACGACGCCCTTCATGGCGGCGACCAGGGGGGAGCCGGAACCGAAATCGGAGGTGAAGGTGACAATCGGCGGCCCGGTCAGGCCGCTACCAGTACCTTGTCTCTTTCCAGGGGTCGGCTTCGTCGTGATAGCCACGTTGCTCCCAGAAACCTAGCCGGTTGCGTTCCATGAACTCTAGCCCGCGCAACCACTTCGCCGACTTCCAGAAGTACTTCGACGGAACGAACAGGCGGAGAGGCCAGCCGTGGTCCGGCGTCAGGTCCTCGCCGTTCCACGCGTAGCACAAGAGGTTGTCTTCGACGTCCAGGACGGACAGCGGCACCGACGTCGTGTAGCCGTACTCGCAGTGCGCCATGACGTACTTCGCTTCGGGCTTCGGCTGGACGCGGTCGAGGAGCTCGCGGATCGGGACGCCGGTCCACTTGTCGCCGAGACGGCTCCAGCCAGTGACGCAGTGGATGTCGGCGACGACCTCTTTCGAGGGGAGTGCGCGCAGCTCGCCGTAGTCGAGGCGCAGCGGCTTCTCGACGAGGCCGAAAACGTTGAAGTCCCAGCGCGCGATGTCGGTTTTGGGCACGGGGCCGAAGTGCAGGAGCGGCCAGCGGTCGGGCGCGGTGAGGGTCTGTCCCGGCGGGATGCGCGCCGGGTCGACGCCTTCGGGCACGCGACTGCGCTTGAAGAGCGAGGCCATCGAAGGCCGAGTATAGGGACGCAGCTATACTCGGCTTTCCGGCCGTGCGATCGTGAGTTCTGTGGGCCCGTAGCTCAGCTGGGAGAGCGCGTGAATCGCACTCACGAGGCCAGGGGTTCGAATCCCCTCGGGTCCACCACGTCATGTCTCAGGACATACCGGAAGGTTTTTGGCCGCGAGGCAGCCACGCGGACGCTCGAGCGAGGTTCACACGGCGCAAGTTGCCAGGCTGAGGTCCGGGTTCGCAACGAACTCCACGACGTGCACAAGACCCGAACGGTCCCCGAGCTGGTACGACGAGCTCAGATCAGAAATGGCCGGCAACGGATTCCACTATGTCCTGAAATCACACACC
>DATEGB010000095.1:0-6061 GCA_035280365.1 Candidatus Dormiibacterota bacterium | reverse complement strand
CAGCAGGTGCACACCCCACCCCTTCGGCATCAGCCGCTCCGAAATCACCGACGCACTGAACATCAGGCCGTTCAGCGCGAGATAGGTCGGATCGGCAACAACTCGCAGGTCGTGCACCCGCAGGCCTGACCCGAGCGCGTGCGAGCGGATATCGCGCTCCGTGTTGGCGCGGTAGAGCACCGGGAACGTGTCCGCCTCGTCCCTGCCGTAGACCCGCGGCACCAGACGCCGCTGCAGCGCCGGCACTGCCCGGCCGATCCGGTTCATCAGCATCAGTGGGTTGCGCAGGTTGGGAGTGAGGAAGACGAAGTGCCCACCAGGCTTCAGCACCCGCCGCACCTCGATGAAGGCGCCCAGCGGGTCGGCGAGGTGTTCGAGCACCCAGACGGAGACCACTAGGTCGAACGAGTCGGCGGCGAAGGGCAGCCGCTCACCGACGCCCCGGACGACGGGCATGCCCCTGGCGCGATGCTCGGCGAGTGAACGAGGGTCGGGGTCGATTCCGGCCACCAGGCGCACGTCCTGCCAGATGACCTCGGCCACCCCACCCCGGCCGCAGCCGAGGTCCAGGACGCGGCTGTCCCGGGTCACGTAGCCCCGCACGATCGCCTCGAGCTGGTCGCCGCTCGGCTGCCAGCCTGGGCGGAGGGCGCGATAGCGGTCGCGGTAGGCGTTCTGGACGTCGAGCGGCAGGAGGGGCATGCCTGGCGCATTGTGGCGTCAGGACTGGCCGGCGGGCAAACCTTCAAATCAGCGATGAACGAGGCGAGCCTGATCAGAGCTCCCTCTCCAGCTGTGCGGGACAGGTAGGGTGAGGGTCGTCTTGGACGACCTCTTACGCGAGTGGGACGGAGAGTCGGTCTCGACTCACCGCGACCGCGCGACAGGCACGCTGATGTTCATCTGCGTTCACTCGACCCGGCTCGGTCCGGCGGCGGGTGGGACGCGGATGAAGCATTACGCCCTGCCGTCCGACGCTCTTCGCGATGGCATGCGTCTTTCCGAGGCGATGACACTGAAGTTCGCCAGCGTCGATTTCCCCTACGGCGGCGGCAAGGCCGTGATCGCGCTCCCCTCGCCCGAGATCCCGCGCGGCGAGGCCCGGGCGCGGATGCTGCGCGAGTACGGCGCCTTCATCAACTCCCTCGGTGGTCTCTACAGCTGCGCGCCGGACATGAACACGTCGGCCATCGACATGGACGTGATCGGTGAGGTCACGCGATACGTGTTCTGCAAGACCGAGGCCGCCGGAGGCGCGGGCGACACGGCGCCCGACACGGCGGTCGGCGTCCTCCACGGCATCCGCGCGGCCTGTCGCCACGCATTCGGCACGGACGATCTGAGCAAGCGCACGGTCGTCGTCCAGGGCGTAGGCGGAGTGGGAGGGCGCCTCATCGAGCTGCTGATGGAGGCCGACGCCGACGTCATCGCCACCGATGTCGACCAGGTTCGCCTCGCGTCGCTTCGCGAGAACGGCATCCAGACCCTGGCCCCGGATGCCGCGCTGACGGCCGAGTGCGACGTCCTCGCGCCGTGCGCCGTCGGCGGCATCCTCAACGCCCGCTCCATTCCCGGCCTGCGCTGCCGCGTCATCGCGGGCGGCGCCAACAACCAGCTCGAAACACTCGCGGACGCCGACCGCCTGCGTGAGCGCGGAATCGCCTACGCGCCTGACTTCGTCATCAACGCCGGCGGCGTGCTGCACGGAGGAGGCCTCGAATCGCTGCACTGGACGCGCGCGGAGCTGGACGCCAGGTTGGCTGGGATAGGGGACGCGGTCTACGCGATCTTGAAGCGAGCCGAGCTCGAGGGCGTCAGCACCGACACGGCAGCACGCAAGATCGCCCTGGCGCGAATTAACGGTTAACGACCGCGGTCTCGACCGCTACTGTTACCGCGTGCGCGTGCGGGTGGGCCTCCTGGGCCTGGTGCTGACGGTCGCGGCCTGCGGCGGTTCGACGCCCGCGGCACACTCGACCTCGACTCCTTCAGCGACCACAACCACCAGCAACGTCCCTTCGTCGACGCCGACGAGCGCCGAGATCCCCACGCCCGTCCCGTCGCTCGTGCACTGCGCCGCCGCGGTGCCGGCCGGCGACAACCTTGTCATCGGCACGGTCGTGGGCGATCCAACCGTCGTGGTCCGCGACATCCAGGACCCGGCGCATGCCCGCAACCTCTGCACATTCGACACGGCCGCCTCGTCGCCGCAGTTTGTGACCGGCGCCACTGTCGCCTACGAAACGCCCACCAATCAGATCGTGAAAGCCGACCTCGCCGGCGGCACCGTGACTGTCCTCGCCACCTACAGCTCGGGGTTCGACTCGGGGCAGTACGCGTTCAGCCCTGACGGCAAGCTCATGACATACCTGGACTCGAACGCGTGGCACCTCGTCGGTCCGTCGGGCAACCGCATCCTCAGCACGCTCCCAGCGGTTCCCGGTCGTGGCGTGAGCCCAACCTCGGACGACAGTTACCTGCGCTTTTCGCCGGACGGGCTCTACGTCGCTTACTTCCAGACGTTCCACGTGGGCGGCACGGGCGAGACCGCGCCGGACCAGATCCGACGCGCGAGCGACGGCTCGCTCGTCTACTCGACCTCGGGCGCGACGATGGCGGTCTGGGCGTCGGTACCCAGCCGGTTGTTCTTCCGCGACGGCGCCAACACGATCAAGCGCTGGGACCCGTCGAGCGGCGTCTCGACCATGACCACGCTCGCCTGGATCCGGCCGAACGCCTCATCCGACGGGCGGTGGATCGCCTACACGTTCCAGGCTGCCGGCGGCGTCGACGGCGTCGGCTTTTACAGCGTGCAGGCGAACGCGGTGTCGAACACCACTCCGCCCGGTCGTTCCGGGGTCCGGTTCCTGACCAACGACCTCGTCTGGTACATCGGCGAGAAGGCGTGCACAACGTGCTTCGGTGGACAGCCCGCGCCGACCGGCGTCACCTACATCTACAGCATCGCCGGCTCGTCCGAGATCACGTCGCGCCTGGCGACGGTCTCCGACGTGTGGCCGCGAGTGACCGCGCCCGCTCTCTAGCTGCGGTCTACGCCATCTCCCGGCGCTGCTGCTCGCGGCGCGCCCCCCTCTCCTTTTATCTATGTGTGAGCGCATCTCCGCGCGGCGAGGCGGGGTACTGACCTCGCTCTTGAGCCAGGCGCGGACGCGCCTCCCGGTCAGTACAGGCCGAGGCGCAGCCGACGGGGATCGCGCGCAGGCTTGACTCGCGACGGTTGCTGCCGTCCCCAGGCCTGCACACAGCTTTCGCAGGTGCAGCCTGGACCGTCTTGTGGCGAGTTCGCTCGAGGCGATCCGCCGGTCAGCTTCAAAAGCGTTGCGATGATCTTTCTTCGACGTAGTGCTGGCATTGGTTCCTCCGGGGTTGCTGCGACGTTTCAGGGAGTTTAACGACGAAACGTCAAAAAGCCTGCGGTAGGCGGACTTTGGTTAATCGCCGATCGGCCGGCGTTATTGCTTCCACCGAAGGGTCGGGTGTTCTTCGGCAGCTCGATTCAGGAGGGAATTCATGTTCAGGTTGCGTATGGCGATCCTGGGGGCGACCGCGGCGCTCGCCCTCGGCACCGCGGGCGCGCTCGCGATGACCGAGGCGGCCACGAGCGGCGACTCAGACTCGCACGGCGACGCCGTCGCTTCCGCGGCGAGGAACTGCCCTCACGGGGCGGGCGGCGTGCACGGCGCATGCGTCAGCTCTGTGGCCCGGACCAACGGCGAAAAGCACAGCGAAAGCGGGGTACCGGCCATCGTTCAGGCCTGCAAGGCCTCGGTCCGCTCCAGCGGCAAGCACGGCGCCGGCAACAGGGGTATCGGAGCGTGCGTGTCGAGCCACACGTCCGGCGGTTCGACGGAGACGACCGACACAGCAGCCGACACCGGCGTCGAAAGCTGATCCCATGATCTGGTAGTCCGCGTCCGCGCCCGAGGCCTCGCGCTGGGGTAAGAGGGGTGTTCGAAGGGGCGGAGCGCAAGCTCCGCTCCTTCTCGTTTTTCAGGTAACGGCGGGTGGCGGAGGCGGCGGCGGTTGCGGCGCGAGCGGGGCCGGCGGCGTGGCCGGAGCGCCACCACCGGTGATCTGCTCGTACCAGGTCACGACGCCGGCGATGATGGCGGCGCCGTACGGCGCCGTGAAAAGGAAGCCTACGCAGCACAGGACTATGCCCGCGAAGCCGATAACGGTCGCGACCCAGATCAAAACGCCCGCGATGACGGTGTTGGTCGTGTTCCTCGTGGCCATCTCCCAGATCCCGCTCACGTCGAACCCGCCATTGAAACCGGAGCGGTACGTGTGGAGGACCACCGAGGGCAAGAGGAACGCGAGCAGAACGCTCGCGACCAGGCCGATCAAATTGCCTAACCCCTGAAGGCCCGTGCTGTCGCCCCTGACGCCGGCGCCGGAGATGACGTCACCGGGGATCGAGAACACGATCGCGTAGACGACCCAGACGACCCAGAGGACGATGCCGCGCTCGAGGTGGAAGCCGGCTGGCGGGAGCTCGTGGCGCCCGACCCGGTAGTTGTCGATGAGGATCACCAGCCAGCCCGCGAGCGCGATCCAGCCGACGATCGGGATCAGCGTGATCAGGCCCTGGATGACGATCTTCGAGAACCACTGCTGATCCTGGAATGGCCAGCTGAACGCCTCGCCGACGCTCGTCATCGGCGTGGAAGTGTAAGGCTTTCGTACATGGTGCGACCCGCGGCGGTCTCGGCGAGACCCGCGGGTCGACTTACCTGAACGGCGGTGTCAGCGGCCGGGCCGCGCTACGTCTTGAGAGCGCTTGCGCCGGTGAGCACGCCCCGGCGGTCGCGGGTGGACTGAAGCGCGAACAAACCGACGAGCGCAGAAAGAATGATCAGGACCTGGATCACGCGCACCTTGTTCCCCACCTCTACACCTCCTTTTTCGAGAATCGGGTCATCGTGTTGTGTGCTCAGTCAGCTAAACGGTGTCCGCGCGCCGCCGTTACGCTTCTGCGGTGCGTCGCGTCGTCGTCAACATGCTCATCGACTATTCGGCGGAGCATCCCTACCACCGGGCTTCGGTGGCGGCGCTACAGGACGCGTCGGAGCAGACTGGCGTCGCGGTCGAGGTCCGGGTCGTTCCGACTGACACCATCGACGACGCCGACCGCCTAACGGACCCGGGAGCGGCGGTGTTCATCGGCCCTGGGACGCCATACCGAAACCCGGAGGCGGCTCACGCCGTCATCCGCTCGGCGCGTGCGCGCGGCGCGCCCCTGGTCGCCACTTGAGGCGGGTTCCAGCACGTGCTCGTCGAGCACGCACGGAGCCTGGCTGGTGTTGCCGACGCTTCCCACGCCGAGTACGGCCCCGGCGGCCGGCCGGTCATCAGCCTCCTCGCCTGCTCGTTGCAGGACCAGACGATCGACGTCGAACTGACACCCGGCTCGCTGCTTTCACGGCTCTACGGCAGGCCGCGGGCGATCGAACGGACTACGTGTTCCTACGGTCTGACGCCGGAGTTCCGGCACATCGCCGACGAGCACGGGATGCGGACCGCGGCGACAGATGGCACCGGCGAGGTGCGGGCGACCGAGCGCGTCGACCATCCCTTCTTCGTGGGCACCCTATACCAGCCGCAACTGACCACGGTGCCAGGCGCCGCACACCCGGTGTTCGTGGGCCTGCTGCAGGCGGCTTCTGGCGGGAGGCTAGCGTTCGGAACAGCACGTTAAGGGCCAGGTTTTTGACATGGCCGCTACGCATCGATCTGCCGCTCCAAGACGTTTCGCCGTCTTGACACGCTCGTGACAATTCAGCAGTCGAACACCGACCAGCAAAGGTTGTTACGCAACCGCTGGTCGTCGAGTACCAGCTCGCGAATCGCCTCCGGGAGGTGGTCGCGCTGCCACCGGCATTCGAGTCGCCCCGCGTTCTCGCCCTCTCCTGCCGGCGCGGCAGCACGTGCGGCCTTGATCGCATAGGCGGCTGCGCCGAGCTCGTGCGCAGCGACGTGCGCGACGGCCGCGGCCTGGCCGGCCGCGTAGGCGGCATGCCGTGCTGCCCCACTCAGATTT
>DATEGB010000094.1:0-6780 GCA_035280365.1 Candidatus Dormiibacterota bacterium | reverse complement strand
GCCGGGTGCTGCAGCTTGATGACGAACGTGTTGTCGTCCGGGGCCGAAAGGCCCAGGCCGTTGAGGAAGGTGTCGATCGCGCTCGCGCTCGAGACGTCGACGCTGCCGTAGCCGTCAGCGCCCGCGATCGTGCCGTCGAAGAACGGGTCGACGTATCCGGCCGCCAGTGCCGGGTTCAGGAGGTGCTTGTAGCCAAACACCCAGTCGGCTGCCTTCACGGCCTTGCCGTCGCTCCACTTCGCGCCGGAGCGAAGCTTGAACGTATAGGTCAGGCCGTCGGACGAAACGCTGTAGCTCGACGCCGCCGCGGCCTGCACGTCGGTGCCCGCCGCGTTCGGCTTGAGCAGGGTCTCGAAGACCTCGCGGCCTACGCCGGCCTCGTACGTATAGGTCTGCTGCGTCGGGTCGTAGCTGTTCGGCTCGGTGCCGTCGTTGACGTTGAAGACCTGCTTGTCCGCTGGAGCAAGGTTCGAGTTCGTCGTGGACGTCGGTCCACACGCCGTCGCCAGTACGAAACCGGCGGTCGCGAGCGTGAACGCTCGGACGCTTCCACGAAAGTGCATACGCGTCTTACCTCTCATGTGGATCCTGCGGCCTTCTTCCCGTGCAGCGTCGGGGCGAGAGTGCGCCGGCAGCAGGTCTTACTCACAGCCTCTTGCGGCCAATAGGAATTCTGTTGTGGCTGACTCACAAGTGTCAAGTTTCTCAGCCACTCGGCCGCCGAACGGTCGTTCGTATCGGCGATCTTAATGGGGCGCGATGGACAGGGTTGAAGGCTGCAACGCGCCCGGCCACTCGTCCAGCGGCGAGGTGGCCATGCCCCGGACGTAGGGTTCGACCAGGTACCAGCTGACGGTCTGGGCGAGAAAAGCCACCGGCGCCTCGTTGACCAGCATCGACTGCGCCTGCAGGTACTCCTGGTCCCGCCTGCCCGCCTGGACGTCGGTCCGGGCCACGCTGACGAAGTTGTCGTACTGCTGGTTCTGCCAGAACGCGAAGTTCAGCGAGCTGGTCGTGAGGAAGGTGTCGAACCAGTCGGCCTGGTCCGGATAGTCGGCGTTCCAGCCGTCCGGGCCGGTGACCTGGAACTGGCCGCTCTCTTTGCGCGAGCCGAGCGTGTTGGCGTCGAGCGGCTGGAGGACGACGTTGATGCCGAGGTTGGTCGCCCACTGGTCGTGGAGGAACTTCGCCGTCGCCTTGCGGAAGTCCGAGGTCTGGTCGAACGACACAGTGACGGAAATCTGCTTCGCGGACAGGCCCGACGCGGAAAGCGAGGCGCGGGCCTGGGCCACGTCGAACTTCTGGGCGCCGAGCCCGGAGTTGTAGCCGTGCATTCCGTTCGGGATCAGGGCGGTGGCCGGCATCCCCTGGCCAGCCAGGACCTGCTCGACGAAGGCTTTGCGGTCGATCGCCTGGGCAAGGGCCAGGCGGAGCCTGGCGTTGTCGAGCGGCGGCGAGTTGACCCGGAACACGACCCAGTAGACGGTCAGGTTCGGCGTCTTCACCAGCTGGTGGATCAACGTGCCGTCGCCGCTCGCCGCTTCGGCCTGGGCGGGCTCGACCGTCATCACGTCGAGTTCGCCGCCCCGGTAGCGCGCCAGCGCGGTGGCGCCATCGTTGACTATGTCGAAGCGAATCTGCGTCAGAGCCGGCCTGGAGCCCCAGTAATAGGGGTTGCGCTCGACCCGGATGTAACTGTTGTGGACCATCTCGGTGACCTTGAACGGCCCGTTGGTGACGAACGTCGCCGGCGACGCCGCCCACTTGTCGCCGCTCTGCGCCACCACCTCTTTCCTGATCGGCGCCCCCGCGGGCATTGCGGCCAGCCACAGGAATGCCGGATCGGGGTGTTGCAGCTGGACCTGGAAAGTGGCGTCGTCGACGGCCTTGAGGCCAAGCGTGCCGAGCGCCGCGTCGATCGTGCTCTTGTCACGCTGCGGATCCATCAAGGAGACGCGTTCGCCGTTGAGCACCGCGTCCGCGAAGAGATTCTCGTTGGGCGCGGCGAGGCGCGGGTCGACGAGCCGCTGCCACGCGTAGACAAAGTCCTGCGCCTTGACCGGCGCCCCGTCCCAGTACTTCGCGTTCGTCCGGAGGTGAAAGACGTACGCGGTGCCGGCGCCGTTCACCTCGTAGCTCTGCGCCGCCGCCGGGACGACTCCGCTCAGGTCCTGCGCCGGCCGCATCAGCGACTCCGAGACCGCGCGCAACACCGCGGTCTCGTACGTGTACTGGGTCTGACCGGGGTCGAGCGACGCGGGTTGGTCCTGCAGCTGCACCCGCAGCACCTGCTCGCTGGCGAGCTTCGGCCCGGAGGTCACGCCTTGCTGGCAGGCAGTCGCAACCAACCCGATGGCGAAGGCACAGAGCAGCCTTCGGCTCAGGCTCACTGGTCCATCATAGGCAAGAAAAAGGGGTCACCCTGGCGGGCGCCCCTTTGTGCACGTAACCGTCACTTTAACCCAAAACGGTTCGGTGTTACCTTCCGCCGGCACAGGGAGTTTCGAATGACGGTGGGCAGGCGCTGGCTCGTCGCAGTCGGGCTCGTCGCGGCCTGCCTGGCGTTGGCGTGCAGCCCGTCTAAACCGGCCCCTCCGATTACCTCGCAAACGCCCGCCTCCATCTCGGCCGGCCCATGCACCGCCCTGTCTCTCTCCGCCTCGAAGTCGTCGCCGATCACGGCCGGACAGCTGGTCGTGCTCAAGGCGGTGGCGCAGGGATGCCGCCAGCCGGAGTATCGCTTCCTCCTCACGGACGCCACCGGGGCCACCGGCTCGGTCATGCGGGACTGGGACGCGGCCGGGAGCTGGTCGTGGAGCACATGGAGCACGCCGGGCGGCAGTTACGTCGTCCGCGCCGACGCGCGCGCGACCAACGCCCCCGGCGCCCCGCCTGACGTCTCGGCGTACCTGCCGTTCAACGTCACGGGTGGCGGGTCGACTGGGGTTCAGACCTGCAAGCTCCCGGTCTCCGGCACCCTGCCGGGCACGGGCGGCTTCGTCCAGATGCCCCAAGGCACGTTCAGTATCGACCCGGCGAGCGATGTGAAGCTCCAGGGCCAGCCCGACGTCAGCGGCCTTCGCCGCGGATTCACCTACGACCCCGTCCATGGCCGGTGGCTGCCCGTACCGCGCGACTGGGTCATGCCTGACTTCTCGGCCTACGTCTACGTCGGCACGGAATATCCGCGCGTCTCCAACCAGCCCGCGCTTCACCTGGTGACGCTGCCATCCGGCAAGGACGCGCTCTGGACCAACGGCGACCAGATCTACGGATTTCCGATCGCCCTTCGCCCCGAGGGCGTGTACGGCGCGCCCGGACCCGAGATCATCACCATGGTCGACCCGGCCGGCTCCACCAGCACAGTCGACCAGGGCCACGACGGATTGTTTGCCGTGATCACCTCCAACGGGATCTGGGCCACGAAGTGGAGCACCGAGTCCACCGGCCAGTACGCGCTGGCCGACGTCCAGCGCATCGACCCGGTGAGCCAATCCGCGACAGACTGGTTCGTGCTCACCGGCCTCACGGTGCTCCCCCTCGGTGTTGACGCGCTCGGCCATCCGATCATCGCCGCGGGCAACCAGCTGCAGAACGGCCGCATCGCCGCGACCCAGATCTGGATCGCTCCCCAGCCGTCGACCGGCGTCACACCGAGCGGCGAGCTGATCTATTCAGACCCGGCTCACCCGCTGACGATCGTCGGCTGGCCCATCGTCTCCGCCGGAGCGATCTGGATCGAGACCGACAAGGGCCTGTGGGTCGGCGACGACCCGAGCAGGCCCTTGCGCCTGGTCTCCGGTTACAGCGGCTTCATCGCCGGAGGGTGCCTCTAGACGGACAGCGTCTCCAGGTCGATGGGCTCCTCCTCGAGGATCTTGGCCGCCTGCTCGCGCTGCTTCTTGTAGTAGTCCAGGCCGGTCCCCGCCGGGATCAGCTTGCCGATGATCACGTTCTCCTTCAGGCCGCGCAACCTGTCGACCTTGCCGCTGATCGCGGCCTCGGTCAGCACGCGCGTGGTCTCCTGGAAGGAGGCGGCGGACAGCCACGACGTCGTGTTCAGCGCCGCCTTGATCAGGCCCAGCAGCACGGTCTGCGCGGTGGCGGGCTCGCCGCCCTCCGCCAGCGCCCGCGCATTGGCCTCTTCGTACTCCCACTGCGAGACGATCTCGCCCGGCAGCAGGCCGGTGTCGCCGGCCGAGTCGATGCGGACCTTCCGCATCATCTGCCGCACGATCACCTCGATGTGCTTGTCGTTGATGTCGACACCCTGTGACCGGTAGACCTTCTGCACCTCGTCCACGAGGAACGTCTGCACCGCCTCCTTGCCGAGGATGTGGAGCAGCTCCTGCGGTGAGATGGAGCCCTCTGTGATCTGCTGGCCGGCCTTGATGTTCACCTTCTGGCCGTCGCGCCGGTCGAGCTCCGGCCGGATGCGGACCTGGTGCGGGATCGCGTACTCGCGCACCTCTTCGTCGACGGTCCGGACCGTGACCTCCTTGGGCGCGACCGCGACCTTGCCGGCGTGCCGGGTGCGGACGACGTTGTTCTTGGAGTCGCGGGCCAGCTCCTGGGTCTCCATGACCTCGTCGCCGGTCTTGACCAGGACCTCCATCTTCGCTTCGACCGGGTACGAAACCTCGAACTCCTCCCGCGAGGTCACGCGCACCTTGCGGGCGCCCTCCTGGCGGATGATCTCGAGCTCGCCGTCGATCTCGGAGATGATCGCCTTGCCTTTCGGGATACGAGCCTCGAAAAGCTCCTCCACGCGAGGCAGGCCCTGGGTGATGTCGACGCCCGCCACACCACCGGTGTGGAAGGTCCGCATGGTCAGCTGCGTGCCGGGTTCGCCGATCGACTGGGCGGCTATGACGCCGACTGCCTCCCCGATCTCGACGAGCTTTCCGGTGGCCAGGTTGCGGCCGTAGCAGGTGCGACAGACGCCCTCGCGCGCCTCACACACCAGGACGGAACGCATCTTGACCGGCGTAAGGGACTGGATGATCAGCCGGGCGGCTTCGTCGCTGATCGACTGGCCGGCGGGAACGAGCACCTTGCCGTCGACCGAGACGTCCTCGGCGGCGACGCGGCCCGCGACCTTCTCGAAGATCGGCTCATTCTTGACCCGCTCGGACGTGAGGTCGCGGATCCAGATCCCGTTCGTGGTCCCGCAGTCCTCCTCGCGAACGATCACGTCCTGGGCGACGTCGACGAGACGGCGGGTCAGGTAGCCCGAGTCCGCCGTCCGCAGAGCGGTGTCGGCGAGACCCTTGCGCGTGCCGTGGGTCGAGATGAAGTACTCGAGCACCGTCAGGCCTTCCGTGAAGTTGGCCTGGATCGGCAGGTCGATGATCCGGCCCGTCGGGTCGGCCATCAGGCCACGCATGCCCGCGAGCTGGCGGATCTGCTGGATGTTGCCGCGGGCGCCAGAGCCCATCATCATCCAGATCGGGCTGAACCGGTTGAACGCCTCCTCGGTGTCCTTGCCGACCTCTTCGTACGCGCGCTGCCAGAGCTCGATGACCTTGCGGTAGCGCTCGTCTTCGGTCATCACGCCGCGGCGGTACATCTTCTCGACGTCCGCCACTTCCTTCTCGGTGCTGCGGATGATCTGCCACTTGGAGTCGGGGTGCGGGATGTCCATCGCCGACACGGTGATCCCGGCCTGGGTGGCGTAGCGGAAGCCCAGCCGCTTGATGTCGTTGACCACGCTCGCCGTGACGTCGCTGCCGTACAGGCGGTACAGCTCGGCCACCAGGCCGCGCAGCAGCTTGCGGTCGAAGTGCGCGTTCTGGAACGGCAGGGGTTCCATGTTCTCCTCGTCCATCGGCTTGCGGCCGACGGGCAGAGGCTGGTTGAAGACCACGCGGCCCGGCGTGGTGACGATCCTTTCGTCTCTGACCCGGACGCGGATCCAGTCCTGCAGCTTGACGACCTTGCTCTCCAGCGCGAGGAGAACCTCGCTCTGGGAGGCGAAGGTGCGGAGCTTGGATGCGTCCTCGGGCTTCTCGCTGCGGGTGGCGGTGAGCCAGTAGCAGCCGAGCACGACGTCCTGCGTCGGCGCGACCACGGGGTGGCCATCCGCCGCGGACAGGATGTTCTGCGAGGACATCATCAGGTTCTTGGCCTCGGCGATCGCGCCGCTGAACAGCGGCACGTGCACCGCCATCTGGTCGCCGTCGAAGTCGGCGTTGAACGCCGCGCACACGAGCGGATGGATCTGGATGGCCGAGCCCTCGACGAGCACCGGCATGAAGGCCTGGATGCCCAGGCGGTGCAGGGTCGGGGCGCGGTTGAGCAGGACCGGGTGGTCGCGGATGACCTCGTCGAGAACGTCCCAGACCTCGGTCCGGCTGCGCTCGACCATGCGCTTGGCCGACTTGATGTTGGTGGTGTAGCCCTTGTTCACCAGCTCGCGCATGACGAACGGCTTGAACAGCTCGAGCGCCATCTTCTTGGGCAGGCCGCACTCGTGGAGCTTCAGCTCGGGACCGACCACGATGACGGAGCGGCCCGAGTAGTCCACGCGCTTGCCGAGCAGGTTCTGGCGGAACCGGCCCTGCTTGCCCTTGAGCATGTCGGAGAGCGACTTCAGCTTGCGGTTGCCCGTGCCGGTGATGGCGCGGCCGCGGCGGCCGTTGTCGATGAGCGCGTCGACCGCCTCCTGGAGCATCCGCTTCTCGTTGCGCACGATGATCTCGGGCGCGCCGAGCTCGAGCAGCCTCTTCAGGCGGTTGTTGCGGTTGATGACGCGGCGGTAGAGGTCGTTCAGGTCGGAGG
>DATEGB010000093.1:0-2314 GCA_035280365.1 Candidatus Dormiibacterota bacterium | reverse complement strand
GACGGGACCTGGCTCATCGTCGAGCCGATCGCGGGCGACAAGGTGGAGCAGAACCTGAACCCGGTCGGCCGCGCGTACTACGCGTTCTCCACGTTTCTCTGCGTTCCCAACTCGCTTTCCCAGGAGGTCGGCCTCGCGCTCGGCGCCCAGGCGGGCGAGAAGAAGATCCGCGACGTGGTCACCGTGGCCGGATTCACGCGTTTCCGCCGCATCGGCGAGACCCCGTTCAACCTGGTCTACGAAGTCCGGCCTTAGTTCCGTAGCGTGGGCGGGCGGTTGCAAGGCCGCCCGCCCCAACCAAACTTAGAGGTTCCGAAATGAGAGCGATGCAGCCCGCCAGCCACGGCTACACGACGCGACAGGGCGTCCGACTGCACTGGGAGGTCTACGGCGAGCGCGAGCCGACTGTCTTCTTGCTGCCCACCTGGTCGATCATTCACTCTCGCCACTGGAAGTTTCAGATCCCGTACCTGGCGCGCCAGTGCCGCGTGCTGGTGATGGACGGCAGGGGCAACGGATTGTCAGACCGTCCGGCCGAGCCCGAGGCCTATGCGGATGAGGAGTTCGCGGCCGACGCGCTCGCCGTGATGGACGGCACGGGAACCGGCTCGGCCGCGTTGGTTTCGCTGTCCGCCGGCGGTCGCTGGGCTCTGCTGCTCGCGGCCCGGAAGCCGGAGCGCGTGACTCGCATGGCCTTCATCGGCCCGGGCGTCCGACTCGCGCCGTGGAAGCCGTTGAAGGACGCCGTCAACACCACCTTCGACGACGTGCTGGACAAGTACGACGGCTGGCAGAAGTACAACGCCAACTACTGGGTCCAGGACCACCGGGGCTTCCTCGAGTTCTTCTTCGGCAGCATGTTCAACGAGCCGCACTCGTCGAAGCAGATCGAGGATGCGGTCAACTGGGGCCTCGAGTCGACGCCGCAGGTCCTGGTCGCCACCGAGCGCGCCACGACGCTCGACGACGTGCAGTCCGTGGAGCTGGCGCGGGCTGTCAAATGCCCGGTGCTCGTCATCCACGGCGACGACGACGAGATAGTCCTCCACGACAACGGTGCAGCTCTCGCCGAGCTGACGGGCGGCCGCCTGTTGACCATGGAGGGGTCTGGTCACGGCCCGCACCTGCGCGACCCGGTGAGCGTGAACCTGGCCCTCGCCGATTTCCTGCTGCCGCAACCACACCAACCGGGCCGGCGGCGGGCCCTGCGGCGACCGCGGCGCGCGCTGTACGTCTCCTCGCCCATTGGCCTGGGGCACGCGCGCCGGGACGTGGCCATCGCCCAAGAGCTCCGCAAGCAGGTGCCCGGCCTAGAGATCGAATGGCTGGCCCAGGATCCCGTCACCCGCGTGCTCGAGGCTCACCGCGAAAGCGTCCATCCGTTCAGCCGCCACCTGGCCCTTGAGTCGGAGCACATCCAACGCGAATCCGACGGCCATCGGCTGCACGTGTTCGAGGCGTGGCGCCGCATGGACGAGATCCTGTTGTCCAACTTCATGGTGTTCCTCCAGGCCGTGCGTGAGCGGGACTACGACCTGTGGATCGGGGACGAGGCGTGGGAGGTGGACTACTACCTGCACGAGAACCCCGAGCTGAAGAGCGCCGCCTACGTCTGGCTGACCGATTTCGTCGGCTGGCTGCCCATGCCCAGATTGGGCGAGCGCGATGCGTTTCTCACCGCCGACTACAACGAAGAGATGATCGAGCAGGTCGAGCGCTTTCCGCGCGTACGCGATCGCGCGATCTTCATCGGCCGGCCCGAGGACATCGTTCCAGATCGGTTCGGTCCGGCCCTTCCTTTGATTCGTGATTGGACGGAGCGCCACTACGACTTCTCCGGTGGTTACATCCTCGGCCTGGAAAGCGGCGCGCTCGGCGAACGGCGCGAGCTGCGCGAGAAGCTTGGGTACAGGGACGACGAGGTCGTCTGCATCGCATCGGTCGGCGGTTCGGGCGTCGGCGTCGGGCTGCTGGCCAGGGTGATCCGCGCGTTCCCGGCGATTAAGGGCCGGATTCCGAACCTGCGGATGATCGCCGTGGCCGGACCGCGGATCGATCCGGGCGCGCTGCCCACGGTCGACGGTGTCGAGGTCCGGAGTTTCGTGCCCGACCTCAACCTGCATCTGGCGGCATGCGACGTGGCCTTCACGCAAGGCGGCCTTAGCACCACGATGGAGCTGGTCGCCGCTCGGACTCCCTTCCTCTACTTCCCACTCATCGACCACTGCGAGCAGAGCTTCCACGTCCGCCACCGGCTCGAGCGCTACCACGCGGGGCGGTGCATGGACTTCGACGACGCGTCTCCGGAGATCCT
>DATEGB010000092.1:0-35666 GCA_035280365.1 Candidatus Dormiibacterota bacterium | reverse complement strand
CGCGGCGCGGTCGAGCGCGCGGACGGCTTCGACCAGCGTCTCGGCGCGGTCGCCGGCGTCAGCGGCGGAGGCGCCGCTGCGCAAAGCGCGCCGCGCCTTGATGACCAGCGTCTTGACCTCGGACCGCGTCGCGCGGTTGCGCGCAGAGCGGCGTGCGCCCGCGCGGGCCTGCTTCTTCGCCGAAGCGGTGCGCTTAGCCACGCGCGATTACCAGCGGGGGGTTGTGAACCACGAATCAAGGATTATAGGGGCCAGTGGAATTCGCCCTCGGCGACAAGCGCCCGAAGGTGCACCCGGACGCCTACATCGCCCCCACCGCGGTCCTGATCGGCGACGTCGAAGTCGAGGCCGGCGCCAGCGTCTGGTTCGGCGCGGTCCTGCGGGGCGATGAGTCCACGATCAAGGTGGGCGCGGGCGCCAACGTGCAGGACAACGTCGTCATTCACTGCGCGGAGGACCTGCCGACGGTGATCGAGAGCGACGCGACAGTCGGCCATTCCGCCCAGCTCGAAGGTTGCGTCGTCGGCCGCGGCGCGCTCGTGGGAATGGGCGCGACGATGCTCCAACGCAGCCGGCTCGGACCCGGAGCCATGCTCGCGGCCGGCGCCGTGCTGCCGGAGGGCGTCGAGATCCCGGCGCGACACCTCGCCGCCGGTGTGCCGGCGACGATCAAAAAGCCGCTCGGCGGCTCCTCCGAGAGCTGGGTCGGAAGCTCCGCCGAGCACTACCGGAGACGTGCCGTCAGGTATCGCGCCGACCTGAAGCCGGCGGGCGATTGATCGTCGCGCTGCCCGCGCGCGCTAAATTGAACCTCGACCTCCGCGTGATTGGTCGACGTTACGACGGCTTCCACGACATCAAGACGACCATGCAGACGATCGAGCTCCACGACTTACTCACGATCGGATTCGTGTCCGGCGAGACCGCCATGACCGTCTCGGGCTTGAACGTCTCGGACACGGACAACTCCGTGCTGAGAGCTCATGCCGCGCTCGAACGGGCGACCGGCAAGAAGCTCCCTGTCTCGATGCATCTGGACAAGCGGATCCCGCCCGGTTCGGGTCTGGGCGGCGCAAGCTCAGACGCCGCGGCGGCACTGATCGGCCTGAAGTGGCTCTTCAGGCTCGACATCGACCTGTCGCCTGTCGCCGAAGACGTCGGCTCCGACGTCCCGTTCTTTCTGCGCGGTGGAACGGCCCTGGTCGAGGGCCGAGGCGAGCGGGTGACGTCGCTTCCGACCACGCCGGCGTGGTTTGCGATCGCCTGGCCGGGTATCGAGCTCTCGACCAGGGCCGTTTACGAGGCGTGGGACGAGGTGAGAGGCGACGACCTGAGAAGGGCGGCCGAGCACGTCGAGCCAAAGCTCAGGGACTTCGCCGACAGCATCGGCGACGGCTGGCGGATGACAGGCAGTGGCTCGGCGTTCTTCAAGGCCACGAGCGCGCGAAAGGAGGCCGAGCAGGCGGTCGCCGGCCTCGATTGCTGGACGGCTGTGACGGCGGTCACGAAGTGAGTTGAAGTGAGCTTTCGCCACAGCACCAAGCGCCGATGTTGAGAAAGACGGCAGCGGTGTGGGCCGGCAAGGCCACGGGCAGCCTCAGCCGCGTCACGCGCCGCGGCGGAGGCACGACGTTGCCGGGCGACGTCGCCCGGGCCATCGACCCCAGGATCCTCACCCGCCTGGCCGAGGACCTCACCCGCGGCTCCGTCGTGATCACCGGCACCAATGGCAAGACCACGACCGCGCGCCTCGTCACCTGGCTGCTCGAAGGCGTCGGCCACCGCGTCGTCAGCAACCGCGCCGGCGCCAACCTCATCTACGGCATCACCGCCGCCGCGTTGACCAGGGCCGGCGCCGACGGCCGGCTCAAGGCCGACTGGGGCGTGTTCGAGATCGACGAGGCCAGCCTCCCGAAAGCAGTGGAGGAGCTCCAGCCGAAGGCGACGCTCGTCCTCAACCTCTTCCGCGACCAGCTCGACCGCTACGGCGAGCTCGAGAGCATCGCCAAGAAGATCGAGAAGACGCTCGGCAGCGTCAACGACGACGCACACGTGATCCTCAACGCCGACGACCCACGCGTCGCCGAGGTCGGCCTCAACCTCCGGCAGAAACCGAAGTGGTTCGGCCTCGAGGACTCTAGCGTCGCGAGCAAGCAGCTCCCACACGCCGCCGACGCGCGCACCTGCCCCAGGTGCGGCGCAAGCCTGAAGTTCAGCGCCGTGTACGTCGGGCACGACGGCGTGTACCAATGCCCGAACCACGATTTCGCGCGCCCCCAGCCCGACATCGCGGCGACGGACATCGAGCTCGAGGGCTTCGACCGCCTCGCCCTCACGATCGAGGGCACGCGGGTCGAGATGCCGCTAGGCGGGCTCTACAACTGCTACAACGTGCTCGCGGCGTACGCGGTCGGATGCAGCCTCGGCCTCGATGGCAAGTACATCGCCGAGAGGCTCACGACCTTCAAGGCGGCGTTTGGCCGCCAGGAGCGGATCGAATTCCGCGGCCGCCACCTCATCCTCGTCCTCAGCAAGAACCCCGCCGGCTTCAACGAGACCGTGCGCACGGCGTTAGACATGGCGCACGGCAAGAACTTCCTCCTCGGTCTCAACGACCGCAAGGCGGACGGCACCGACGTCAGCTGGATCTGGGACGTCGACTTCGAGCAGCTGAAGGGAAAGGCCGAGACGGTCATCCCCGCCGGCAACCGCGCCTACGACCTGGCGGTGCGCCTCAAGTACGCCGGCGTCGAGGCCGGCGACCCGCAGACCGACCCCGGCAAGGCGCTCGACCGGCTCATCAAGGACACCAACGAGGGCGACACCGCCCACGTCCTGTGCACCTACACCGCGATGCTCGACCTCCGCGCCGAGCTCGTGAGACGCGGGTGGGCGCAGCCTTACTGGGAAACATGAGCGGCAAGTTCACGATCGGATGGCTGTACCCCGACCTAATGAACATCTACGGCGACCGCGGCAACATCCTCACGTTGCTGAAGCGGGCCGAGTGGCACGGCCTGGAAGCCGACGTCGTCGAGCTGCAGAGAGGACCGGCGGACAACCACATGCAAGACATCGACGTTTACTTCTTCGGCGGCGGCCAGGACCGCGAGCAGGCGCTCATCTACGAAGACCTCAAAGAGCACAAGCAGCAGGCGCTGAAGTCAGCTGTCGAACAAGGGGCGCAGATCCTGGCGGTCTGCGGCGGCTACCAGTTGCTCGGCCACTACTATCAGACGGCCGAAGGCGAGAGGTTCGATGGCATCGGCATGCTGGACGTGACCACCCGGGCCGGCAAGAAGCGGTTCATCGGCGACGTCGTCGTCGAGTCGAGCAACGACCTCAACCTGTCACCGAGAACCCTCGTCGGTTTCGAGAACCACAGCGGTCGCACCTTCCTGGGCAAACAGGCCAGGCCACTCGGCAAGGTCCTGCGTGGCAAGGGCAACAACGGCTCGGACGGGACCGAAGGCGCCGTCCAGGACGGCATCATCGGCACCTATCTGCACGGCTCGCTGCTGCCGAAGAACCCGCACCTTGCGGACCACGTGATCGCGAAAGCGCTCAGGCGACGGGCCGGCGCCGCGCCCCTTTCGACGCTCGACGACTCGGAGGAGCTGGCCGCGCACGGGTGGATCCTGCAGCGCGCGCAACGACGGTAGTCCGCAGCCCGTTCCCTCCGTTCGGCCCCGCGGCCACGGGCCGCCCCGACGCCAGAGCTTCTCGCAGCACCTGGTCGATCGACTCGAGCAGCACGAACTGCATCTGCTTGCGCAGGTCGGCGGGGATGTCATCCAGGTCGGCCTCGTTGTGCGAGGGGATCAGCACCCGGCGCAAGCCCGCCCGGTGCGCGCCGAGCACCTTCTCCTTGATCCCGCCGATCGGCAGCACCCGGCCGCGCAAAGTGATCTCGCCCGTCATCGCCACGTCGTCGCGTACCGGCCGGCCCGTGAGGATCGACGCCATGGCGGTCAAGACCGTCACGCCCGCCGACGGGCCCTCCTTCGGCTGCGCGCCGGCGGGCACGTGGACGTGGATGTCGTTCTTCTCGAATAGCGCGTGGTCGATGCCGAGCTCGGAAGCCCGCGACTTCAGGTAGGACAGCGCCGCCGCCGCGGACTCCTTCATCACCTCGCCGAGCTGGCCCGTCAGCTTCAGCTCGCCCTTACCCGGCGTCAGCGTGGCCTCGACGAAGATGATCTCGCCGCCGGTCGGCGTCCACACCAGCCCGGTGGCGATTCCCGGCCGGTCGATGCGCTCGGCGACGTCGTCGAAGAACCGCCGCTTGCCGAGGGCCGCGCGCACCTTCTTGATGTCGTCGACAGCCTTCAACCGCTTCTTCGAAGCGATTTCGGCCACGTCGCGCCGGATCAGCGACGCTATCTCGCGCTCGAGGTTGCGCACGCCGGCCTCGCGCGTGTACTCGCGGATGATCAGCCGCACCGCCGCTTCGGAGACCGCGATCTCGGCCGGCCGCAGGCCATGCGCCTCGAGCTGCTTGGGGATCAAGAAGCGCTCCGCGATCTGCACCTTCTCCTCCTCGGTGTAGCCCGAGAGGTGGAGCACCTCCATCCGGTCGCGCAGCGCGGGCGGGATGGTCTCCAGCGAGTTCGCGGTGGTGATGAACATCACCTTCGACAGGTCGAACGGCACGTCGAGGTAGTTGTCGCGGAAGTCCTTGTTCTGCTCGGGGTCGAGCACCTCGAGCAAAGCCGACGACGGGTCGCCCCGCCAGTCGGCCCCGATCTTGTCCACCTCGTCGAGGATGAACACCGGGTCGTTCGACTCGGCGCGCCGGATCGCCTGCAGGATGCGTCCCGGCATGGCGCCGATGTACGTGCGCCGGTGGCCGCGGATCTCCGCCTCGTCATGCACGCCGCCCAGGGAAGCGCGGGCGAACTTGCGCCCCATGGCGCGGGCGATCGACTGCCCCAGCGACGTCTTGCCGACGCCAGGCGCCCCGACGAAGCACAGGATCGGCTCGCGGCCGCGGTCGGTAGAACCGCGCTCCTGCTTCAGCCGCCGCACCGCGAGGTGCTCGACGATGCGCTGTTTGACCTTGTCGAGGTCGTAGTGGTCGTCGTCGAGGATCTTGCGTGCCTTCTTGACATCGACCTCGCCGCCGGTGGACGTGTTCCACGGCAGCGAGACCATCAGCTCCAGGTACGTGCGGATCACCGACGACTCGGGCGACGCGGAAGGGATGCGCTCCAGGCGCGCGATCTCGCGGTCTGCCTCGCGCTTCGCCTCGGGCGGGAGGCCCGCCTTCTCGATCCGCTCGCGCAGCTCGGAGAGCTCGGCGTGCTCGGAGTCCAGCTCGCCCAGCTCGCGCTGGATGGCCTTGAGCTGCTCGCGCAGGAAGTACTCCCGCTGCGCCTTGCCCATCTGTTCCTCGGCCTGGGTCTGGATCTTCCGGCCGAGCTCGAGCACCTCGAGCTCGTGCGCCATGTGGCCGAGCAGCCGCTCAAGCTTGGCCTTCGACGAGTCGAGCTCGAGGATCTCCTGCCGCTGCTCGGTCGTGAGGCGGATGTGGTTGGCGATGTAGTACGCCAGGTGCAGCGGGTCGTCGATCGCGCCCGCGGCGCCGGCGAGCTCGGCCGGAAGGTGTGGCGCGAGCGAGACCAGCTGCTGGAAGGACGCGATCGCGCGACGCATCAGCGCCTCGCGCTCGATGGTGAGGATGTCCTCGGCCATCTCCGGGTGCATCTCGACGGCGCAGGTGAGATAGGGCTCCTCGGATTCCACCTCGACCAGGCGGATGCGGCGCATGCCAAGCACCGCCAGCTGCACGGTGCCGTCCGGCAGCTTCAGCATGTGCTGGACACGCACCATCGCGCCGACGTGGTGGAGGTCCTTGAACTCGACGTCCTCCTGCGTCTCGTCGAGCTGGGTCGCGACGGCGATGTGGCGCTCGACGCCGGAGAGGTCCTCGAGCAGCTGCAGCGACTTCTTCCGCCCGACAGAGAGCGGGATGAAGATGCGCGGAAACACCACCGTCGACTTCAGCGGCAGCACCGGAAGATGCGACGGAACCGCGCCTTCGAGGTTGGGAGCCGGGACCTCGCTCACAAGAAGGTGATGCTACGCCTCAGGGCTCATGCGTTCGGCCAGAACTCCCCAGGTACGAGATCGGTGGTGCCATCGCCGCCCGCGAACACGACTTCCTGTTCAACGCCCGTCGACAGGTTCATCGCAAACACCTTCCCCGACGGCTGGGTGCTGCCCGGGCAGCCGCTCGCGCACGGCATTTCCTCGAGGTACCACACCCATCCGTCCTTGACGAACACGACCTGGCTGCGCGGCTTGTCGTCGACCAAGATCCGCGTTGTCGACGTGCGCAACTGGTAAACATAGACGCGCGGGTCGACCTGGTTGTTCGGGTCGAGGTAAGCGGTGTAGGCGACCTGATTGCCGTCCGGCGACAGTCCGCCGAGATAGCTCCAGTAAGCCGCCCCGGGAAGGTCAACAGTTCCGGAATCCGGCGACCACTTCTTGGCGACGCCTCCGCCGCCGATGTACAGCACGTCGCTGCTGCGATCCCAGAACCCGTAGAAGTCGTTGCTCGCGAACGTGGCGACCTGCTTCAGGTCGCCGATCCGGTACACGGCGAGCGGTTCTGACCCCTTGCCGGACAAGCGGCCCGCAAGCAGGTACTGACCGTCCGGAGAGAATGCCAGGTTGCTGGGAGGCAGCCCGAACCGGCAGATGCAATCACCGATGCCGATCGGGTAGGTGTGCAGTAGGAAGGGTCCGCTCTTGAGGAGCCAACCAGACCTGCACGCCGCCCGGCGGGAACCCGGCGCTGTAATTCACCGGGATGGTGTACGCGACCATGCCGCTCGGCGCAAACGCGACGGTGTTGGTCCAGGCGGGAATCTGGACCTGGGTGCTCTCGGTGCCTTCAGCGTAGGTGTGGACTATGAGGTCGGTCTTGCTGGCGGATTCCGGATTGACGTACGTGAAGTTGGCCAGGCCCTTCAGGTCGGCGGACGAGTTGGTCAGCTTGCAGAGGAGGCGCGGGTGGACCGGGTCGGTGACGTCGTAGATCGACTGGGCGCCGTACTCACCCGGCCTCCCGAGGAGGACGAGGTCCGCGCCCGCGGAGGCCACCGCGCACGAGATCCTGGCCTGGGGCAGTTGAACAGGCGACGGCGTGGGACTCGGGCTGGAGCTCGGTGATGTTGCGATGGGGGTCGCACGGGGGGATTGGCTCGGGCTCTCGCTCGGCGAAGTTGCGGCGACAGCGCCAGGAGAGGGCGTCTGGCCGCACGCGGCCGCGACCAGAACCACGGCGGTGATGAGGCATAATCGGCTTGAGCTGAGCCCAACCCTCACCGCGGTCATCCTCGCCGCCGGCCACGGTACGCGCATGCGCTCGCGGACTCCCAAGGTGCTCCATCCCATATGTGGTCGCCCCATGATCGACTGGGTGCTCGAGGCGGTCAACGAAGCGGGGGTGAAGGACGTTATGGTCGTCGCGAACCCGCACCACGCCGACGTCGCCGCGCACCTCGACGGGAAGGCGGAGGTGGTCTACCAGCGAGACCCGAAGGGCACCGCCCACGCGCTCCAGCAGATCCCGGAGGGAGAGCTCCGGGGCCGCCACGTCCTCGTCGTCAACGGCGATTCTCCGCTCCTGACCGCGGCGAGCGTGCTGAAGGTGATCCGCGCCCACCAGGAGCACGACGCGCCGGCGACGATCGCCAGCGTCGAAGACCCGACTCGTGACGACGGCCGCATCGTCCGCGCCGCCGACGGCTCGCTGGAGCGGATCGTCGAGCGCAAGGACGCGACGCCCGAGCTCCGGGCCAGCGTCGACGAGTTCAACGTCGGCCTCTACTGCTTCGACGGCAGCAGGCTGACCCAGGCGCTGGAGAAGGTCACCGACGACAACAAGGCCCGTGAGTTCTACCTGACCGACGTGGTCCAGGATTTGAAGCCCGTGAACGTCGTCAAGCTCGACGATCCCGACGAGGCGATGGGCGTCAAGGACCGTGTCCGCCTCGCCCACGCGACCGACGTCCTGCGCCGTCGCCTGCTCGAGCAATGCATGCTCAGCGGCGTCACCATCGTCGACCCCGACAGCACGTTCATCGACGCCACGGTCAGCATCGGCGAGGACACCGTCATCGAACCGTTCACGGTGCTCAAGGGCGACACACACATCGGGGCCGAGTGCCGCATCGGCCCGCACGTCTACATAGAGGACGCGAGAATCGGCGACCGCTCCGACTGTGGCCCGTTCGCCAAGCTGCGGCCGGGCACCGAGATCGCCGAGGACGTCCACGTCGGCAGCTTCGCCGAGCTCGTGCGCACGAAGGTCGGGCGTGGCAGCAGGGTGCCGCACGTCTCGTACCTGGGCGACACCGACCTGGGCGCGGACGCCAACATCGGCGCGGGTACGATTACGGCCAACTTCGACGGCGAGAAGAAGAACCGGACCGAGATCGGCGACGGCGCGTTCGTGGGCGTCGACACGATGCTGGTCGCGCCCGTCAAACTTGGCAAGCAAGCGCGCACCGGGGCGGGCTCGGTGGTGACGAAGGACATCCCGGACGGCGCGACAGCGGTAGGAGTTCCGGCCAGGGTGGTGCGGAGGAAGCCCATGACGAATGAATAGGAGCAGGAGGGGCCCCCGCGAAGTCGCGGCGGCAGCCTCTGACTTCGCGGGCAAATGATAGGTAGGCTGCAGACCGCGGTGGAGTACACCAGCGCGGAGACGTCGCCGTGGGGCGAGCTGAAGCTCATCTCGGGCGGCGCCAACCCTGGCCTGGCCGAGAAGATCGCCAAGATCCTCGACGTCCCGCTCACCGACTCCCGGCTGCGCCACTTCCCCGACGGCGAGCTCAACGCCAAGATCGAGGACTCGATGCGGGGCCACGACGTGTTCGTGATCCAGCCGACGAGCCCGCCGGTGAACGACCACTACATGGCGCTGTTCATCATCCTCGACGCGCTGCGCCGCGCTTCGGCGGGCCGCGTGACCGCGGTCATCCCCTATTACGGCTACGCGCGCAAGGAGCGCAAGACGCAGCCGCGCGAGCCCATCTCGGCCAAGCTGATGGCGAACTTCATCACTCTGGCCGGCGCCGACCGGCTCCTCCTGTTCGACCTCCACGCCGAGGCCATCGAGGGCTTCTTCGACGTGCCGACCGACCACCTGTCGCCGCACCGCATCTTCTCCGAGCACCTCAAGACGCTCGGGCTGAAGCACATGACCGTCGTCGCCCCCGACGCGGGCGGCGGACGCCGCGCCGAGGCGGTGGCCAACGACCTGGGTGCGCCGATCGCCTTCGGCTACAAGCGCCGCCTCGACGAGCAGTCGGTGGAGGTGATCGCGATCTCGGGCGACGTGAAGGGCCGCGACTGCGTGGTGATCGAGGACATCATCACCACCGGCGGCACGGTCTCCAAGCTGGCCGCGGCGCTCCGCCAGCAAGGCGCGAACAGGGTGATCATCGCCGCCACGCACCCAGTGCTCAGCGGCGACGCCATGGACCGACTGAAGAAAGCCGACGTGGAAGAGGTGATTGTGACCGACACGGTGCCCATCCCCCCAGAGAAGATGGACAGCCGGCTAAAGGTGCTGTCGGTGGCGCCTCTGCTCGCTGAAGCGATCATCCGGGTGCACGAGAACCGGAGCGTCAGCGAGCTCTTCCGTTAGGATTCCGCGCCCATGAGCGCTCAGGAATGGCTCGAGGTCGTCGTCCTGGTTTTCTGCTTCCTGCTGGCCGCGCTAGCCAGCGGGACGGAGACGGCTTTGACGTCCGTCGGCCGTTTGCGCGTGCGCTACCTGGCCGAGCAGGGTTCAAAGGCCGCGGGCACGCTGCAGAGGCTGCGCGCCGACCCGAATCGGTTCCTGTCCACCGTCCTGTTCACCAACACGCTGGCGCTGATCGTCGCCTCGACCGCGTCGGCGCTGCTGGCCGACTCGCTGTTCACGAAGTGGGGCGTGCCGCCCGAGTGGCGCCTCTGGCTGACGCTGCTCGAGTCGGTGTTTCTGTCCGTGGTCTTGCTGATCGTGGCCGAGGTAACGCCGAAGACGCTCGCCATCGCCCACGCCGAGCGGGTGGCGCTCGCCGCCGCCGTCCCGGTCGACAGGATGGCGGCGTTCCTGTACCCGATCCTGTGGGCGGTGACCATCGTCTCGCGGGGCCTCACCGGCGGCCGCGCCGCTCGCGCCCCGTACCTGACCGAGGAAGAGCTGATCACCGCGCTGCACGTCTCCGAGGAGGCCGGGGTCATCGAGGAGCAGGAACACCAGATGATTCACGGCATCATCGAGATCGGCGACAAGACCGTGCGCGAGATCATGATCCCCCGCACGGACATCGTCGCCGTCGACAAGCACGCGGGCCTGCGCGACATCGTCAAGCTCTTCAAGGAGCACCGGCACACGCGCATGCCGGTGTTCGAGGACGACATCGACCACGTCATCGGCCTGATCCACACCAAGGACCTGCTGCTCTACTACACGCTCGCCAGCTCGGAGAAGTTCGACATGAGGAAGGTGCTGCGGCCGATCGAGTTCACGCCGGAGCAGAAGAAGGTCGACGAGCTGCTGAACGAGATGCGGACGAAGAAGCAGCACATGGTGATCGTGGTCGACGAGTACGGCGGCACCGCCGGGATGGTTACGCTCGAAGACTTGCTCGAGGAGATCGTGGGTGAGATCCGGGACGAGTACGACACCGCGGAAGAGGACCTCCTGACGTTTCTGAACGACCATGAGGCGCGTGTCGACGCCGGTTTCCCGCTGGAGGAGCTGAACGATCGCCTGCGGCTGGGCATCGAAGAGTCGGGCGACTACGACTCGGTCGGCGGCTACGTGCACGCGATGCTGGGCAAGATCGCCGAGGCCGGCGACACGTTCACCGCCGGTCGCGCCAAGTGGATCGTGGAGAAGGTGAAGGGCAGGCGGATCGAGACCGTGCGCCTGGTCTCCGAGGATCCATGGCCGGACGAGTCGATGGAAGGCTCCACGCACGAGACCGTGGAGGAGCGAACTGGCCACATATCGTGACCGCGCGGTCGTGCTGCGCAAGCTCGACTACGGAGAGGCGGACCGGATCTTCACTTTATTGACGAAGACCCACGGCAAGGTCGGCGCCATCGCCAAGGGCGTGCGCCGGACTTCGTCCAAGTTGGGTCCGTCTCTGGAGCTGTACTCGCACGTCGACGTGCTGCTGGCGAAGGGCCGAGGCGAGCTTGACGTCGTGGCCCAGGTTTCGCGCATCCCGGGGTATCGGATTCCCGGAGACGTGGCCCGGATGGCGCACGCGGCCCTGATCGCCGAGCTGGCGGAGCGGGTGTGCGAGGACCGGCACCCGGTGGACGGGGTGTACGAGATGACGGTCGCCGCGCTGGATGAGCTGTCGCGGGAGACGGACCCGCGGCGGGCATCGGCGTGGTTCCTGATGACCGCTCTGGACTTGCTGGGCTACGCGCCGCAGCTGGTTGCGTGCGCCTCGTGCGAGCGCCCTTTGTCCGCTCGCGCCGCACCGTTCTCCCCGCACGCGGGCGGGTTCCTGTGCGAGCGGTGCGCGCTGCCGTCGATGGAGCCGGTGCCGCTGGCCGCGATCAAGGTTCTGCGCCTGATGGCCGCGGGCGACCTGGCGACGTACCGGCGCCTGAAGCTGGATCCCGCGTTGATGAATTCCATCGACGC
Organism: Candidatus Dormiibacterota bacterium; assembly: GCA_035280365.1. Lineage (GTDB taxonomy): Bacteria > Chloroflexota > Dormibacteria > Dormibacterales > Dormibacteraceae > 40CM-4-65-16. The sequence continues at coordinate 23,998 of DATEGB010000092.1, read as the reverse complement.
TGTGCTGCAGGCGCAGCTGGAGCACCACCTGGATCGCCGCCTGAAATCGCTCGCCTTCCTGAATCAGCTGCGCGTCGTCCAGTAGTAGAGGTCGCGGAGCGAACCGATCGTCCCGCAATGAAGGGCGTCGTGGTCGGTCATCTCAGTGAAGATCCGCCACGCCGGCCACAACTCCCCCCAGTTCGTCTTGCGGGGCTGATCGAGCGTCTCTTCTGACTCGGAGGTGAGATCACTCCGCAGCAGCCGATGTCCCGTCTCGAGGAGTTCGATCGCTCCACGGACGTCGCTTGGAATGTCGATGTCAGGGAATGTCAGGCGGCCCGGTCCGTAGGCCCACTCGTGATACATCACCTTGCAGGTCGCGATATGCACGACCTGCCAACCGATCGTCGTAACGGGAGCTGGATCGGGGTCGGGGATCTCGTAGTGGTAGGTCCACCGCCCAGACCGATCCTCGTAGATCGTCCACGCGCCCGGCACTGGCTGCCAGAAAAACTCGTCGTCGGTTAGACCATCCAACCGGCCGCGGAGTCGCGAGTAGGCCTCGTCCATCGTCGCGCCCAGGAGCGCGAGCCTGCTCACGTCACGATTCTGCGCCCTGATAGGGTGATTGGCCGATGACAGTGGCCCGTGAGCAGGTGATGGACAAAGTCGTCGCGCTGACTAAGCGACGTGGATTCATCTATCCGTCGAGCGAGATCTACGGCGGACTTTCCGGCTTCTACGACTACGGCCCGTACGGGGTCGCATTGAAACGCGCGATCCGCGACCTGTGGTGGCGCCACATCGTCGACCTGCGCGACGACGTGGTCGGCCTGGAGTCGACGCTGATCATGCCGTCCGCGGTGTGGGAGGCATCGGGCCACCTGGCCAACTTCGTCGACCCGATGCGCCAGTGCCTGGGCAGGTGCAAGAAGCGCTGGCGAGCCGACCAGGTGCTGGGCGAGAAGTGCCCGGAGTGCGGCGGGACTCTGGACGACGCTCGGATGTTCAACCTGATGTTCAAGACCCATGTCGGCCCGGTGGAGGACCGGGCGTCGGAGGTCTTTTTGCGTCCTGAGACGGCGCAGGGGATGTTCGTCGATTTCAAGAACGTCACCAACTCGACGCGGGTGCGCGTGCCGTTCGGCATTGCGCAGCAAGGGATGGCGTTCCGCAACGAGATCACGCCGGGCAACTTCGTCTTCCGCGTGCGCGAGTTCGAGCTGATGGAGCTGGAGTACTTCGTCCGGCCGCACCAGGACGACGAGTGGTTCTCGTACTGGCGGAACGAGCGGATGCGGTGGTACACGGACGTGCTGGGCATCACGGCCTCGCGGCTGCGGTTCTACGACCACCCTCGTGAGTCCCTCTCGCATTACTCCAAGCAGACGACGGACATCGAGTACGAGTTTCCATTTGGGTGGGGTGAGCTGGAGGGGATCGCCGACCGGGCGGACTTCGACCTGGCGGTCCACCAGGAGCGCTCGAAGCAGGACCTTACGTTCCTGGACCCGGAGACTAACGAGCGCTACTTGCCGTGGGTGATCGAGCCGGCGGTTTCGCTCGAGCGCATCTTCGTCACTTTGCTGCTGGACGCGTACGACCAGGACGTGGTGAACAACGAGCCGCGGGTGCTGTTGCGTCTGCACCCGAACGTGGCGCCGGTCCAGGTCGCCGTCGTGCCGCTGTCCAAGAAGGACGAGCTGATCCGAGTCGCCCAGGGGATCGTCGCGGCGCTGCGAGGTGCGTTTCGGGTGGAGTACGACCAGACCGGCGGCCACATCGGCCGGCGCTACCGCCGCCAGGACGAGATCGGCACGCCGTTCTGCGTCACGGTCGACTTCGACACCCTGAACGACCGCGCGGTCACCATCCGGCAGCGCGACACGACCGCGCAGGAGCGGGTCAGGGTCGAGGAGCTTGCGCCAAGGCTGGCGACGCTGGCCGGCTGACTGACGACGTCTCGGTGATGTGGTAGTGCAGGTGAAGCACCGGCAGGCCCCACCACCTGAGGAAGTGGTCGGTCCGGACCGAGCCGTCCGCGTCGGGATAGACGTGGAAGGTCTCAGTAAAGCCGCGGACGTGCCAGACGCGCAGGCGACCGCCACCTGCCGCGGTGACACGGTAGAAGCCTGGGTCGCCAAAACTCTTACCCGCGGAGATCAGCTCCAGCGAGCCGTCCTGCCTGACCTGCGGGCGCAGCAGGACCGTCGCGTTGCCACGGACGACGGGGAAGACGACCTTGACGCATGGGCCGCTCCCGGGAGGCGTGGTGGCGGAGTAGAAGCCGGAGTAGATCACGGCGCCCGTGCCCAGATTGCGGCGCAACCAGCTCGTGAATTGGACATTTCCCGTCGCATCGACGAGCTGCTCGACCTCGCTGCTCATGCCGCGCGCCGTCTCCAGCGGATACATCGGGAAGTTGAGCTGCTCCATCCTGCGGCTGACGAAGGTCATCAACAGCCAGCCGAAAGGCCAGAACAGAGGCGACCACTGCGACCAGACGTCGAGGTGGTGGCGGGCGGTGTGCTCGTAGAAGTCGCGGACCGCGGGATGGAGGCGGCTTGAGTCGAAGTCCGGTCCGTCTAGAAGCGCGCAGTCGGGCAGTAGGCCGAGATCGTCGCCTGCCCTGACCTGGAGGCCCTCTGACCTGGCGACCGAGTGATGGAACGCCGCGCCGATCCGCGCTGGTCCCGTCGGGCCGTCGAGCCACGGAAAGTCGCCACGGCTGACCCGGTGGCCGAACAGGTAGCAGAGAAAGAGGATGAAAGCCTGCGCTATGTCGCCGACGAGCCGCCTCACAGGCGCCATTTTGATCGGCCGCCTGGCTTCCGATCCTCCAGATTGCGACCTATCTCGGCTCCAGGTCCTCCACAGGCGTCGACGGCAGCTCAGATGCACCGGACGTCCGCGCGAGGTGGGCTCGAAGAAGCTCCTTGAGCTCGCTCAACTCGGTCGCGAGCACCGCCAGCTTGCGTTCGACTTCACTCTCGCCCCGCTCGGTGCGGAGCCACCTGGCGGTCAACTGCGCCGAGATGAAGCCAAGCAGTCCAAGACCGACGAAGACCAACGCTCCCGCGATCACCTTTCCTTCTGGCGTGACGGGTCGAATGTCCCCGTATCCGACCGTGCTGACGGTGATGAACGCCAGGTAGAGGGCGTCTCCAAATGTGTGGATGTTGGCGTTGTGGCCGCGCTCGACCATCCAGAAGCCTTCCGCCGCACCCAACCACACGATCAACGCCGTCGGCCAGACGATCCAGCTCGCCGAACCATCGGAGCCCGCCCGATTCCGAGATTGAGCACTAGCAGCGGTGCGAACCTGGGTGGCCAGGCGTAGGAGGCCCAGCAAGCGGAGCAGTCGGAGGACTCGAAGTGGACCGATCGGCGGCATGCACGTCAGCAGATCTATCCAGTGGTCCCTCAGATACCCAATCCTCGACTCCGAGTCCTAGAATCGAACGCTGAATTCCGCAAGGAAGATGATCGACAGCCCCGCCAAAGCGTTAGAAACTATCGAGGTGAATCCTTCGTCGACCAGAAGTGCGAGGGACACGTAAACAATCGTCAGCGCGGCCATCGCAAGTTCCCAGCGAACCGCATGCTCCGCCACATATCGCGTGACGGTGCCGCGGCGCACAGTCATTGCTTTGCGTCGGATTGCCGGCTCAGGACCCAGTTGATCAGGAACACCGCGCGCCTGGGCTGAGACATGAGGTAAAAGTCCGGATTCTCGCGGCCTTGCTGGAACACGGCCAAAGCGTCGTTGTAGACCTCGAGATGGAGAATCTTCGCGAGAGAGACGCTCGTTGATTTGACACTGCCTATGAACGCGAGTCTCTGGCTGCTCAGAACAAATGCGCCCGTGTCCAGTCGCGTCAAGCTTTGCTGCTGAACAGGCTGTCCTCTGAAACTGCCAACTCGATATCGGATTCCCGTGCGCCCGACAGGAAAGCTGAAGCCCGACGAGGCGCCGACGTAATGGGTTCTCGTGACCATGCGCGCCAGGGTCGCCGGCACGGACAAGTAGGCAACCTCGCCGGCTTTCAATAGAAGTGGAGAGTCAACTGGCGGAAGGCCCGACGTCTGCAGCAAGGCCGCCTCGTAAAGAGCATCAAAGCCCATAGCCGTGATCGACTCTTCACGTCGTCGCAACTCTTCTGTCAGCGCCGCCAGCGAAGTTCTTGTGGCCTCGACTTGCTGGTCGACGCCAAGGGCCTGAGTCATTAGATCGGTGGCGGCGCGATTTTCGCCGGCGGCTTCCGGGATGGTCGGTTGGGGCGTCGCCATTGCGATGCTGATCAGCAGAGTCCTCAGTTCGCTCGACTCGTTCATCCGTTCCCGCACCACTCGACGCCCCTGACGCCAGGCGCCCAGTCGGTCGAAAATGTTTCCACGTCCTTCCTGCCCCTTCAGATCCGCGACCGCTCGGTCGTGTTCTGCGATTCCTGCGACCAGGGCGGTCGCTCGCTCCACATCCGGCCGTATTGAAGGCGGAATAGTCCACTCTTGACTGCGCGGCACGAGGATTGCGCCGCAAGCCGCGTGGTGCTGCTCTGCCTGCACGTGCAGCGTCGCCGAGGTCGCTGATGCCTGCGCGGTCCAGTCGGTCAGTTGCTTGATTCTTGTGCGGAGGCCTTCGATCGGCGCGATGGTCACGGGGCCGGCGTCGGTCTGTATTGTCGACCAGGCATCTGGCGAGGCGAGTCCCTGCGACATTTCTAGTCCCACAGGGCCCGCAGGACGCCGCTGTGGCGAGAGCACGCTCCCGAAACGCCACCCGCATGGCTGTAGGCTCCGTCGCCGCACTCGACGACGTAACCGTTCTGGCTCTGCCAGAAACTCGCTATGCAGTTGAAGTAAGTGCAGAAATCCGGGTTGGGGTTCCGTATGTACTTTCCGGCATTGCCGGCGCAGAAGTTGTAGTGCCAAGGGTTTTCCGGCGCGCCGCAGTAGTTGAAAGCGACCGGTGGCGGGGAACTCGGGGTCGGCTGGGATACCGGAGACGGCCTCGGGGTCGGTGACGGCGTCGGTGTCAGTGTCGGAGACGGTGTACTCGTCGATGCCGCAGGCGACGGTGAATTCGCCTCTGCACCTTCACTCTGCGATGGCGAGGAGGCCGGTCCCGTGCCCACGCCCGAGTACGTCGTGCTCGGCGCAAGTGCGGCAAGGCCTGCCGTGACAACAATGGCGATCAACATCGCGGTCCACGCACCCGCTGCGACCAGCCAGTTCGTCGACCGGAACGCCGGAAGCCTGGTGCGCATTCGGAAGGCGTTGGCTGCCAGCCACGCCGCCGCGAGGCTCAACAGCCCGAATACGCCCAGCGCCGGATTGGTAGGGAGCTGGACAATCCACGCGGCGATGACGATATAGCCGAGCACCGCCAGAACCTGCTTCCACCGGAGGCCGGTCCGGAAACCAGGGATGGACCGCCACCACCCTCGACTGTGTCCAGATGGTGGCGACCCAAAGTCCCCACCGCCGCCAGGAGCGGAACGCCGCCCAGGCGCCTCGTAAAAGGACGGCGGGATTGGCTCCGGCGCAGGCCCCCTCGGCCCTGTGCTCACGGAAGCGCCCCTTCTCGAGGGGTCGGCAGGGCGCACGAACGTCCGGTCGGAGAGAAGAGGGCCACTGACAACGCACCTCGGATTGACGGACGCGGGACTGTGGCGAGATTTTCAGTCCTTCTTTGACGTCGCGTCAAGCATCCCGCTCACTGTCGATCAATAACGTCTTCACGGCGGAGGGGAGCGTGCTGCGTAGGACGCGGAATCCGTCCGTACGAGCAGGGCGCCCGGATCCGGGACACCAGTCAAAGCTCAGGTGAGCGCCGCGGACCGATGGCTGCGCAATCGACGCGATCTGGTCCGATGGAACCAGCAACGATTCGTCATGAAACGCCCTTTGGTCGTTGAGCCAGGCCAGGGTCACCACGAATGTGTTTGCGCTGGGGCGGAAGCTTGACGCGAGGATGCTGACCGTTCCCGCCGGGCGACCAGCATCGATTCCGATCGTCTTGACTTGCAGGCCGACAACTCGTCTGCTTCTCAAATGACGGACCGCGAGCTCGGAGGTTTCCAGGTCCGGAAAGCACCGGAACAGATTCAAATGAGGTTCCTCAGCCAATAGGCGGATTACCTCCGACTCTCCCAGGAAGCCGAGGTCGCTTCGCCGGTCGCGAGCCGGTTCGGCCAGCTCCGCCGCGGCCGGTGTGACACCAAAGCGCTCGATAAGCAGCTCGGTAGGGACCAGGTAACGGAGCCAGCGGCTGTCCGAGCGCGGGTTCATACCGAACCCCATCGAGTAGACCGGCCGGCCGTCCCAGGTCGACAGCTCCGCCAGCTGCTTGAACTGGCGTTCGGGGACCACCAGCATCGTCGGCCCGAGGCCGCCTTCGGTCAGCAGACCGCTGACCAGCAACGCCTCGTCGTCGCGGAGGCTGTCCGCCCAGACGACCAGGTGCACCTCGCCGTCCATCAGCGCAGAACGGCCCTTCGCCTGAACCGGGACGTAGAAGCCGTCTGTGCGCCGATGGACCAACGCGTCGACCCCGCGATCGGCCAGCGGCAAGAACGTGTGCAGCTGGCCGCGAGATTGCTCGGTAAGAAGAGCCCACAGCCGAAACTCGAAGACCTGCCCCGATGCGCTCGCCTCTTCTCGCGTCCAGGGACCGCTCAGTGGCACAGCGACTCCGTGGCCTGCAGGTAGACGTCGACGCACCTCTCCACCGAGGCCAGGTCGACCCATTCCACGTCGGCGTGGGCGCCTTCGCCCGCGGGGCCGTAGCACACCGTGGGGATGCCGGCCATGTTCATCAGCGCCATGTCCATCCAGTAGGCGACGCCGATCTGCTCCGGATGGCCGGCGGCCTCGGAGGCGGCAAGAGTCAATGGATGGTCGGGTGCAACTTCCGATGGTGGCCGCACGAGGAGGATTCGGGCGCCGTCGATTTCATGCGATACGTCTTCGCCCGGGATCGTGCGCCGCTCGATCTTGACCACGCACCGCGCCGGGTACGTCGACAGCTCCTGGCCGCCCTCGATCAGGGACGCGTGGATGGAGCCCGTCCCGAGCAAAGGATGCCGGCGCCCTGCGCGCAGGCTGTTCTGCAAGTCCTGAACCCGGGTCAGGACCGGGCCCATGCGCGCGATCGCATCCACGCCGATGTCGGCGCGCGAGCCGTGGGCGGCGACGCCCGTCGTTTCCACCTCCAGCCAGACAAATCCCTTGTGAGCCAGGCACAGGCGCAACTCGGTCGGTTCGGTGACCAGGCCGAAGTCGGCGGAGAACCTCTCCAGCACCGAGGCGGTGCCTACAGACGCCACCTCCTCGTCCGCGACGGCGCACACGATCAGATCCCCGCCCAGCCGTGAAGCTCGCCTGGCGGTCAGCATGATCGCCGCCAGCGACGCCTTCATGTCGTAGGCGCCGCGGCCAAAGAGCCGCCCACCTTGGACTCGGGGCCTGAACCCATCGGCGTTCCCGCCCACGCCGACCGTGTCCATGTGCGCGTTCAGCATCAGCGAGCGACCTCCGCCCGAACCGCGCCGCACCCCCACCACCGACGGCCGGCCCGGCACCGGCTCGACCATGGTCACCTCCAACCCGGCGTCGCGCAACCACGAGGCGACGAACCCGGCAATCGCGCCCTCGCCCGAGCCGCCGGGCACCAAATCCGGGTTCACCGACTCGATCTCGACCAGCGAGCAAATCAGTTTTTGAAGCTCGTCCACGTTCCGAGCATGCTTAGCACATGAAGACGATCGAGAGGACAGAGGCCGAAACCGAAACCAAAACACCTTTCAAGCCAGGGGACGTCCTGAAGCAGGTGGTCATCTCTGCCGTCGCCATCGCGCCCGACGCGAGCAGCGTCGTCTACGTCCGGCGCACGGTCGAGGACGGCAAGTACGCACGCAGGCTCTGGCGCACCGATTTCGACGGCAGGACGCACGACCAGCTCACCAGCGCCAGGGCGAACGACGGCCGGCCGCGCCTCAGCCCCGACGGCAAGCAGCTCGTCTTCATCTCCGACCGCACCGGTAAGCCCCAGGCCTGGACACTCAGCCTCACCGGCGGTGAGCCAAAGCAGGTCACCGACATGCCCAGCGGGGTCGGCGCGGCCGACTGGTCGCCGGATGGCACCAGGCTGCTGCTCATCGCGCCCTCCGGCGAGCAGCGCTTCATCGCCGGCAACCCGGACGACCCGACCGCACGGCGAATCCGCGACTACACCTGGCGTTTCGACGGCCGGGGCGTCCGCGACCAGCACAACAGCGTCTGGGTCATGGAAGTCGCCGACGGCGTCAAGCCCAAGCGCCTCACCGACCCGGATTACAGCGCCGAGGCGGCCGCATGGTCTCCTGACGGCACGCAGATCGCTTTCCTCGCCGACCGCCGCGAGACACGAGGCCTCGAGGAAATCCCCGCGGTGCACGTGATCCCGACCGAGGGCGGTGAGCCCAACGAGGTCGCGAGCCTCAAAGGCGGCATCTTCGCCCTCACCTGGGCGCCCGGCATGGAGGTCGCCTACCTCGGCACCGACGAGCCCGGATCCCCCGGGTGGGCCGACATGGAGCTCCACGTCGGAGGCAAGCGGCTCGCGAAGGACAGCCACCTCAATATTCAGCCCACCAGCTACGGCGACTACCAGGACGTCGAGCAGTTCGGCCCACCGCCGCTTCAGTGGCAGGACGAGGACAACGTGATCGCGCTGGTCGCCCACCGCGGGTACGCGCACGTCTACCGGTTCGGCGTCAACGGGGATGTCGAGGCGCTCGCTCAACCCGACGCGATGTGCAGCTCGATCGCGACCGGTGGCGGAAAGTCTGTGGTCATCGCCGCGTCCACGGACCATGTCAACGAGGTCTTCGCGGTCGAAAACGGCCAGCTCAAGCAGCTCACGACCGACGGCGGCGAGTGGTACGCGCCTTTCGCCAGGAAGGTCGACCACCTGCAGGTCGGACACGTCGACACCTGGTGGGTCCCCGCCAACGGCGACTCCACGAAGCAGGCGCCGCTCGTCATCGACGTCCACGGCGGCCCCCACTCGAGCTTCGGCCCGACGCCCTGGCTCGAGATGAACGCCCTCGCCGACGCCGGCATCCACGTCGTCTACTGCAATCCCACCGGCAGCGTCAGCTACGGCGAGAAGTGGGCGAAAGACCTGGAAGGCGCGTGGGGCGACCCCGACGGAGCCGACCTGCTACGAGTCATCGACTGGGCCGTCGACGTGCAACACATCACCGACCGCAAGCGCATCGGCATCATGGGCCTCTCCTACGGCGGTTTCATGACCACCTGGATGATCGCCAACCACCCGGGCGTGTTCGCCGCGGCGGTCAGCGAGAACCCGGTCACCGACCTGATCGGCGAGTGGGCGACGTCCGACTTCGGCCGCTTCATCGCACGGCGAGCGATCAAGACGCAGAACCCCTGGGAGGATCCCGAGAAGTTCCTCCACAGATCGCCCTGGTTCAAGATGCACCAGAACCGCGCGCCGCTGCTTCTGCTCCAGGCCGAGAACGACCTGCGCTGCCCGACAGGCAACAGCGAGATCGTCTTCCACATCCTGCGCACGCTCGGCCGCGAGGTGGAGATGATCCGCTATCCCGGCGAGAGCCACATCATGCTCGGCATCGGCCGCCCGGACCGTCGCGTGGACAGGATCCAGCGCATCGTGGCGTGGTTTGAAAAACACCTGGGAGCCGAATAGACTTCCAGAGGCGCTTTTAAGCGTTGGGACACGGGGTTCTGAAGAGGAGGAGGCAGCCTATGTCTCGACCGTTTCGACGCGCGCTAACGCTCGCAGTCGGATCCCTGACGATCCTGGCCACTGGCCCTGCTCTCACCGTCCAGGCCGGCGCGGATCAGAAGTTCGCCGGCGTCAACCACATCGTCGTCATCTACGAGGAGAACCACAGCTTCGACAACCTCTACGGAGGCTGGGAGGGCGTTAACGGCCGCACAGGGGGGCCGCTCCAGCTCGACGAAGCCGGCGCCGCCTACCGCTGTCTGCTTCAAAACGACGTCAATCTGACGTCACCTCCGCTGTCGGTGACGTGCAGCGACGCCGCCCACGGCATTGACAGCCACTTCGGCAACGCGCCGTTCAGCATCGAGCAGTCCATCCCAAGGGACGCGCGCACCTGCCCGCAGCCGGGAAAGTTCGCGCCCACCGGCCTCACGCCGAGCCCGTCCAACCTCCCGGGCGGCTGCACGCGCGACATCGTCCACCGCTTCTACCAGGAGCAGTACCAGCTGAACAACGGCGGGCAGAACCTGTACGTGACCGGAAGCGACGCCGCCGGCCTCGCCCTGGGCTACTACGACACCAGGGCGCTGCCCGTCTACCAGTACCTGCATAGCGCGGACGCGCCGCACTACGCCATCGCGGACGACTTCTTCCAGGGCGCGTTCGGCGGCTCGTTCCTCAACCACCAGTGGCTCATCGCGGCCGCCACGCCGACGTGGCCGGGCGCGCCGGTCGCCAACCACTCGATCATCGACACACACGGCATGCCGACCGCCTCCCCGCTGTACTCGCCGACGGGCCCGGTCCTGGACAAGCAGCTGACCCAGCTGTGCCCCTCCGTCGTGCCCAACCGCGCATGCGGCGACTACGCGGTCAACACCATCCAGCCTTTCCAGCAGCCGTTCCGCTTCTCACCGCAGCTTCCGGCGCAGACCGGGACGACGATCGGTGACGAGCTCACCGCGGCCGGCGTCACCTGGGCCTGGTACTCGGGCGGATGGTCGAACGCCGACGGCGACGTCGGCGGGCCGGGCTGGACCAACGGCACCACGCCGGGGACATGCACCGACCCCGACTCGATCCCGAACCCTACCTATCCGCACTGCCCGAACAAGGTGTTCCAGTACCACCACCAACCGTTCAACTACTTCGCCAACTACGCGGCCGGCACGCCTGGACGGACGCACCTGCAGGATGAGCAGGCCTTCATCGACGCCGTCAACGGGTCGGTCGACCAGTGCCAGCTCAACTCGGTCAGCTTCGTCAAGCCGGTCGGGCTCGAGAACGAGCACCCGGGCTACACGAGCGAGACGCGCGGCAGCGATCACCTGGTGGGCCTGCTGGCCGCAATCAACAACAGTGCGTGCCGCAGGGACACGATGATCGTCGTGACCTACGACGAGTTCGGCGGCCAGTGGGACCACGTCGCGCCTCCCGGACAGGGCGGCACCGCCGGACCGCACGACCTGTGGGGCCCCGGGACGCGGATCCCGGCGCTCATCATCTCGCTCCGCCTGCGCGGCGACTTCGTCGTCGACCACACGCAGTACGACACGACCTCGATCCTGGCCACGATCGAGCACCGATACGGACTGGCGCCGCTCGGCACTCGGGACGCGGCGGTGAACGACCTGTCCAACGTGTTCAACGCGAGGGCGTTCGAGACATGAGGGTCACGCGACTGATTCTTTGCGGGGTGACGGCTCTCGCCGCCGTCACCCTGTCCGCCGCGCCCGCGATGGCGGGCGGCTCTGACTGGAAGCTCGGTTCCTACACGCCGTCGGGCCGCGCGCTTTCGATGGTTCGCCGACGCCGCGGCCAACGTGACGATGGTCGGGTTGTCGTCGGAGGCGGATGCTTCTTCGAGAACGGGGTCGGCACTTCCGACCGCAGCGGCACCTTCACCCTCGACAGCTTCGCCGTCAGCTAGCAGAATGACCCTGGGGGCCCGCCTTCCCGGCGGGCCCTGCTCCTCTTGACCCCAAGGAGGTGGCTGCGATGCCAAAAGTGCGCGCCAACGGCGTCAACCTCTACTACGAGCAGCAGGGAAGTGGCGAGCCGCTGATCCTCATCCCGTACCTGGCCGCCGACCAGGCGTGCTACGCATTCCAGGTCGGCGACTACGCGAAGCACTTCACGTGCATCTCCGTGGACCTGCGCGGCGCGGGCCAGTCCGACAAGCCCGACAGCCCGTACTCGACCGAGCTCTTCGCGGACGACATTGCGGCCTTCATGCAGGCGATCGGCGTCGAATCGGCGCATGTCACGGGCCTGTCTCTAGGCGCCGCGGTGGGGATGTGGCTCGCCGCGAAGCACCCCGATAAGGTGCGGACGCTGTCCCTGCACAGCGCGTGGCCCAAGACCGACCCGTTCCTCGTGAGCGTGGTCGAGAGCTGGCGGACGATGGCCAGGACCCTCGACAGCGTCCCGGAGGTGATCATCCAGGGCATCTTTCCATGGTGCTTCACGCCGGAGCTCTACGCGGCGAAGCCTGAGTACATCAAGTCACTCGCGGATTTCGTGCGTAGCCGTCCCGTGCAGCCGGTCGATGCCTTCATGCGCGAGTCGCAGGCGGTGCTCGACCACGACTGTCTCGCCGGCCTGGGCCGGATCAGCGCGCCGACCCAGATCACATTTGGCCGGTTCGACCTCTGCACCTCGACGCGCTTTGCCGACCCGCTACGCAAGGGCATCAAGCACTCAGAGGTCCACGTCTTCGAGGGCTGCTCGCACGCGCCGATCTACGAGAACGTGCAGGCCTTCAATGCTGTGACGCTGGCGTTCCTGCAGGGTCACGCGGCGGAGCGACCGAAGACCGAGCTCTCGAGGACATAGAAAATGAGGGCCCGCCGCGGTGGCGGGCCCTCGCATCGCCCTGTCGGAAAGTCTTCTAGTCGTCGTCCACTTCGGCGTTGGAGACGGCGAACCAGCGGAACTGGCCGCCGAACACCCCGCCGACGAAGACCTCGGGCTGACCGCAATCGCGCGGCAGCGCGACCCTGTCTTCGATCCGCGAGTCGCCGGTCGTAGACGCCGGGAACAGCCCCGTCCTGACGTTGACGACGCCCGATGGCGTCACGCAGCTCACCGTGGCCGCGAACGTGCCGATGGGGTTGGCGCCCGTCGCCACCAGCACCAGGCCGGTGACCTTCACCTCGACCTCGCCGTTGCGGCCGACCTCGCCCTTGCCCGACGTGATCGCCCAGGGCAGACCGCCGCCCTTGATGCCGCGGTCGTTGACGGCGCCGACCGCCGCGCCGGTGATGGGAGTCATGGACTTGAATTCGATGAGCGAGCCCCCGTCAGCGCCGGCGCTCGTCACCCCGGCCGCGACCAGGCTCACCGCTCCAAGCCCGGCGACAAAGAACCTCCGCCAAGCAGCCATGCCAGACCTCCCCAAACCAGACTTTGGCAACCGGCCGTCGATACCGCGGCTGGTTACGTCGAGGCCGAGCGGCCGAAGACCGAGCTCTCGAGGACGTAGAAGAGCGCGATCAGCCCGTACAGCGCCGCGCTGAACCAGGGGCTGATCAGCGCCACCACCGTGGCGACGAAGTAGATGATCGGACCCGGGACGTAGCTGCGGCTGATGCCGCTGACGACGCGCTGGTCCGCGTCCTCGCGGATGAGCCGGCGGCCCCACGCGGCGTACCGCCAGAGCGCGTTGAAGAGGACCGCGGTCAGCGTCAGCGTGATGCCGTACGCAAGGGCGGCGGCCTCGGCGTCCGGGCTGTCGATGTACAGCGCCAGCAGCCGGGTGGGGAAGGGGATGAACGCGATGACCATCAGGAACAGGATGTTCAGAACCAGGAAAAGCCGGTCCGTCCGGGCGACCTGGTGCATGACCAGGTGGTGATTCATCCAGATGATGCCGATGGTCACAAAGCTGATCGCGTAGGCGACGTAGCTCGTCCAGATCCCCAGCAGCTGGCCGCCGAGCGGCTTCCCCTCGAGGACCGCCAGGTTGAGGATCAGGAGGGTGGCGGCGAAGGCGAAGATGCCGTCGGCGAAGGCCTCCAGGCGGTTCTTGGGCACGGCGTCAATTCAAACGCAAGATTCCCAGCCGGCATTCGTTAAGACGCGCCGTAAGCCCCCCAATTGAATACACGAGGAGTAAGGCCTCCTCCTCCTCCAACCTCCCATCTCTACTCCAAGAGGCCGAATCTCCAGCCGACCCGGCGGGCCCCCTCCCTGATTTGCCCGCCGGGCTCCGGTTGGGGGGGCCGGGGCTACTTACCGACCAGCCTGATCGTCCAGAAGTCCTGCGACAGGCCCGGCTGGAGCAGGTAGGCGTAGGGCATGGTGAAGTACCCCTTCATGCCCCAGCCGGCGCCCCAGGAGTTGCGGACGACGAACCACTGCTTCGCTTCGTCGTAGCCGACGGCCATCACCGCATGGCCGCCGACCGCCCGCTCGCCCACTCGCGGCATGAGCGCGTGGCCGGTTTGCGCGACGGTCGCGGACTCGAAGCTCTCGTAGACGGTGAAGCCGTAGACGAACGGGTAGCCCGAGGCGAGGCAGCCCTTCATCTGGTTCAGGTCCTGGACGAGGCGCTGGTACGAGACGGCGCGGTCGAGCCTGGCGTCCTGGTAGCACTTCGCCGGCGGCTTGCGGGCGAACCTGGCGATGTCGTAGGGCCACTCGGGCTCGGGGCATGCGCCGTCGCTGGCCACGGACTTGATGCCGTCGCGGATCATCGCGCCGCTGTCGACCGACACGGTGCCCTCGATCACGCGCTCGTTGTAGTAGATGAAGAGCCGCGAGGGCACGAAGTCCCTGAGGTGCTGCTTCTTGCGGTCGAACTCGACCGCCCCGCCGATGGCGTTCGCGGTGCAGCTGCCGAGCTGGCCCTGGTCGTAGACGGGCGGGCACTTGGCGCGGAGGTCGGCCGAGGCGGGAAGGGCGAGGAGGAACTCAGGCGGCGCGGCGTAGAGGTGGTCGCGCTGGTCGGGTTGGTCGGGGATCCAGCCGTAGTGGCGGATGGTCCGCCGTCGGGTCATGCCCTCACCTCACAAAACAGCCTGGCGCGCCTCCCCGGAGCCGAATTATCGCGAGTCGCTGGTGCGATAGTCGCGACTAACATGCGTTCTCGGGGTTGGCTAGGCGCGATAGTCGCGACTATCGCGGGTTCGCGCAGCTAGAGGTAGGCCCACCCCGCGACGCTCGCCCCCTCGCCGACGAACACGTCCACGCCTTTGGGGAACCGATGCGCTTCGAGGACGATCGCGGTCGCGCGCGCGTGACCCTCGAGGATCACCATCCGACCGTCCGACGGCCGTTTCAAGGCGATGATCTCCGGCACCTTCTTCTCCGAATGGCACAGCCCCGACGCCAGCGACAGCACGACCATGTTCGTCGAGTCGCCGGTGAAGACGTGGCCGATGTTCGTCGCGCCCTCGGCGACCTTGCGCGTCACCGGCGACAGGAGCTGCCACGCGCCTTCGTGGCGCGCGTAGAGCATCTCCGCCACCTCGTCGGTCGTAAGCCGCACCCGGCGCCACGTGATGTCGTCGCCCAGGCCGGTCACGCTCCCGGAGCCCTGCCCGAACCCGAACGCCGAGCCGATGATCTGCCGCCGCAGCTCGTTCTGTGCCTGGTCGTGAAGGTCCGGCGACCTCGCCGCCTTCAGCGCGGCAGACAGGTTGGCCGGGTTCGGCGGGTTGCCGACGATGTAGGCCTGGAAGTCCGGCGATTCGATCTGCGCCTGCAGCCACGCCAGGACGACCTGGTCCTCGCTCGCGGCGCCCCGATCCTCCATGACGAAACGCAACTTTAGAATTTGACCGATGGCCAAAGCACGCAAATGGATCTATCAGTTCTCCGAAGGCTCGGCGAAGATGCGCGACCTGCTCGGCGGAAAGGGCGCCGGCGCCGCCGAGATGACGCGCGCCGGCATGCCGGTTCCACCCGGTTTCACGATCACCACGGAGGCCTGCCGCGCCTACTACTCGAGCGGCGGCAAGTTCCCGCCGGGCCTGTGGGAGCAGGTCCTGGCCAACCTCAAAGTCCTCGAGCGCAAGGCTCACAAGAAGCTCGGCGACCCCAAGGACCCGCTCCTCGTGAGCGTCCGCAGCGGGGCCAAGTTCTCGATGCCCGGGATGATGGACACGGTCCTCAACCTCGGCCTCAACGAGTCGACGACGCAAGGCCTTGCGAGGCTGACCGGCGACGAGCGGTTCGCGCTCGATGCGCGCCGCCGCTTCATCCAGATGTTCGGCAAGACGGTCAAAGGCATCGAGGGCGACAAGTTCGAGCACGCGCTCCAGGACGCCAAACGCAAGGCCGGCGTCAAGACCGACCCGGAGCTCCGGCCGCTGCACCTCCGGGTGCTGGTCGAACAGTTCCTGCGCACATATAAGGAAGAGACCCGCAAAGAGTTTCCGTCCGACCCCGTCGAGCAGCTGCGCGACGCCATCGACGCGGTGTTCCGCTCGTGGAACACGGACCGCGCCAAGACCTACCGCCGCATGGAGCGCATACCCGACGACCTTGGCACCGCCGTGAACGTGCAGATGATGGTCTTCGGCAACATGGGCGAGACGTCGGGCACCGGCGTCGCCTTCACGCGCAACCCGATCACCGGCGCCAAGGAGCTGTACGGCGACTACCTGGCCAATGCCCAGGGCGAGGACGTCGTCGCGGGCGTGCGCGACACCGAGCCGATTGGCGCGCTGAAGCGCGAGCAACCAAAGGTCTACGCACAGTTCGACCGCTACGCGCGGCAGCTGGAGAAGCACTACAAGGACGTGCAGGACCTCGAGTTCACGATCGAGCGCGGCAAGCTCTACATGCTCCAGACGCGCGCGGCCAAGCGGACAGGCGAGGCGGCGGTGAACATCGCCGTCGACATGGTCAAGGAACGGCTCATCACGAAGAAGGAGGCCGTGGCGCGGGTTGAGCCTCGCCAGCTGGAGCAGCTGCTGTTCCCGCGCGTCGACCCGGCGGCCAAAGTCTCACCGCTGGCCAAGGGCGTGCCCGCGTCGCCGGGCGCGGCCTCGGGCGGCGCGGTTTTCGACGCCGACACCGCGGTCGCGTGGGGCAAGCAGGGCAAGGCGGTGATCCTCGTCCGCGTCGAGACCAATCCCAACGACGTCCACGGCATGGTCGAGGCGAAGGGCATCCTGACCCAGACCGGCGGCACCGCGTCGCACGCGGCGCTGGTCGCGCGCGGCATGGGCCGGCCGTGCGTCGTCGGTGCGTCGTCCATCGACGTCGACGTCCGCCAGCGGCAGTTCTCCGCCAACGGGACAACGATCAAGGAAGGCGACCAGATCACGATCGACGGCACCACCGGCGAGGTCTACGTCGGCAACGTGCCCACCATCGAGGCGCGGTCGCTCAACCAGCACCCGGCGGCAGGCTCCATCTTGAAGTGGGCGGACGAGCTGCGCCGCCTGGAGGTGTGGGCGAACGCCGACTACCCGCGCGACGCTGTCAAGGCTCGCGAGAACGGCGCGCAAGGCGTCGGCCTGTGCCGCACGGAGCACATGTTCATGGAGCAGGACCGGCTCCCGATCGTGCAGGCGATGATCATGGCCGAGACGACCGAGGAGCGTGAGAAGCAGCTCGCCAGGCTGCTGCCGATCCAGCGCGGCGACTTCGAGGGCATCTTCAAAGAGATGGCGGGGCTGCCGGTCATCATCCGGCTGATCGACCCGCCGCTGCACGAGTTCCTGCCTTCGCTCGAGGACCTGATCCGCGAGACGACGCACCTCAAGGACACCGGCGAGAATCCGCAGCGCTTGGCCGAGCTCGAGAAGGTGCTGGCGCGCGTCGAGGAGCTGCACGAGGCCAACCCGATGCTGGGCCTACGCGGCGTCCGTCTGTCGATCCTCTATCCCGAGATTCCTCGCATGCAGGTGCGGGCGATTATGGAAGCGGCGGCAAACCTGCGCAAGCGCAAGGTCGACGCGCGGCCGGAGATCATGATCCCGCTGGCCGGGACGGTGGCCGAGCTGCGCGCGGTGCACGCGGAGCTGAAGCCGGTGGCTGAATCGGTGCAGAAAGAAAGCGGCATTCGTGTGCCGTACAAGTTCGGCACCATGATCGAGATCCCGCGGGCGGCGCTGACCGCGGGCGAGATCGCCGAGGAGGCGGAGTTCTTCTCCTTCGGCACCAACGACCTGACGCAGACGACGTTCGGTTTCTCCCGCGACGACGCCGAGCGCGCGTTCATCGTCCGCTACCTGGAGAACAAGATCCTGCCGCGCAACCCGTTCGAGACGATCGACGTGGCGGGGGTCGGGAAGCTCATGGAATGGGCGGTCGTCAACGGGCGCAAGACACGCAAGGACCTCGAGGTCGGGATCTGCGGCGAGCATGGTGGAGACCCCGACTCCATCCACCTGTGCCACAAGCTGGGGCTGAACTACGTGTCGTGCAGCCCGTTCCGCGTGCCGGTGGCGCGACTGGCGGCGGCGCAGGCGGCGATCGGCGAAGCGGTGGGCACCAAGTAGCGGCGGCGGTTACAGCCCTTCGCCGGCGATCGTGCCTCTCGCCGGGGTTTGAAAGGTGCATTCGCCGGCGATGGTGACATCCGTCACTTCCCCGCCGACCTGGTCGCGGCCTAAGCTGCCCTCAGATGGCGAACCTCGATCGCTGGGAGCGCGTCGGCCGCTGGTTCATGACCGCCTGGGTCCTCTTCATCGTGCCCACCCTGATCTCGGTGCTCTCGAGCGGGCTCCAACCCCCGCAGCTCGCCGTCGGCCTCGCCTTCCTCGTCTGGGCGGCGATCTGGTCGTGGTTGTGGCTGCGCTCGATAGGACATTTCCATACGGGCGAGGTGTTCGGCCTGGCCGGAATCACCGTGATCTCGGTCATGTTCACCCTCATCGAGCCCAACCCGCAGGGCACGGTGCTGGTGTTCGCCTTCATCATCGCCGGCTGCATCTTTCCCTTCCGCCAGGCGGTACCGGTGCTGGTCGGGCTCACCGTGCTCCAGGTCGCGGTCCTTGCCATCCGCCAGAACGACCCGCTCAGCTCGCTCAACATCGTCATCAATGACGTGCTGGTCGGCCTGGTCGGGGTCGGCGCGCGGCTCTTCTGGCGCGCGTACCGGGAGCTCATCGCGGCCAGGGAGCAGCTCGCTACCCTAGCGGTCACCGAGGAGCGACTGAGGTTTGCCCGCGACCTCCACGACCTGCTCGGCCAGAGCCTTTCCGTGCTCGTGCTCAAGAGCGAGCTCGTGTCCAAGCAGATGCCGGCCGGCGCCGACGAGTCGGTCCGCCAGGAGGTCAGGGACATCGCGCAGGTCGCGCGCAAATCTCTGAACGACGTGCGCGAGGCGGTCGCGGGATACCGGCAGGCCACGCTCCGGGCGGAGATCTCCAGCGCCCGCACAGCGCTGCGCGCCGCCGGCATCGGGCTTATGGTCGAGGACACCGTCGGCCAGCTGCCGCCGGAACAGGACGGCGTTCTCGCCTGGTGCCTGCGCGAGGCGGTGACCAACGTGGTCAAGCACAGCGGCGCCAGGAAGTGCGAGGTGCGCCTGTCGCGTGACGACGGGGTGGCGCTGCTGGACGTCAAGGACGACGGTCGAGGTGCCACGTCGCTCAACGGCGGCAGCGGGCTCGCCGGCATGCGCGAGCGCGTCAGCCTCGTCGGCGGCACCCTGGACGTGACGGCCGAGGACGGCCTCCGCCTGCGCGTGACGGTCCCGAGCCCCGCTTGATCAAGGTCCTCATCGCCGAGGACCAGGCGATGATCCGCGGCGCCCTGGCCGCGCTGCTCGCGACCGAGGACGACATCGAGGTGGTGGCCCAGGTCGAAAGCGGCGACCGCGTGGTCGAGACGGCCCTCAAGACCTCGCCCGACGTCGCCCTGCTCGACATCGAGATGCCGGGCAAGGACGGGATCGCGGCCGCGGGCGAGCTGCGGAACCGGCTGCCTTCGTGCCGGACGCTCATCCTCACGGTCTTCGGCCGGCCCGGGTACCTGCGAAAGGCCATCGACGCCGGGGTGAGCGGCTTCCTACTCAAGGACGCGCCCCCGGACGAGCTGGCCGCGGCGATCCGGCGCACGGCGAAGGGGGAGAAGGTGATCGATGCTCAGCTCGCCGTCGCGGCCCTGAGCGAAGGCTCGAGCCCGCTGACGCCGCGCGAACGCGACGTGCTGGCGATGAGCACCCGCGGCGCCAGCGTGGAAGAGATCGCCCGTTCGCTGCACCTCACCAACGGCACCGTGCGCAACCACCTGTCGATCGCCATCCAGAAGCTCAACGCGCGC
This sequence comes from Candidatus Dormiibacterota bacterium, assembly GCA_035280365.1. GTDB lineage: Bacteria > Chloroflexota > Dormibacteria > Dormibacterales > Dormibacteraceae > 40CM-4-65-16. The sequence continues at coordinate 4,038 of DATEGB010000092.1, read as the reverse complement.
AACCGCGTCGAGGCGGCGCGCATCGCCGAGGAGAAGGGCTGGCTCTGAGCCGGGAGTTCGTCAAGTTCTGGCTGGGCCAGAGCGTTTCGCTGCTCGGCAACCAGTTCACCCTCCTGGCGCTGCCGATCGCCGCCGCGGTCACTGTGCACGCCAGCGCTCTCCAGATGGGCGTGCTCGGGGCGCTGCGCTTCGCGCCCGCGCTGCTCGTCGGGTTGCCCGTCGGCGTCTGGGTTGACCGCACCCGCCGAAAGCCACTCCTGGTCGCGTCGCAGTCTGTCAGCGCCGCGGCCCTGGCCACTATCCCAGCCGCCGCCCTCCTGCACGTGCTGTCCCTCGGTCATCTCTACGTCGTCGCGTTCGTGGCCGGCGCGGCCGCGACAGTCCAGACCATCGCGACGACCGCGTTCGTGCCGACCATCGCCGGCCGCGACCACCTCGTCGAGGCCAACACGCGAACCCAGGCGAGTCTTACGGTCGCCAACCTGGTCGGGCCGGGGCTCGCGGGCGCCGCAGTCCAGCTCCTCACCGCGCCCATCGCGATCGCGTTCGACGCGGCGAGCTATCTCGTCGGGGCGCTGACGGCGGCCTGGGCCAGGGTTCACGAACCGCACCCGTCCCCGTCGGAGCGGAGTGCCGTGCACGAGGTGGCGGAAGGCCTGTCGTGGCTGTGGGGGCAGCCTTTGCTCCGCGCGCTGACGTTGACGATCCTCATCAACCAGGGCGGCTCGAACGTGATCTTCGCCGTCTACGTCCTGTTCTTCGTGACCCGGGTCGGGGTCACGCCCGCGCAGCTGGGACTTGTCTTTGCGGTCAGCGGCCTCACCTCACTCGCAGGCGCGTTCCTGAGCCGGCCACTCCTCCGCAGGGGATGGCTGGGGCATGTCATGGCGGTGGGCGCAGTGCTCGTGGTCGTGGGACAGGCCGGTGCGCTGGCCGCCGCCTACTCTCCTCGCAGCCTCGCGTTCCCTGTCCTGATCGTGTTCAGCGCGATCGTGGGATGCGCGCTGATGGTCTACAACGTCAACCAGACTTCCGTCCGCCAGGCCGTCACGCCGGACCGCCTTCTCGGACGCGTCCAGTCGGGCCTGTTCGTGCTCGTCGCCGTGGCGCAGGTCGTGGGTTCGCTCGCCGGAGGAGCCATCGGACAGACATACGGGCTGCGAGCAGCGATTGTTGTCGGAACCGTGATCTGCCTCACCAGCGCACTGCCGAGCGTCTTCTCGCCGCTGCGCAGGCTGCGCGAAGTGCCGGCGGCAGTCTCAGTACAGGGCTGAAGCGAGGCGAGCGCGCGACGTCGACGCGAGCGGATGATCGGCGCCCAGCTCGTCCAGGATGCCGACGACGACGCGGCGGATGTCGTCCCGCTCGCGGCGGCCCGGCCGGATCGCCGCGATCAGCGCGTCGAGCGCCCGCTCCTTCTGTCCCGCGTCGAGGGCGGCAAAGGCGGGCAGCAGGTCGAGCGCGCCGGCCATCTCCAGCCGGATCCGGGCCGCCAGCCCGTCGGCCGCGAAGCTGCCGTGGACCTTGCTGAGAACGTCCAGGGCCTCCTCCGGCCGCCCGTGTTCGTGGAGCGTCCGGGCCAGCGGAAGCGCTGCGTCGGCCGGGGACGGCACGAGCGAGTCGAGGAACCGCGACACAGCGGCCGCCGGCTGCGCTCCGACGAACTCGGCCACGACCCGGCCGTCGCGAAAGACCTTGACCGCGGGGATGCCCTGGACGCCAAAGCTCGAGGCGAGGGCGGGGTTGGCGTCGACGTCCAGTTTCGCGAGCTCGACGACGCCGTCGCGGCGGGCAACCTCGCGTTCCAGCACCGGGCCCAGCATCCGGCACGGCCCGCACCAGGCTGCCCAGAAGTCGACCACGACCGGCACCGAGCGCGATCGCTCGATGACCGCCGACTGAAACGTCGCTTCCGTCACATCCACGTGTTCAGACTACCCATGAGGTGGCGCAGAAATTCCCGGCCCTGCTCTTCGGCGGGCTCCTCGGCGTCTTCGCCGTGCTTCCGCACCTCGGACGGCGGGTACCCGAGTTTCTGGCCCACGCGGTGGTCGTGGCCGCGGCCGGCGTCGTGGGTACGTACCTGCTGCCTCGCTCCCGGCTGCAGGTTCGTTCCACCCTGCGGGCGGCGGCGCTCGCCGTCGGCGTCGGGGTCGTGACGGCGGTCGTCCTGGTTGTCCTGGATCGGGTGCTGGTCGCGTCCACGACCGCGGGCCCGCCGTTGTGGACCGGGTTCCTGTACGCGCTGTACGGCGGAATCACTGAGGAGGTCGTCTTCCACTACGGATTGCTCACGGCGCTGGCGTGGTTGGCGCTCCGCGTGACGCCCGGGAGCGCCCCCTACTGGATCGCGATCGCGGTCAGCGCCGCCGCGATGGGCCTCTGGCTCCTCCCCGCGCCGGGGGCGGTCGTCCTCAACGCCCTGGGCGGCGTCGTGACCGGGTGGCTCTACTGGCGCTGAGGTCTCGTGGCCGCGATGCTCGCGCACGGCTTCGTCGGATTCGCGCTCCACGTGTGGGCGCCCGGCGCCTTCGTCGTGGTCTAAGGTCGCCCGACTTCAGGTCGCGGTATTTCTTTGCTGGCTAGCCGACGGCGAACAGGCCCCAGAGCGTCAGCGCCGCCGCGATCGCGAGCCCGGCGATCCAGATCGTGCCGGTGATCACGTTGCGTTTCGGCGCGGGCCATGAGCGCCAGCCAAGGCGGCGCGCGATCTTCGGACCCAACCACGCGTCGAGCAGCGGCCAGAAGACAAGGCCGGCAACCAACGCGGTCGGGACGAGGATGGTCGTCAGCAACGCGGGGCCGAGCTTGGCGAACTGGAAGAGGGCGAGGAAGTACCACTCGGGCCGCGGGATGATCGCCGCGCGCGGGTCGGCGGGCTGACCCGGCGCGAGCACCTGCTGACCGACGACGGCCAGCAGCCCGAGGATCACGAGCACCGCCATGACGAGGACCGCGTACGGCCACACGTGGTCGGGATACCAGGGATGCGTCTTGTTGTCGTTGCTGTCCATCATTGCGGCTCCGCGGGACCGAACCGGCGGCTCAGGCGGTAGTGCGCGTACAGCAGAACGGTCATCAGCGCGGGCAGGAGCACGACGTGGGCCATGAAGAACCGCAGCAGCGTCGCGGGGCCGACCAACGGTCCGCCCTGGACCACGGTCTTGATGAAAGCGCTCACGCCTTCAGGGAACACGCCGGAGCCGGAGATGATCGAGATCTCGCGCGCCCGCGCGAGGTAGGAGTTCGCGTCCCACGGCAGCAGCGAGCCGGTGAAGCTGAACAGGACGATGACGAGAAAGATCAGGACGCCGACCATCCAGTTGAGCTCGCGCGGGGCGCGGTAGTCGCCGTTCCACAAGACTGCCGTCATGTAGGCGAGCGCCACGCCCAGGAGCAGGTTGGCGCCCCAGAAATGAATCCCGCGCATGAGCCAGCCGAGGTAGGCGGAATGCTGGATGAAGACGACGCTGCTGTAGGCCGGTGCGGGGTTGCCGGCCCCGTCGGGGACGTAATACAGGCCGAGCAGGAATCCGGTCACGAACTCGACGCCGATCAGGATCACGACCACGGCGCCGAGGTAGCGGTATGCGGCGTTCGCGTAGTTCGGCACCGGGCGGTGCAACGCCTCGTCCACAGACTCGACGATCCCCAAACGCTCGTCGAGCCACTCCCTGACGGCGCCCTGGACTCCCAACTCGCCTCCACTACCAAGAACTCGAAAGCGCGAGCGGGGATTCCCGGGGCGAGCGCTGACTTTTGTCAGGCGGGTGGGCTGACCCGACTCAGCCCATTTTCGTGACCGGCGCGACTGGCCGGCGACCTCCTCGCAACGGATTCTGTTGACCGCGAATCCAGAGAGGAGAAAGCCATGAAAGAGATCGTCCGGAACCTCACGCGCAGGAAGCTTCGCAGCTTCCTGACCATCAGCGGCATCGTCATCGGCATCGTCGCGCTGACGACCATGGGCGCGCTGGCCAACAACTTCAACGCCCTGCTGGACGGCGGCGCGAAGTACTACGCGAGCTACGTCCCGGT
>DATEGB010000091.1:0-2987 GCA_035280365.1 Candidatus Dormiibacterota bacterium | reverse complement strand
CCGCTCAAGGCGGTGATCCTGAACTTCCTGTCCATCGGCGCTTCGTTCGGCGCCCTGGTCTTCATCTTCCAGGAGGGCCACCTCTCGAGTCTGCTCGGCTTCACGCCGCAGTCGCTCGACCCGAGCATTCCCGTGATCCTCTTCTCGATCGTGTTCGGGCTCTCGATGGACTACGAGGTGCTGCTCGTGAGTCGGATGCACGAGGAGTACGTGCGCCTGGGCGACAACACCGCCGCTGTGGCGAGCGGGCTCGACCGCACCGGCCGGCTGATCACGGGCGCGGCCGCGATCATGTTCACGGTGTTCATGGCCTTCGGCCTGGCCGAGGTGGTCATCATCAAGGCGATCGGCATCGGGCTGGCGATCGCAGTGGCGATCGACGCGACGATCGTCCGGTCGCTGGTCGTGCCGGCGGTGATGCGGCTGCTCGGCGACGTCAACTGGTGGGCGCCGAAGCCGCTCCTGTTGCTGTACGACCGGATCGGGCTCGGCGACCTCGGGGTGGAGACGGAGCGTCGGGAGCCGGCGCCTCTGCAGGTCGTTAAGACCGCCGAGGAGGTCGCCGTCTAGGCCGCCGATAGTCGCGACTATCCGCGCGGTTGGGATGGAGAAGGCGTCGTTAGTCGCGACTATCGCACTAATGCCGCTGCGGTAAAGGCCTGGCGGCGTTCCCTGCTTCGCCGCACAATTAGCGGGTGCCCACCCAAGCGTCCGATGACGCCTTCGCGGAGGTCAAGTCGAAGGTCGACCTGGTCAAGGTCGTCTCCGAGCACGTCCGCCTGACCAAACGCAACAAGGACTACTGGGGCCTGTGCCCCTTCCACCAGGAGGACAGCCCGAGCTTCCACGTCAACCCGCAGCGCCAGTCCTGGTACTGCTTCGGCTGCGAGCGCAAGGGCGACGTCTTCACCTTCGTCGAGCTGATCGAGAAGACCGACAAGCGTGGCGCCCTGCAGATCCTGGCCGAGCGGGCCGGGGTTGAGCTCAAGAAGCTGACGCCCGACCAGAAGGAGCGCGCCGACCTCCGCAAGCGGATCCTCGACATGCTCAAGCTGGCCGCCCAGTACTACGAGTACGTGCTGTGGAAAACCCCCGCGGGCGAGCCGGGGCGCAGGCTGCTGGAATCAAGGCGTGTCAGCGAAGAGACGGCGCGGAAGTTCCAGCTCGGCTACGCGCCCGCCGGCCGCGGCTTCGCCGAGTACCTGCGCGCCAAGAAGCGCTCCCTGCTCGACGCGCAGGAGGCCGGGCTCATGCGCCGCGACGGCGCCGACTTCTTCGCCGAGCGGCTGGTGATCCCCATCCGCGACGAGCGCGGCCAGACCCTCGCCTTTACCGCTCGCACCGTGCGCCAGGACGAGCCGCGCAAGTACATCAACTCGCCCGAGACGCCCGCCTACATAAAGGGAAGGGTCGTCTACGGGCTCGACCTCGCCCGCGACGAGATCGCGCGGCGAGGCCATGCGGTGCTCATGGAGGGTCAGTTCGACGTCATCACCGCCCACCAGTTCGGGGTCGCGAACGCCGTCGCGAGCTCCGGCACGGCGCTCACCGACGACCAGGTGCGGCTGCTCAAGCGCTTCACCGACGAGCTGCTTCTTGTCTTCGACTCCGACCGCGCCGGGCGCGAGGCCACGCGCAAGGCCGCGGTGCTCGCGGCCCAGCACGCCATGCGCACCAGGGTCATCAGCGTCCCCGGGGCCAAAGACCCGGACGAGTTCCTGCGCAGCGCCGGCCCCGACGCGGCGGCTCGGTGGGACGAGCTGGTGGCCAGAGCCCCCTCCGGCTTCGAGGCCGGGATGGAGGAAGACGCGGCCGGCCTCAACCCGAGCAAGCCGAACCAGGTCGAGCTGGTGGCGGCTCGGTTGCGAGAGTGGATCCGCCAGTTTCCGCCGAGTCTCCGCGACGGCTACGCCGAGGCCGCCGAGAGGCACACCGGGATCTCGCGCCACATGCTTCTCGAAGAGCCGGAGCCGACGCCGGTGCGGCCGGTCGCCACGAACGGGGCCGGACATCGCCCGCCGGCGCGCAAGCTCACCGCAAGCGCGTACCTGGTCCAGCTCCTGGCCGTCCGCCCCTCCGCCTTCGACCGGGTGCGGACGATGGTCACCACCGACGAGCTGGATCCGGACGACCGGCCCGTTTTCGTCCGTATGCTGGACAGCTACGAGCGCGGGGGACCCGCAGGGCTCGAGGCCGATTTGGCCGGTTATCCCTCAGAGGAGCAGGACCTGATCAGACGCGCTTGGGCGGCTCCGCCGCCGAATGTCGACGACGAGGTGGCGGTTGAGCTTGCGGAACGAATCCGGCTGGAGCACATGAAGGGTATGCACAGTGGGATAATCCGCGAGCTATCCGAGGCCGAACGAGGCCGTGACTCGGAGAGGGTGGTCCGGTTGGAAGCCGAAGCCAGGGAGCTTGCCCGCGCCATCAAGGACATGGAAAGGAGAGGGTAGACATCGCTCGGGTGATGAAGGCGGCGCCTAAGAGCGCGGTCAAGAAAGCGGCTCCGGTGAAGGTCGCCAGGGCGACGGTCAAGGTCGTGGCGGTGAAGACTGTGAAACCGGTCAAGCCGGTTGCGCCGGTCAAGCCGGTGGCCTCGGTCAAGCCGGTGGTCGCGGTCAAGCCGGTCGCGTCGGTGAAGCCCGCAAGGCCGGTCAAGACCGGGAAGTCCGACAAGCCGGAGCTCAAGTTCGAAGACGAGCTGATGGCCGTCGCCGAGCAGCTGATCATCAAGGGCAAGGACCAGGGCTACCTCACCCCGGACGACATCCTCCAGGGCTTCCCGGAGATCGACGCCGAGCCCGACCAGATCTTCCGCATCTTCGCCGCGTTCAAGGAGATCGGGGTCGAGGTCACCGACGGCGAGAAGGACTTCGAGGAGGTCGAGCAGATCGACGACGAGATGCTGCTCGACATCGAGATGATGGACTCGGTCTCGCTCGACGACCCGGTCCGCATGTACCTGAAGGAGATCGGCCGCGTCTCCC
>DATEGB010000090.1:0-9822 GCA_035280365.1 Candidatus Dormiibacterota bacterium | reverse complement strand
GGGGCCATCGGCTTGACCTCGGGTTTCGGCGCTTCGGCGGGCTTCGCCGGCGCAAGAGCCGGAGCCGGAGCCGGAGCCGACGACGTCGGGTCGAACGAGTCAGGCCAGCTCGGGATCGCCTGCGCGGGCGTGGCCGGCTCTTCGAGCTCAGACGGCGGCGGCCACGCAGGCATCGCCCTCTCCGTAGGCGGCTCGGGAGGCCAGATGTCGGTCTCCTCGGGAGGTGCGGGCGCTCCCTCGGCGCGCGGCGGCCAGGTCGATTTCAAGGCGTCGGCGGCCACGGCCTTCGGCGCCTCGGTCAGCGGCGCCGGCGTGACCTCGGCCGCTGCGGCGGCCGGGGGTGGCTCGGTCGACTCGGCCTCGTCCCACATGTCGCCGGCGGGGAGAGGCGTCACGGTCGGCACGGGCTCCGGCTCGGGCTCACGCTCCGGCTCGGGCTCACGCTCCGGCTCGGGCCCACGCTCCGGCTCGGGCTCACGCTCCGGCTCGGGCTCCGGTGTGGACGCGGCGGCCTCGGCCTCGGCCTTCGCCGCGGCCGGCTCCTCTTGCTCTTCCTCTCCGTCGATGGGCTCGCCGGGCGACGTGGGCACGGTCTGCGCCCACTCGGGCGCCTTCTTCGAGCCTTCCCCGTTGCTCGGCGCCTCGGGCTCGGACTCGGTCCAGTCCGGGTCGCCCTTCTTGATGGGCCTTGGCGGCGCCGCCTCGTCCTCGGCGGGGGCGGCGGGCTTCGTCTGCGCCCACACCGGCGTCGTCTCGCTTGTCGGGACGGGGGCTACCGGCTCGTCGGGCGCGCTTTCGGGCGGCTTTGACTCGTGCGCGTCGTCGGCGGGCTCGGCGGGCTCGGTCTCCAAGTCTCGGTCAGTCTAGCTATGCGAATAGATTTTTCAACGCGTCTTCGGGGAGCGGGTCGGGCTGCTGCTCGGCCCAGTCCGCGGCCTCGGACGCCTCCTGGTCGCACGCCGCCTGCACCCCCGCGGCGCCGTCGCCGGTGATCGAGCCGCGCTCGATGAGCCAGGCCGTGTAGCGGACGAGCGGGTCGTGGCGCGCGGCCTCCTCCATCTCCTCTTTGGAGCGGTACTTGGTCTGGTTGTCCTCGGACGTGTGGGAGTTGATGCGCCAGATCTTGGCGTCGATGAGCGTCGGTCCCTCTCCACCCCGCGCGCGCGCGACCGCCTCGCCGCACGCGTCGTGGCACGCGGGCACGTCGGTGCCGTCCACCGTCACGCCCACGATGCCGTAGCCTTCCGCGCGCTCGGCGATGTCGGGGTTCGCCGTCTGCAGCCGGATCGGCACCGAGATGGCGTAGCTGTTGTTCTCGCAGATGAAGACGACCGGCAGCCTGTGCACGGCGGCGAAGTTCACGCCCTCGTGGAACTCGCCCTGGCTGGTCGCGCCGTCACCGAACGTGCAAAGGACGACGGTGTCCTCGCCCTTGAGTTTGGCCGCATACGCGATGCCCGACGCCTTGGGGATCCAGCTCGCCACGACCTGCGAGACCGGCGCGATCTTCAGCCTGTGGTAGCTGTAGCAACCGCCGGGGATGTTGCGCCCGGCAGACAGCGGGTCGCCGGCCTTGGCGAAGACGGCCAGCATCCACTCGCGCATGGTCAGGCCCCGAACGATCGCGTTGGCCAGGCCCCGGTAGTGCGGCACCAGCCAGTCGTCGGGGCCGATGGCCGCGGTCGACGCGACCTGGATGCCCTCGTGGCCGCGGCTCGAGCCGACAAACGGCGCGCGGCCCTGCTTGACCAGGATGTGCATGCGGTCGTCGAGCGCCTTGGCCATGCACATCCAGCGATGCATGTCGAGGTACCGCTCTTTTGTCGCGGTGTCGACGCGGGTGGTGGTTGCCATCTATGCGGTCAGCGCTTTCGCGATGTCGACGACCTCGTCCGCCGTCAGTCCCATGCGGTTGAGGTGATCGTAGTACCGGCGGTGGAAATCCGAGAAGTCGGCGCGGTCGGCCCGCTCCTCGCGGATTCGCTTGACCTCGGCCAGCACCTTGCCGACCAGCTCCGGCTCGGGCCGGATGCCGGCATCACGCAGCGCGTGCTCGATGACCACCGCGCCCGAGTGCTTGCCGTAGACGTACCTGACCTCCGCGCCGAGGTCCGACGGCGGGATGAACTGATAGATCGCCGGGTGGATCAGCATGCCGGCGGTGTGGATCCCCGACTCGTGGCTGAAGACGTTGAGCCCGATGCCAGGCTCGGTCGGCTGGACGGGGATGCCGCTCATCCGCTCGAGATGCCGCGCCAGGTCGCGCAGCTTCTCGTAACGGAAGCCCGGAATCTCGATGCCGAAGAGGTAGCGGAGCTGCAGCAGCACCTGGTGCATCGGCGCGTTGCCGGTGCGCTCGCCGATGCCGTTGACGCTGGTCGTGAAGACCTCCGCCCCGCTGCCGAGCGCCATGACCGTGTTCCACGCGCCGAGGCCCAGGTCGTTGTGGAAGTGGACGACGAGCGGCGCGTCCGGCGCCGCGGCCTTGATCGCGGGGATGTACTCGCGGACCGCGAACGGCGAGTAGCACCCGACGGTGTCGGGCGTCGAAGGCCGCGTCCCCCCCGCCTTGAGGCCTTCCCTGTGGATCTCGCCGATGTAGTCAACGTCGGCGCGGCTGCCGTCCTCACCGCCGAACTCGATCGACGAGGCCCCCTGCCCCCGCGCATAGCGGATCGCCTCGCACATCATGCGCATGTTGGCCTCGCGGTAGTACGAGACCGGCAGTTCGAGCCACTCCGACTCGGGGATGCCGTCGCGGTGCAGAAGGGTCTTGCCGAGCTTGTACTTGACGTGCAGGTCCGAAGCCGACGTGAAGATGAAGTACGTGACCTCGTCGCGCCTGTAGCCGAGCTGGTCGACCACCCGCATCGTCGCGTCGATGTCACCCTTCGTCGATCGCATCATGCAGACGACCTCGAGGTCCGGTCTGATCTCGCCCTTCTTGCGCCCGTTCAGGACGAGCCGAAGCGTCTCGCGCTCGCCCTCGCTCACCGAAGGGAAGCCGACGTCCATGACGTGGACGCCAATGTCCGACAGCTCGCGCGCGAGTTCGTACTTGTCCTTCGGCGTGATGGCGACGCCCGGCATCTGCTCCCCGTCCCGCAGTGTGTCGTCGTAGACCCGGATCTTCTCCGGCGGAGGGAACTTCAGGTCGTGGGAGAAGCGCCTGGGGTCGCGGGCGAGCTCCTCGAGCGGCTCCTGCAGTTCGACAGGCGTGTGGCTATCCACCCGAGGCGGCCGTCTTCCGACGGCGTTCCTCGAGCTGCTTGCGCACCCATGGCACGAGCCCACCCATGCGCAGAAGGTCGTTCATGAACTTGGGGAAGGGCTCGGCGCGGTACTCGTCGCCCTTGGTGAAGTTGCGGATCACGCCCTCCTCGAGATCGACCTCCAGCTCGTCGCCTTCCTCGACCCCCTCCGCCGCCTGCGGCGACTGGAGGATCGGATAGCCCATGTTGATCGCGTTGCGGAAGAAGATGCGGGCGAACGAGTCGGCGATGACGAGCGAGATGCCGGCGCCGCGAATCGCCACGGGCGCGATTTCGCGCGAGGAGCCGCAGCCGAAGTTGGAGCCGCCGACCATGATGTCGCCCTGAGTGACGCCGACGGCCCAAGTCTCGTGGTCGGGCACGCCCTCCATAGCGTGCTTGCCCAGTTCTTTCTCGTCGAGGGAGTAGATCGCGTACTTCGCCGGGATGATCTGGTCGGTGTCGACGTTGTCGCCGAACTTCCAGGCCCTTCCCCGGACGACTTTCGGGAGCGTCATATCTGTCGCCGCCGGCTTCGGCGATAGTCGCGACTAACGCGCGCTTTGCGGCACGAAAACGGGAGATAGTCGCGACTATCGCGCATCATCTCAACGCGGCGGGCATCTTGGCGAGAACCTCGCCCGGGTGCGTGATCACGCCGGCGACAGCGCTTGCCGCCGCGACCGCGGGGTTGGACAGGTAGACCAGCGCCTTCGGGTGGCCCATGCGGCCCGGAAAGTTGCGGTTGGTGGTGCTGAGGCACACCTCGCCCTCGCCGAGCACGCCCATGTGGCCGCCAAGGCACGCGCCGCAAGTCGCCGTCGTCCACGCCGCGCCCGCCGCGAGGAACGTGCGGATCAAGCCTTCCTTCTCGGCCTGGATCGCGACCTGGTGCGAAGACGGCGTGATGATCAGCCGCACGCCGGGCGCGACTTTGTGGTTCTCCAGCACCGCCGCGGCGCGCCGGAGGTCGGTGATGCGTGAGTTCGTGCACGAGCCGATGAAGACCTGGTCGAGCTTCGTGCCCGCCACCTCGGACAGGGGCGCGTAGTTGTCCGGCGACATGGGCCTGGCCACGCCCAGCTCGACCTTCTCGGAGTCGAACTCGAAGACCTTCTCGTACTCGGCGTCCGGGTCGGAAGTGACCGGCTCGTAGGGACGCTTCGCGCGACCGTCGAGGTATTCCTTCGTGACCTCGTCGAACTCCATGATCCCGTTCTTGGCGCCCGCCTCGATGGCCATGTTGGTCATCGTCAGCCGCGCCTCCATGTCGATGTGCTTCAGCGCCTCGCCCGTGTGCTCCATGGCCTTCGACCGCGCGCCGTCGACGCCTATCTGGCCGATGACGTAGAGGATCAGGTCCTTCGCCTCGACCCATTCCTTCAAACGGTTGTGGTAGACGAACTTCAGCGTCTCGGGGACCCGGAACCACAGCTCCCCGAGCGCGAGCACGCAGGCGAGGTCCGTCGAGCCGATGCCGGTCGCGAAGTTGTTCAGCGCCCCATACGTGCAGGAGTGCGAGTCGGCGCCGACGATCAGCTCGCCGGGTAGGACGAGCCCGTGCTCCGGCAGCACCGTGTGGCAGATGCCGCCCTGCCCCACCTCGAAGTACCACTTGATGCCCATCTGCTGTGAGAACTCGCGCGTGAGGCGGCCGAGGGTCGCGCTCGCCGCGTCCTTGGCCGGCTGGAAGTGGTCCTGCGTCACGGCCACGCGGCCGGGGTCCCAGATCTTCTCGGCCCCCATCTGCTCGCGCATGATCTTCCCGGCCGGCGGGATGGTGAGGTCGTGGCCCATGGCGAAGTCGACCTTCGCCAGCACGAGGTCGCCGGGCCTCACGCTGTCGCGCCCGGCGCCGCGCGCCAGGATCTTCTCCGTCATCGTCATGCCCACGTGTCTCTAGTCCCTAAGCCTCTTGGCGACCGCGTCGCCGACCTCACCGGTGGAGAGGCTTCCGCCGAGGTCGCGCGTGCACTCGCCCGTGCGCAGAGCCGACTCGACCGCACCCTCGATCGCGTCCGCCATCTCTTTGTAACCCAGGTGTTCAACCATCATAGAGGCGCTCAAAATCGCCCCCACCGGGTTGACGATCCCCTTGCCCGCGATGTCGGGCGCGGTGCCGTGGACTGGTTCGAACAGGCCGCGCTTCGTCCCCGGGTTGATGTTGCCCGACGGTGCCACGCCCATGCCGCCGATCAGCTCCGCGGTGAGGTCGGAGAGGATGTCGCCGAACAGGTTGCTCGTGACGAGCACCTCGAACTGCGTCGGGTCCCTCACCAGCTGCATGGCCGCCGCGTCCACATAGAGATGACGCGTCTTGACGTCAGGGTGCTTCCTGGCGACCGCCTTCCACCGCTCCTGCCACAGCGCGCCGGCGTGGGTCATGGCGTTGGACTTGTCGACCATGACCACCTCGCGATTCGCGGTATTGAAGGCGTACTCGAGGATCCGCGTCACGCCGAGATGGGTGTTGAGGTCCTCCTGGATGGCGACCTCCTCGTCCGTGCCCTTCTTGAACCGGCCGCCCATGCCGACGTAGAGGCCCTCGGTGTTCTCGCGCACGATGAGGAGGTCGATCTTGCGCTTCTCCTCTCTGCGCAGCGGCGAAAGCCGGTCGTCGTAGAGCTTCGCCGGCCGCAGGTTGACGTACAGATCAAGCTCGAACCGCAGCCGCAGGAGCACACCCGCGAGGTAGGCGGCGTCGTTGACGCGCGGGTCGCCGACCGCGCCGAAGAGGATCGCGTCCGCCTTCTCCAGCTCTTGCCAGGCGGCGTCCGGGATGGGAACGCCGGTGCGCAAGTACTGGTCGGCGTTGACCTCGTACTCCTCGAAGTCGAAGTCGGCGCCCGCGGCGCGGAGGACCTTGATCGCCTCCGGGACGACCTCTTTGCCGGCGCCGTCGCAGGGAAGGACGGCGATGTGCTTAGGCAGGTGCGGTTTCCTTCTCGCGCAGCTTGTAACGCTGGATCTTGCCGGTCACGGTCTTCGGCAGCTCGGGCACGAACTCGATCAGGTGCGGGTACTGGAACCGCTGCAGGTGGGTCTTGCAGTGTTCCTGGAGCTCGGTGACCAGCGCGTCGCCCGTGACCGCCGTCGGTTTGGGGATGACGAAGGCCTTGATTCGCGTGAAGCCTTCGAGGCTGATCCCCACCACCGCGCTTTCCGCCACGGCCGGGTGCTCTAGCAGCGCCGACTCGATCTCGATCGGCGAGACCCAAAGGCCGCTGACCTTGATCATGTCGTCGCTTCTTCCCTCGTACCAGTAGAAGCCGTCGTCGTCGACGCGGTAGCGGTCGCCGGTGAAGAACCACTCGCCGAGGATGCTTCGTTTGGATTTCTCGTGCTGCGCCCAGTAGAGCGCGAGCGCGCTGTCGCCCTTGACGTAGAGGTCGCCGGCCTCGCCCCGCTTCACCGGGCTGCCCTGGTCGTCGAGGATCTTGAGCTCGTACCCGGGCACAGGCTTGCCGCTGCTGCCGGGCCGCAGGTCGTCGAGTCGGTTCGAGCAGTAGATATGGAGCATCTCGGTCGAGCCGACGCCGTCGAGGATGGTGAGACCGAAGGTGACCTTCCAGCGCCGCCAGACCTCGGCCGGCAGGGCCTCGGCGGCGGCGACGCAGTGGCGGATGCTGCTGAGGTTTCGCGCCTTCGCGCCTTCGAAATTGAGGATGGCGTTGAAGAGCGTCGGGGCGCTGAAGAAGAGGGTCGGCTTGCGCTTCTCGATGGTGTCGAGCACCGTCTGCGGTGTGTGCCGCCCGGGGTGGAGCACGGTCGATGCGCCGACCCAGTAAGGGAACGTGAGGTTGTTGCCGAACCCGTAGGCGTGGAAGAGGCCCGTGGTGGAGAAGGTCGTGTCGGATTCTTTGATGCCGAGGACCTGCTCGGCGTAGGTCACGCACGTGTAGGGGATGTCGTGCTGGAGGTGGACGACCGCCTTCGGCTTGCCGGTGCTGCCGGAGCTGTAGAGCCAGAAGGCCATATCGTCGTTGCGTGTCGGGGCCGGTTCGACGTCCTCACCCGGCTTGATCTCGTCCGACCGGATGAGAGCCGGGCTGACGGGTTTGAGCTTCTCCTCGGTGTTGGCGTCGACGACCACGACCCGGGCGAGGGAGTCGGCGATGAAGTGCTGGTAGTCCTCGCTTCGCTGCAGGACGGGGTTCACGGGGACGGGGACGGCGCCGATCCTGATCGCGCCGAGGAAGGCCGCGACCCAGCCGGGGGTGTCGAAGCCGCAGATGAGGACGCGTTCTTCGCGCCGGACGCCGTGGGCCAGGAGGGTGCGGGCGGCGCCGTTTGCGAGCTGGGCGAGGTCGCCGTATGTGACCTCTCCCTGCGCGGAGTGGATCGCGACCTTGGAGGCGCGGCCGGCTCTGAGGTTGCGGTCGATGAGGTCGGCGCCGACGTTGTAGCGGTCCGGGAGTTTCACCACGTGAATCTTTGCATATGACGGTGAAGGAGGCGTCAGGTGGGCTTGGACGGCTGAAAGCCTGCAGACTTGAATATAAATGTACTCAATATTGCTTGTCATACGAACGTTGGTTTGATACGATTCGGGCATGATCGAGGTCGACCTGGAGCCCTTCTCCTACACCCTTGCCCTGGAGGGCCTGCGTCACACCATCGACACGCTCGAGCTCGAGTTCGCCCGTTACGCGGCTGAGTTCTCGAAGAGCGATGAATGGGACGCAGCCGGCTTCAACTCCGCGGCCGACTGGATGCGCTTCAACTGCCACATGACCTCCACCGCCGCGTGGCGGGCGATCGCCGTCGGCGAGCACGAAGCCGAGCTCCAGGAAAGTCACCAGGCGCTGCGTGACAGCCGGATCGGGTATGCCCACCTGGCCGTGATGGCGCAAACACGCAAGGCGACCGGCAAGGTCTTCGACGAGGGCAAGCTACTGCCCCTGGCTGAAGCGAGCACGCCGGGCAAGTTCTACTTCAATGCGATGCAGGCACTCGGTCGACGCCGAGGCCTACCGCAAGGAGCAGTGCGGGGAGGAGTTCAACCACCGCCTTTCCCTGAGGACTGCGGAGAGCGGTCATCTGCTCATCAATGGCGTTCTCGAGCCCATTGGCGGGGCCGCCGTGCGCACCGCCCTGGAGACGCTGGCCAGGCCGTCCGGCGCCCATGACGACCGGCCGCGGGAGGTGCGGCTGGCCGACGCCGCGGTGGAGCTCGCCACCGCGGGCAAGTCTGTCAACCTCCAGGTCACGGCCACCATCGAAACGCTGAAGAACCTGGCCGGCGCCGCGGGTGGTGAGATGGAGTTCTCGCTGCCCATCAACGCGAGCAGCGTCCAGCGCATGGCCTGCGACTGTGCCGTGACGCGCGTCCTCCTGGACCAGGACTCGCTGACCATCGACGTCGGCCGGGCGACGCGGAAGATTCCCGTCGCGCTGCGCAAGGCGCTCAAGCTGCGCGACCGCCACTGCCGCTGGCCGGGCTGCGAACGCCCGCCGTCTTACTGCGACGGCCACCACCTCACCCACTGGATATTCGATGGGCCGACCGACCTCGACAACGTCGTCCTCCTTTGCAAGCGACATCACCGGATGGTGCATGAGGGCGGATGGCAGCTGGTCAAGGTCGAAGGCGAGTTCGTGACCATCGCGCCGACCTTCACCTTCTCGCTGCCGAGAGGGCCAGACTAGAAAGGTCGTGACCGTCGAGCGGAGATCACGCCGGTTCTCCTCGGAGCGCCTCGAACGCGTGGCACGCCGCCTGATGAACGCCTCCACCCTCTGCTCCCTCGCGACAGTGTCGCCGGGCGGCCGCGCGCACATCAACCACATGTACTTCGCGTGGAACGGGCGCTATGAAGTGATCTGGTTTTCCGACCGGGACTCCATTCACTCACGCAACCTCGAGCGCGGCCCGACGGCAGCGATCACGATTTACGACTCCCACCAGGTCAATGGACGGCCGGACAGGGGCATTCAGCTGTTCGGAACGGCGGCAATCGCGCCCTACGAGGAAGCGACGGCCGCATACACCCGGAGGTTCCGTGTCGACCCGAGCGCCTACACCCCGTACCGGTTCCGCGCTCGCACCGTGAAGCTCTTCGATGAACGCTCTCTTGCGCCGGCGACTCTCGTCACCGCGCGGGTAACCCGTGACGGCCTGGCGTGGGTGAAGACCGAGGTCTGGGTGGTCTGACAGGCTACTGGCGGACGATCGCCGCCGCGCCCTTCCGGAGCACGTACTTCTGGATCTTGCCGGTCGCGGTCTTGGGCAGCTCGGGGACAAAGGTGATGCCGTGTGGCGCCTTGAAGTGCGCCAGGCGGTCGCGCGTGAACGCGATCAGCTCGGCCTCGGTCGCCGACGCGTCCGGCTTCAGTACCACATACGCGAATGGGGCCTCGCCCCACTTCTCGTGCGGCAGGCCGACGATCGCTGCCTCCTGCACGGCCGGGTGACGGAGAAGCACGCCTTCGACCTCGATCGATGAGATGTTCTCGCCGCCGCTGATGATCACGTCCTTGATCCGGTCGCGGATTTCGACGTAGCCGTCCGGGTGCAGCACCGCGGCGTCGCCGGTGTGGAACCAGCCGTCGCCCATCACCTTCTGCGTCG
>DATEGB010000089.1:0-14963 GCA_035280365.1 Candidatus Dormiibacterota bacterium | reverse complement strand
CCGCAGAGGCCGGTCCCGCCCCCGCCGCCGCCGCCACCTCCGCCGCCGAGCGCACCTCCACACGCCATGGCGCCGTACTACGGGCAGCCGGCCTACCCGCCGCCGCCGCGGCCGGGTCGCACCGACAGCCGCGCGCTATGGGCGCTCCTGGTCGGGATCGTCGGGCTGGTGCTTGTCTTCCTCGGCCTGCCCGGGCTGATCCTCGGGCCGATCGGCTACTTCCTCGGCAAGTCGGCCGTCAGCCGGATCGACGCTTCGAACGGCAAGCTCGGCGGGCGCAGCACCGCGGTCGCGGCGTGGATGATCGGCGTCGCGGCGACGGCTTTTGGCGCGGCCGCCACGCTCGCGTGGCTGACCTTCATCCTGGTCAGCACCTTCGGCTCACCCCCGGTCTGAAGGTGGAGCGGGTCGGCGACGCCTTCACCTATCCGTTTCGTGACCCGAAGTGGGTCGAGAAGATCGTCATCGTCGGCCTCATCGGCCTGATCCCCATTGTCGGCGTGATCAACAACCTAGGCTGGATGCTCGCCGCGATCGGCCGCATTCGGGCTGGAGAAGAAGGACTGCCGCCTGCGAACTTCGACTACCTCGGCAGGGGCCTGCAGCTCTTTGTCGTGCTCCTCGTCTATGGGTTCTTGGTCCTTTTGGTGGCCGGCGTCTTCTTCGTCCCGGCGGTCGTCTTGCTCAACACCGAGAGCGGTGACCACGGCAACGCGTTCCTGACCGTGATCGGCGTTCTGCTGCTGCTGTTCGCCTTCGCCGTCGCGGTCGCCGGCTTCCTGCTCGCCTACCTCGTGCGGCCGGCGATCGTGCTCGCCGTCGACCACCGCGGGATCGAGGGCGGGTTTGATGTGGCGGCCATACTGCGCCGGGTACGCGAGAAGCCGGCCGACGCGCTGATCGCGGGCCTTATGCTGATCGCCGCCGGTTTCATCGGCAGCCTGGGAGCGTACCTCCTGTGCTTCGTCGGGACAATCTTCACGATTCCCTACTCGCTGGCGATGGAGGCCTGGATCGTCCGCAGCTATGAGCTCGGTGCAAAACCACAGGAGGCGCTAGATGTCGGACATTCCGCCCCCGCCGGGTAGCCAGCCGCCCCCGCCGCCGCCTCCACCACCGCCGCCGCCCGGCGGAGGCTACAACCCTCCGCCGCCTCCGCCGCCGCCACCGGGCGGTGGCTTCGTGCCGCCGCCTCCGAGTGGTGGATACGTCCCACCGCCGCCTCTGGGCGGTTACATGGCGGGCGCTTATCCGGGCTACGCCTCGCAGCGGACCGACGGGCTGGCCATCGCGTCCCTGATCGTCGGCATCGCCTCGATCCTGTGCGACCTGTTCTGCCTCGGCATCATCCTCGGCCCGACGGCGGCGATCATGGGCTTCATCTCGCGGCAGAGGATCCAGACGAGCGGAGGCGCGCTCGGCGGTGCGGGGATGTCGCTCACGGGGTTGATCCTCGGCGTGGTCGGCTTCGTCCTGGGGGTCGTGGCCTTCTTTCTGTGGATCTACGCGGGCTCGTTGAGCAACAACACTGCAACGGCCACGCCTTAGTAGCCTGCGGCCGGCGGGCCACGCCTTAGAGGCCTGCGGCCGGCGTTCGACGCCGTAACCGTTAGCCCGCGGGCGCCGTTGCTAAAATCCCGGTGCTCATGTCTCGGGCCAGGCCGAAGAAGGCCAGGCGCTCCCGCTACCGCGTCTCCTACCGCCTGACCCGCGCGGTCCCCGCGGCGATCGTCGCCGTCGTCCTGCTCGTGGTCGTCGGCGGCGCGACGCTCACGTACAAGCGCCTCGACGACTTCGTGCGCACGACCACCGGCCACGCGCTCAACCCGGCCGCCGAGATCGCGCAGGTGGTCGAGCCTTCGCCGGGGTCGATCGCATACAAGCTGAAGCACGGCGAGCGCGTGAACGTCCTCCTGCTCGGGCGCGGCGGCTACGAGAACGACGCGCCGTACCTCACGGACTCGATCATGGCCGTCAGCATCGACCCGGTCACGAATCGCGTGATGATGCTTTCGATCCCGCGCGACCTCGTGGTGCACATGAACCTGCAGAGCAACCCGAGCCGCACCTGGACCAACAAGATAAACGCCGCGTACGAGGTGCCGTACACCAGCATCATCTGTTGCGTCGACAGCAAGTACTCCGGGCCCAACGGGGGCGGCTACGCGGCGGAGCACGAGGTCGGCAAGGTCACGGGACTGACCTTCGACCGCTACATCGCGATCGACTTCAAGGCCTTCCGCGACATGGTCGACGCCCTGGGAGGAGTCGACGTCTGCCTGAGTACGAACCTCGACGACTGGTCGTACCCGGACTACAGCAACGGCTACCGCCCGATCCACTTCAAGGCCGGCTGCCAGCACCTGACCGGCGAGCAGGCCCTCGAGGTCGCGCGCTCGCGCCACGCGGTGCAGCCGCAGCAGGCGTCCGACTTCGGCCGCGCCAAGCGGCAGCAGGACATCATGGAGGCGATCAAGAAGAAGGCGACCACGGTCAACGGGTTCGCCAAGGCGCCGCAGCTGCTCAGCGCACTGCAGAAAAACGTCAACACCGACATGTCGATCGCCGACATGAAGGCGATCTACGACTGGGGCAAGAACCTGCCCGACAGCTCCATCATCCGGGTCGCGCTGACAGCGCCGTCGGGCGCGGCGGACGGCAACCTCCTCGACTCCTACAACTGCGGAATGGGCGCGGCCGTCTCACAGCTATGCGCGGACGACCAGTCCTACACGATGATCCACAAGTACGTCGGGTCGATCTTCATCGACCCCAAGACGCTCGGCGAGAAGGCGCCGGTTCAGTTCGCCAACGGCAGCAGCAACTTCGCCGGCCTGGACCAGCGGGTGACGACGATGTTCGACCCTACGGGCTTGCAGCTCAACGATCCTGTCACGCACCGAGCGCAGTCGTCGACGACGATCCTCGACTACTCGGGCGGCAAGTTCCCTCTCACCGTCAAGTACCTCCAGGACTTCTTCGGCGGCACGGTCGTCAACGCCACTCCGAGCAGCCCGGCGCCGGCGCGCGGGCAGCAGACGTACGGCATCGTCGTGGTGCTCGGGCACGACTTCGCCCTACGCTTCTTGGGCGAGTAACTCCAGGAACGATTCGGACCTAATCGGCAGGTTTCGGGCGGGCGACGTGCGCGCGCTGGCCCGGGCGATCTCGCTGGTCGAACGCCGCGACCCCGCCGTGCGCGAGCTGGAGGACGCGCTCTACGCCGACACCCGGACGCCCGATGTTGCGGGCTTCACCGGCGCGCCGGGCACGGGCAAGTCGACCCTGGTCGACGCCGTGGTCGCCCACCTGCGCAAGCAGGGTTCGCGCGTCGCGGTACTCGCCACCGACCCCAACTCTCCCTTCACCGGCGGCGCGATCCTCGGCGACCGCATCCGGATGCAGCGGCACGCGCTGGACGAAAGGGTGTTCATCCGGAGCATGGGCGCGCGCGGTCACCTGGGCGGCCTGTCGCTGGCGACGCGCGAGGCGATCCGGCTCCTGGGCGCGTTCGGTTTCGACCAGGTCATCCTCGAGACCGTCGGCGTCGGGCAGTCCGAGCTCGAGGTGGCGGCCGTCGCCGACACGACGGTCGTGGTCCTGACGCCCAACCTCGGCGACAGCGTGCAGATGATCAAGGCGGGCATCCTCGAGATCGCCGACGTGTTCGTCGTCAACAAGGCCGACATCGAGGGCCACGCGCGGGTCGTCACCGAGCTGCGGACCATGATCAACATGGGGCCCAAGGGTGACTGGCGGCCGCCGATCGTGACCACCGTGGCGACGAAGGGGGAGGGTGTGGAGGCGGTCTGGGAGGCCGTACTGCAGCACCGGCGCCACCTGGAGAAGAGCGGCCGGGCGCGGGAGCTGGTCGAGCGGCGGCTGCGGGACGAGACGGCCGAGGTCGCCGCCGAGCTCGCGCGGGAGCGGGCCAGGCGGGCGCTGGAGGAGGACCCCAATCTCGCCGAGCGTTTGCTGAACGATGGGACGCCTTACCGAACCGCGGAGGAGATCCTGGACCGAAAGGCATAATCGAACGCAGTGAAAGTCAGAGCGCGCGACGCGAAAGAGGTGTGGGAGGAGGAGCTCAAGTCGAGCTCGCTCCGAGACGACGAGATCGAGACCTCGACCATCTCCGGGATCCCGTTGAAGCCGCTGTACACGTATGAAGACCTGGCGCGGCGCGACGCCGAATACCCCGGCCAGTACCCATACACACGCGGCATCCACCCGACCGGCTACCGGGGCCGCCTGTGGACGATGCGCCAGTTCTCCGGCTTCGCCACCGCCGAGGAAACCAACCGGCGCTACAAGTACCTGCTCGCCAACGGGCAGACCGGCCTTTCGGTCGCGTTCGACATGCCGACGCTGATGGGCCAGGACTCGGACGCTCCGACGAGCCGCGGCGAGGTCGGCCACTGCGGGGTGGCCATCGACTCGCTGACGGACATGGAGACCCTGTTCGACGGAATCCCGCTGGGCGACATCACGACGTCGATGACCATCAACTCGCCCGCAGCGATCCTGCTCTGCATGTACATCGCGGTCGCCGAGAAGCAGGGCGTGCCGGCCTCGAAGCTCGGCGGCACGCTGCAGAACGACATCCTGAAAGAGTTCATCGCCCAGAAGGAGTTCATCTTTCCTCCCGCGCCGTCGATGCGCCTTGTCGTCGACTCGATCGAGTACTGCGCGCGAGAGGTGCCCAGGTGGAACACGATCTCCATCTCCGGCTACCACATCCGTGAGGCGGGCTCGACTGCGGTCCAGGAGCTCGCTTTCACGCTGGCCGACGGCATGGCCTATGTCGACGCGTGCCTCGAGCGCGGCATGCACATCGACGATTTCGCGTCGCGGTTGTCCTTCTTCTTCGACGCGCACATCGACTTCTTCGAAGAGATCGCGAAGTTCCGCGCCGCGCGCCGGATCTGGGCGCGCTGGATGCGCGAGCGTTATGGCGCCCAGCAGGAGCGGTCATGGAAGCTGCGGTTCCACACCCAGACGGCCGGCGTCTCGCTGACGGCGCAGCAGCCGGAGCTGAACGTCGCGCGCACCGCGATTGAAGCCATGGCCGCGGTGCTCGGGGGCACGCAGTCGCTGCACACCAACGCCATGGACGAGGTGCTGGCCCTGCCGACCGACAGGGCGGCGCGCATCGCGCTGCGGACGCAGCAGCTGCTGGCGTACGAAACCGGCGCGGCGAACACGGTCGACCCGCTCGGCGGGAGCTACTTCGTCGAGGCGCTGACGGACGAGATGGAGCGCCAGGCCGAGGTCTATTTCAAGCGCATCGAGGAGATGGGCGGCGTCATTCCGGCGATCGAGGCCGGCTTCTTCCAGAAGGAGATCGCCGACGCGGCGTTCCGCTACCAGAACGAGCTCGAGCAGAAGCGCCGGATCATGGTCGGCGTGAACGAGTTCACGGTCGAGGAAGAGGAGCCGATCGAGATCCTGCGCATCGACCCGAACCTCGAGGCCGAGCAGGCGGAGCGGGTCCGTGAGGTCCGTCGCAAGCGAGACGCAGCAAAGGCGAGTAACGCCCTGAGCAAGTTGCGCAAGGCCGCGGCCGGGAATGCCAACCTCATGCCTTACATCCTCGACGCGGTCCGCGCGTACGCGACCGAAGGCGAGATCATGCAGGCCATGATCGAGGTGTTCGGCACGTACACCGAGACCGCCGTCGTCTGATGCCGACAGCCACCAAGCCCGTCCGCATCGTCGTCGCCAAGGTCGGTCTAGACGGACACGACCGCGGCGTGAAGGTGGTCGCGCGCGCTTTGCGCGACGCCGGCTACGAGGTGATCTACACGGGCCTGCGCCAGACGCCCGAGATGGTGGTCGACGCGGCCCTTCAGGAGGACGCGCAGGTGATCGGCCTCTCCATCCACTCCGGCGCGCACATGACTCTCTTCCCGGCGGTGGTCGACGAGCTGAAGCGGCGCAAGGCGACGGACATCGTCGTCTTCGGCGGCGGCATCATCCCGGACGACGACATCACCGCTCTGAAGAAGAGGGGAGTGGCCGCGATCTTCACTCCCGGCACGCCGCTGCAGGACATCGTCGACTGGCTGCGCAAGCGGTTCCCGGAGGCGACGAAGTAGCCCCGCCTCCGCCGCGGCAGCCTTATCTCCCGCAGCCCGGTTTCTACTACAGGCCGGACGCGCCGGGGGCGACGCCGGCGATGGTGCTCGGCATCATCTCGCTGGCGGGATTGCCGCTGGTCTGCTGCTGCGGCTTCGGCGAGCTGATCGCCCTGCCGCTGGGGATCATCGCGGTCGTCCTGGGGTTCACCGCCCGGAGCAGGATCGCCGCGAGCCAGGGGGTGTTAGGTGGAGACGGACGGGCGCTGGCGGGGATCATCTGCGGCGCGACGGCCGCCGGCATCGCCGCGCTGCTGTTCGTGCTCTATCTGCTGGGCGTGGTAGCGACAGGCTCGTTCAACCATTTCGTGGGCCCGACGCCGACCGGGTAAGAGACCGGGGCTTAACCCTGGAGGACGAGGGTACCGGCGATCTTGTCCATCCAACCCTGCTTGCGGGCGTCGAACGCGACCCAGATCACGCCGACGAAGCAGACCAGGAAGGAGACGAACAGGCCGATGTAGCGGAGGATCGCCTTGCCGACGGTGATCGGCTGCTGCGTGTTCGCGTCCACGATGCGGAGCTTGAGCAGGCGCTGGCCCACCGAGGCGCCCCACACGGTCCACAGAACGATGAAGTAGCCCGCGCTGATCAGGAAGTTGATCCCGTTGGCCGCGGCGTAGCCGGAGCTGTTCGGGTCGTTCGGGTTGGCGTGGAAGACGACGTCGATAACCCCGCCGACGATGCCCAGGATGACCGCGTCGATGATGTAGGCGACCACGCGGATCCAGAAGCCGCCGTACTGCCCCTGCGGGGCGGCGTAGGGCTGAGGGTAGCCGCCGCCGTACTGCGCGGGCGGCGGAGGGGGCATCTGGGGCGGCGGTGGTGGAGACCCTCCTGGAGGCGGGGGCGGCGGAGGGCTCTGCATCGCTTCGCGTATCATATTCGGGCTTCTCCAGCCTGGGAAGTCCTCATGGGCGGTCAGACCGCGTAAGGAACTGTTTTTGCTGTGCAACTGAAAGCCTCACCACGCCAACCCCTCGGCAAGCGCTCGCGACGGCTAATCCGCGAGGGCAAGCTGCCCGCGATCGTCTACGGCCACAACACCGAGCCGACCGCGGTGACGCTAGACCGGCTCGAGTTCCAGAAGGTCTTCGTCAAGTCGGGCCGCACCCACCTGGTCGACCTGGTCCTCGACGGCGACCGCACGGAGAAGGTGCTCGTCCGCGAGATCCAGACCCACCCGCGGCGCCAGGGCCCGATCCATGTCGACCTCTACCAGGTCAACCTGCAGGAGACGATCGAGGTCGAGATCCCGATCCACATCACGGGCGAGTCGGCCCCGGTCAAAGGGGGCGACGCCGACGTGCTCCAGCCGATTCACTCCATCCGGGTCGAGTGCCTCCCGACCCAGATCCCGGAGACCTTCGAGGTGGACGTCACGCCGCTGGACGAGATCGGCGCCGAGCTCCGCGTCTCCAACCTCAAGGTCGGCCAGGGCGTGACCATCCTCGACGATCCCGAGGAGCTGGTCGTGAAGATCGTGCCCAAGCGCGAGATGAAGGTCGAAGAGGAGATCCCCGTCGCCGAGGCCGAGGTCCCGGCTGAGGGCGAGGCCGCCGCGGGCGAGGCGGCCCCCGAGGGCGAAGCAGCCGAGACCGAGGAATGACGCTGGCCTCCATCGGAGGCTGGACCGTCCCGGTTCCCGACTGGATCTACTACCCGGTCGTCGTCGCCGTCGCGCTGGTCGTGACATACATCGTCGCCCGGCTGGTAGCGCGGTTTGCCGGCGACCAGCTCCGCCAGCGCCACGTCCGCGGCGACATGGTCGTGCTTGGCAAGCGCGTGGTCACCGCCGTCGTCGTCGTGCTGGGCATCTTCACATCGCTGGGCTTCGCCGCCCAGAATGCCAACGTCACGCTGTTCGGCCTTCTGCTGGCCACGATCGTGGCGGCCCTGGGCATCCAGCAGCTGCTCCAGGACTTCGTGTCGGGCTACTACGTGCTCCTGGAGCGTCACATCCGCATCGGCGACCGGATCGAGTTCGACGGCCACGAAGGCACGATCACCGATGTCAGGCTGCGGGTGACGCTGCTTCGCAACGAGGACGGCGACACCGTCGTCGTCCCCAACTCCGAGCTCTTCACCAAACCGGTGACGATCCGTGCCCGGGCCGAAGCTACGCGGTCAGCGCCCCCAAAGTAATCCGGCAGAGGGCGTCGAACTCGTCGCCGCCGAGCTCGGTCTCTTCGGCCAGCAGCTGACGGATCATCGCCGACGCCGAGCCGGCGTGGTTGCCGCCGGCGACCTGGGTCGCCAGCGAGCGCAGGTGGAAGGTGTGGTCGGGCTTGTCGCTCGTCCTGGTCAGGTCGTCGACGTTCACGCGGTCGAGCTGGACGTGGTCCGACCAGCGCTTCACCTCCGCGGCGCCGGTCTCCGGCGCGTCGGAGAGGTGGAGGCAGTTGAGCCCGCCGTAGATCCCGTAGCGCTCGCGCAGCGAACCGGGCCTGGACTTGGCGATCTGCGTCTCGCCGAGGTCGTAACGCATGACGCCCAGCGCCTGTGGCTCGGCCGAGATTCGGCCGACGACGACCGGGAGCGCGGACATGAAATCGACCAGCCAGGGGAAGAACGGCCGGCCCTGGAGGAAGTCGTAGTGGCCCTCGATCAACGACGCGGGCGGTGGGAACCACTCGAGCGACTCGATCTTCCAGTCGCGCTCGGAGGAGAGCCAGCCCCACAGGCCCTCGCGGGCGGCGAGACGGTAGGCGGAGTCGGGTTTGAAGATGACGAGCGCGTCAGCCACGGGCGTCAGAAGCTTCGATAGTCGCGACTATCAACGCATCTCGGGCGCGGGAAGCGCCGATAGTCGCGACTATCAACGCATCTCGGGCGCGGGAAGTGCCGATAGTCGCGACTATCGCGGGAATCGCGTCGATCCATGGACCGCTATTTTCCCGGCTTCTGGTCCCGGGGATTCGGTGAGTAGACCTTGCGCCCTTTCAGCTTGTCCGGCATGTGCACCTGGCTCTTCGCCACGCCGCCTTCGTAGTCGTGCGCGTACTGGTAGCCGCGGCCGTAGCCCATCGACCTCATCAGCCCGGTAGGCGCGTTGCGCAAGTGCATTGGCACGGGCTCGTTCCCTGTCTCCTGGATGAGATCGCGCGCCGCGCCGTATGAGGTCAGGGCGGAGTTCGACTTGGGCGCGAGGGCGAGGTAGAGCGCGGCCTCGGTCAGCGGCAGCACCGCCTCGGGCATGCCGACGAAGTGCGCCGCCTGCTGCGCGGCTACTGCGACGGGGAGCGCTTGCGGGTCGGCCAGGCCGATGTCCTCGGCGGCGAGGATGACGAGGCGGCGGGCGACGAACATCACGTCCTCGCCGGCCTCGAGCATGCGCGCCATCCAGTAGACGGCCGCGTCGGGGTCGCTTCCGCGGACGCTCTTGATCAGCGCGGAGACGATGTCGTAGTGCTGATCGCCAACCCGGTCGTAGAGCAGGTGGCGCTGCTGAAGGGCGCGCTCGACACTCTCGAGGTTGACTGGGCCCTCGCCCGTCAACGCCGCCGCTGCCTCCAGGCCGTTCAGCGCCACACGCGCGTCCCCGCGTGCCACCTCCAGGAGGGCGTCCATCGCGTCGTCGTCGATGGTCGCCTGCAGCTCGTCGAGGCCCCGGTTCACGACCTGCCTCAACTCGTCGCGCTCGAGCTGCTCGAGGCGGAACACGCGGCTCCGTGAGAGCAGGGGCGAGATGACCTCGAAGCTCGGGTTCTCGGTGGTCGCCCCGATGAGCGTCACCGTGCCGTCCTCGACGTGGGGCAGGATCGCGTCCTGCTGCGCCTTGTTGAAACGGTGGATCTCGTCGATGAAGAGCACGGTCCGGAGGCCGGCCCGGCGGTGGACCCTGGCCTCGGCCACCACCTTGCGTAGGTCTGCGACGCCCGCGGTCACGGCCGACATGGCGACCATGCGCGCGTTTGTCTCGGTGGCGAGTAGGCGGGCCAGGGTCGTCTTGCCGCTGCCGGGTGGGCCCCAGAGGATGATGCTGGGCAGGTTGCCACTCCGGGTCAGGCGGCGAAGGACCTCCACCACCTCGCGCTGGCCGACCAGCTGCTCGAACTTCTTCGGCCGGAGGCGGGTCGCCAGCGGAGGAAGCGGTTCGGTGCCTGGGACCGGCGGAAAGAGCTCGCCCTGATCGGCCATTCAAGGCAAATTCTGAACTCGGGACGCTTGACAGGGCCCGGAGCCTAGAATTCGCGGGTCATGTCCGCCTGCTGGTACTGCAGCTCCGAGGTGCCGGAGACCTCCCAGTACTGCCCGAGCTGCGGCCACAGCCAGCTGGACCGCACCTCGAGCCCGCTCTTCGGGGTGGTGGACGCGACCACCGGGATCTGGAACTCCAAGTTCGTCAACGCCCTGGTCGGCCAGGAAGCCAACCGGGCGGTGCGCTACCACCGGCCGCTCTCGGTGCTGGTCGTCGAGCTCGACCACGCGGAGCACATCCACAAGGAGCTGGAGCCGGTCCAGGTCGAGGCGCTGCTCCGCGAGATGGCCGAGCGCCTGGGCCAGGCCATCCGGGACACCGACACGGTCGGGTTCATGGACATCGACGGCCCGCCGCACTTCGCGATCGTGCTGCCGGAGACCGACGACCAGGGCGCGGCCCTGGCCGCGGACAAGATCCGGCGGTCGATCGCCTCCCACGACTTCAGCAGCAGCGGCGCGTGGAGCCGGATCACGGTCAGCTGCGGAGCGGCAACGATCGACTCCCACTACCGGCCGATGGACGAGGCCGGGGTCATGAACCGCCGCGAGTACACCGGCAACCTGCTCCGCGAGGCTTTCGAGGCCCTCGACTCCGGCCGGTCGGCCGGGACGAACCGGACGACGGTCGGCGCCTACCGACGCTGACGACCCGGTTTTTCCTCGTTCGACACGCGGACGTCGAGAACCCGCACCGGGTGCTCTACGGTCACCTGCCCGGATTTCACCTGAGCGCGCTCGGGCGGGCGCAGTCGGCGGCCGTGGGTGAGCGCCTGCGGCCGGAGGGAATCCGGCGCATCGTCCACAGCCCGCTGGAGCGGGCGAAGGAGACCGCGGACATCATCGCCGCCCAGCTGACGCCGACCCCGCCGCTCCAGGTCGACTCCGGCCTGACCGAGGCGGAGTTCTCGCGCTACCTCCAGGGCGTGCCGTACTGGCAGGTGCCGCTCCGCCGCCCCCTGTGGTTCGTGCACAAGGCGCGGCGCGGCATCCTCCCCGGGGACGAGTCAATCGAGGTCATGGGTGGCCGCATCCTGCGCGTGGTCCGGCTGCTGTCGCGCCGGCACCCCGGCGAGACGATGGCGGTGGTGAGCCACGCCGACCCGCTCAACGCGGCGTGGATCCTGCTCGACGGGCGGCCGCAGAACGAGCGCGAGTTGCACCGCAGGGCCATGGGCAAGGCGGCGATGCTGCGGCTGGAGATGGAGGGCGAGACGCCGAAGTCGTGGGAGTACATCCCTCCGCCTCGCGTCGAGAGGCCGGAGACCGCGGCCGCGTAGCGATGAAGTCGTTCCCCAGGGGCTTTTTGTGGGGAACCGCCAGCGCCGCCCACCAGGTCGAGGGCGACAACCGCAACTGCGACTGGTGGGAGTGGGAGCAGACGCCGGGGCATATCGCCAGCGCCGACACCTCGGCGGTGGCGTGCGACCAGTACCACCGCTACCGCGAGGACTTCGCACTGCTGCGCGACCTAGGTCAGAACGCGCACCGGCTCTCGATCGAGTGGTCGCGCATCGAGCCGTCGGAAGGCGAGTTCGATTCGCGCCAGATCCGCCACTACCGCGACGTGCTCGGTGAGCTTCGCGAGCGCGCGATACTGCCGATGGTCACGCTGCACCACTTCACGAGCCCGCTGTGGTTCGTGCGCAAGGGTGGATGGACGTCTGCCGAGGCGCCTCGCGTCTTTCTCCGTTTCGTCCAGCGCGCCGCCGACGAGCTCGGCGACCTCGCCGGCATGTGGTGCACGATCAACGAGCCGAACCTCTACGCGGCCAACGGCTGGATCACGGGCGAGTTCCCTCCGGGCCGCCGCGGCGACCTCGTGAGCCAGTACCGCGTCACCGCCAACATGCGGCGCGCGCACGAGCTTGCGTACCTGGCATTGAAGAAGCGCCGGCCGGACACGCCCGTCGGACTGTCGCACCACAAGCTGCTGTTCCTGCCGGCGTCGCGCAGGCGCGTGGACCGGCTCGCCGCGGCGTCCGCGCAGGCCCTGCTGGACCGGTGGCCCGTGCGGCCGGGCACGTTCGCAAACATCGTCGAGGCGACCAGCGACTACATCGGCGTCGCCCATTACTGGGCCATGGCCTGCGCTTTCGACCCGCGGCGCCCGCGGGACCTTTTCGTGCGCCGTTTCAATCCGCGTGGCGTGCCCGTGACCGACATGGGCATGGCGTCGGACCCGGCCTGGATACGGCCGGTGCTCAACGAGCTGAAGCGCTACGGCAAGCCTGTCTACGTCACCGAGAATGGCATCGCGACGAGCGACGACGCGGTGCGCCAGCGCTACCTGCCCGACGTGCTGGAGCAGGTCCGGCTCGCTGTCGAGGATGGGGTGGACGTCCGCGGCTACTTCCACTGGACGAACATGGACAACTTCGAGTGGGCCCGCGGGTACGGCACGAAGTTCGGCCTGATCGCGGTGGACCGGAAGAGCCTCGAGCGTACGGTCAAGCCGAGCGGCCGCCTGTACGCCCGGATCGCCGCCACAAACGCGCTACCGTCATAGCGATGTCTCGCCGGCTGGGGATCGCCGCGCTCGCCTCCGGGCTGGGATCGATCCTCATCCTTTCGCTCGCGTGGGGGCTGCAGCACGCCGCGCTCGCCAACCCGCCGGTGCTCGGTCACCCGGCGCCGCAGCTCGCCATCAAGCCGGCGACTGGTGATGTCGTGCGGATCGGCGAGCTGCAAGGCAGCCCCGTGGTCCTGAACTTCTGGGCCTCCTGGTGCGGACCGTGCGCGGAGGAGGGCCAGGTCCTGGGCAAGGTCTACAACCAGAACTACGGAAGGATCCGGTTTGTCGGCGCCGACAACCGGGACACCGACTCGGGGTACCAGTCGTTCGAGAAGCTGCACCCGCATCCGTACCCCGCCGGGCCGATCGTCGTCGGCACCTACCAGTCGTACGGAGTGCACGGCCTTCCCGCCACGTTCTTCATCAACTCGCAGGGCGTCGTGGTCGCGTCGTTCGTGGGTCCGCTCGACGAGAAGACCCTCTACCACTACCTCGGGCTGCTCGGTTGAGGGCGCTCTTCGCGTGGGGCGCGCCGGCGGTCGTCGTGGCGGCGTGCGTCGGCTACCTGATCTATACCGCTTCGGGCGGCACGACGGAGTACTACCTGACGGTGTCGGAGCTGCGCGCGCACTCGCAGACCGGTGACGTGCGGGTCGCCGGTGTGGTGCAGAACGATGTCGCGAAGACCGGCGGGCTGCACGTGACCTTCACTGAGAAGGACGCCACAGCGTCGATGCCGGTCGAGTACACGGGCACGCTGCCGGACATCTTCCAGCCCGGCATCACGGTGGTCGCGGTGGGACGGATGGGAAGCGACGGCGTGTTCCACGCCCGGACGTTGCTTGCCAAGTGCCCTTCGCGCTTCTCGACGCAGCCCTATACCTCGTGATGCTGGGGTATCTCGGCGCGGGCGCGTTGCTCGCGGGACTCGTGCTCGCGGGGTTCAGCGCCGTGCTGTCGTTCTGGGCCGGGGCGCGCGGGAGCCTGGTCTTCATGGCCGTCGGCCGCCGGGCGTTCTTCGCCGCTGCGCTGATGACCCTCCTCGCCGGCGTGGTGCTCGAGACCGCACTGCTGACACACGACTTCTCGCTCGCCTACGTCGCCGAGCACACGGACCTGTCGACCCCCACCGCGCTCGTCGCCGCGGGGTTCTACGGCGGCCAGGAAGGCTCGCTGCTCTACTGGACGCTGATCCTCAGCCTCCTGGGCACCGCGTCCCTGGTCGCCCGCGGCCGCGTCGACGCGCGCGTGGCCGCGTTCGCCACTGGCGTCCTGGCGACCATCGTGGCCTTCTTCCTGTTCGTGCTCGCCGTGGTCGCGAGCCCGTTCGACCTGCTCGCGATCGCGCCGCCCGACGGGCTGGGCCTGAATCCCGTGCTGCGCGACGGCGGGATGCTCATCCATCCGCCGGTGGTGCTGGCGGGGTTCGCCGCGTTCGCCATCCCCTTCGCGTTCGCGTGCGGCGCGCTGCTCGCCGGCCGCACCGGCGTGGAGTGGATCGCGCACACCCGGCGCTTCGCGCTGCTGGCGTGGAGCCTCCAGACCGCCGGCCTTCTGCTCGGCATGTGGTGGGCGTACCACGTGCTGGGCTGGGGCGGGTATTGGGGCTGGGACCCCGTCGAGAACGTGGCCCTGATGCCGTGGCTGGCCACGACCGCGTACCTGCACTCGGCGCAGGTGCAGGAGAAGCGGGGCCGCCTGCGGAGCTGGAACCTCGGCCTGGTGGTGCTGGCGTTCCTACTGGTGGTCTTCGGGACGTTCATCGTCCGCAGCGGCGTGGTGCCGTCGGTGCACACGTTCGCGATCAGCGCCATCGGGCCGTGGATCCTGGGCTTCCTGGGCGCGTCCATGGTGTTCTCGGTCGTGCTGCTGGCCTTGCGTGGGGGCGCGGCTCCCGAGCGATCAAGCCGGCCGCCCGAGCCGGTGTCGCGCGAAGGCGCGTTCCTGCTCCAGAACCTTCTCCTCATCGGCGTGATCGCGGTCGTGCTGTGGGGCACGGTGCTGCCCCTGGTCTCGGGCATGTTCGGCCTCGAGCGCGTGGCCGGGGCGCCGTACTACGAGCGCGCCGCCGGGCCGCTGTTCGCCGTGATCCTGGTCCTCCTGGCCGCCGG
>DATEGB010000088.1:0-10062 GCA_035280365.1 Candidatus Dormiibacterota bacterium | reverse complement strand
TGCACGAGCTGCGCGAGGCGTTCGGACCGATTCCGATCGCCGTGCACGAGTCCGAGCACGAGGTGGTCGCGAAGGGTCAACCGCTGCGCAAGGAGTTCGCGCCCATCGCGACGCAGCTCGACAACGTGGAGTCGTATGGCTCGCGGTATCGCGCGGGGTCGCTCGAGTTCGAAGTCGTGCACACGCCCGGCCACAGTCCAGGTGGCGTGACCCTGAAGATCGACGGCTGCCTGTTCACGGGCGACGCCCTGTTTGCGGGCTCGATCGGACGGTCCGACTTCGCCAACTCCGACGGCGGGGCCCTGATCGAAGGCATCAAATCGAAGCTGCTGTCGGAGCCCGACGAGATGATCGTCTACAGCGGACACGGCCCCGCGACCACCATCGGCCGCGAAAAGCGGATGAACCCGTTCCTGACCTGACCCGATAGTCGCGACTATCACCACCTTCACGCGCTCCGGCTAGCGCGATAGTCGCGACTATCACCACCTTCACGCGCTCCGTCTAACGCGATAGTCGCGACTAACGTCGCGACGAAGCATCTCGCGCGCCCTGCGCACTTGCTCTGCGACCGACCCTCGCGCCTGGAGATCGCCGGCCGTGAACCGGCGGACGTGGTAGCCGGCATCGAGGAGTGCGTTCTGGCGTCTGAGATCTGCCGCCAGCCGATCCTTGTGACGCTGGCCGTCGAATTCGATGACGAGTCGGACATCGGCGTAGTAGAGGTCTGCCCGTCCGATCAATGCGCCGGATGGCGCATGCAGCTCGACCTGCAGGTCGGGTGCGGGCAGTCGAGCGAGAATCAACTCGAGTCGCAGACGTGTTTCCATCGGCGATTCAGCTCTCGAGTCACTCAGTGCTACGGCACGTCTCAACCTTCGGATGCCCTTGGCGCCACGGTTCGACTCGACGTGTCGGACCAACTGCTCGATCTCGATCAGCCCGGCGTGAAGAGCCATGTCGAGTGCGACAACCGAATCTACGAGATTCCTTCCCGAGCCCAGATCAGTCACGGTGCGCAGGCTGTTCGTGAGGCGGAACCCGCGACGCCAGGAGACTTCGTTGTCGACAAGCGATGCCCGCCTGATCCGCATTCCCGCACGAGACCGAACAGAGATGTCACGCGCCACGGTCGCTTCGATCGGGTCGTCAGGAGATAGGTCGAGTCCCAAGATCCATGCGGCGGTCCGGCCGGAGAACGCTGCTTCGATCGGCAGACGCTGCTGTGCCGCACTCAGCCGCAGTGCGACATCGTCGGTAAGCGCCGTTGCCGCGTACTGACCGCGACTGAGTCGCCGCCAGCTCGATGTCTGAAGACTTCGCCATCGCATCCCGGCTTGTCGCGCCTGAGCCACGGTGAAAGGTCCCGCGCGAAGTGGGTCGGGAATCGGCAGCCGCATGCGAAGGGCTAGCTTGAAATGTGCGCAACCCGTTGCCAACCCAGGTCGTTAAGACACCCCGGCGCCCCGGCCACAGATCGATAGTCGCGACTGTCGATCAGATCATTCAGCCAGATGTTGCGTTAGTCGCGACTATCGCGTGAAAGCAAGGCCGCCACAGGTCGATAGTCGCGACTATTGCGCAGATCAGTCAGCCAGATGTTGCGTTAGTCGCGACTATCGCGTGAAAGCAGGCCTCAGTGGCTCAGCGTCAGGACCACGATCAACGCCGGTCCGAGCAGGATCAGCCACAACGTCGGGAACACGCACCCGACCGTCGGCAGCAGAATCTTGAGCGATGCACGCGCCGCCTCGGTGCGGATCTTCAACCTCCGCTTGACGCGCATCTGCGCCGCGTGCGCGGCGATCGTCCGCGCGATCGGCACGCCGGTGCGCTCGGCGTAAAGGATGCCGCGCACCAGGGAGGCGAAATCGTCGATCCCCGTCGCCTCGGCCATCTCTTCCAGTGCGTCCGGCCGCGGGCGCCCGAGCTGGATCTCGCGCAGCGCGCGCGCGACGAGCAACGTCAACGAGTCATCCTGGTGGCGCACGAGCTGCTCCAGGGCACGGTCGAGCCCGAGGCCGGCCTCCATGCTGATGGCGACCACGTCCAGCGCGTTGGGGAGCGAGGCCTCCAGCTCGGTCCGCCGGTCGCGCACGAGCTGGTCGAGCCAGAACACCGGGAGATAGAACCCCACCGCCACGCCGGCGACCAGCGCGAGGACGATCGCAAACGGAGTGCCCACGAACAGGCCGATCGCGGTGCCGATGGCGCCGAGCCCGGCGGCGGCCGCGATGCGCAGCGTCTGCAAGCTCGCGGGATCGAGGCTGAACGGGTTGCCGACGAAGTCGAGCTGGCGGCGGAAGTTCGCGGCCTGCGCCTCCGGCGTGAGGCGCAGCATCTGGCGGTCGAGCCAGCGGCGC
Organism: Candidatus Dormiibacterota bacterium; assembly: GCA_035280365.1. Lineage (GTDB taxonomy): Bacteria > Chloroflexota > Dormibacteria > Dormibacterales > Dormibacteraceae > 40CM-4-65-16. The sequence continues at coordinate 7,699 of DATEGB010000088.1, read as the reverse complement.
ATCGGCCCGAACAGCCTCTCCACAAACGGCTTCTCGAGCTCCAGAGCGACCGCGCTCTGGCCCAGTCCGACCTCCTGCCGGGCCAGCCTCTCGCGCGCCAGCGCGGTGGCGTCGGCCGCGCGCGAGGCGATGACGCCGAAGGTCAGCAGGAACGCGCCGGCACCGGCCAGGACGCCGACCACGAGGGGCATCGCACTCATGCGATCGCCGTCAGCCGCCGGATGATGACGTTGCCGACGAACAGCAGGAACCCGGCGAGGATCAGCATCGCCCAGCCGAGCGGGTTGACGAGCATCGGCCGGAAGTAGTCCTGGACCACGAAGTAGAGCAGCAGCGCGGCGACGATCGGCAGCAGGGTGATGATCAATGCCGTCGCACGCGACTGCGCGGTCGCGGCCATTATCTCCTGGCGCAGCTCCTCGCGTTGGCGCATCGTGTCGGCGAGCGTGATCAGGATCGCCGGCAGGTCGCCACCGACCGAGCGCTGGATCGTGATCACCATCACCATCAGCTTCAGGTCGGCGCTCCCGATGCGCTTGACCATGTTGTTGAGCGCGCTCTCGAGCGACGCGCCCAGCTCGATCTCGCGGCGCGCGAGCGCGAATTCGTCGGACACCGGGGGCCCGGCGTTGTCGGTCACCGCGGCCAGCGACTGCGCGACCGACTGGCCCGCCTTCATCGAGTTGGCGATGAGCTCCATGGCCCGCGGCAGGCCCGCGTCGAACTGGCGGAGCCGGTGTCCGCGCCGGTTGCGGAGGTAGAAGGCGGGGAGGAGGTAGCCGAGAGCCGCCAGGACCAGGAACTCCACCCCCACGCCGAACCTCAGCAGGCCGACCACGCCGAAGAGCAGTGCGAACCCGCCCTGGATGAGGCGGAACTCGTACGGCCGCAGCTCGAGGTCGGCGCTCACCAGGTCCCGCTGCAGACCGCTCGTGCGCTGCTCGGACGCGATCCACGCCGGCGTTCCGGTCGGCTCGAAGCGCCGCCGCAGCTGCTCCCGGACGTCGGCCAGGGTCCGGTAAGAGGCGCGCACGCCGGTGTCGGGCCCCGTCGTCTCATGGGAAAGGACGGTGCCGAAGACGACGAGGCCCACGCCGACCGCCGCCGCGACGGCGACCAGGATGATCAGGGTGCCCACGGGTTCAGTGGGTCGTGAAGTGCCAGCGGGCGTCGACGTCCTTGGGGCCGACGCCGGCCGCGGACGAGACGCCGGGACACTTGGTGTCCGGTTGTGTGGGCAGCCGCCCGTAATCGGTGTACGACTCGAGCTCGTACTTCATCGACGCGTTGTTGAGGAGCCAGTAGAGGTACTCGGCGTCGCATGCGGTCATCAGGACGGTGAGGCTGCTCGTGACCACGCCCGTCGTGCTCGCGCCGTTGGCCGGCCCGACCCGCAGGACGTCGACGTCACGGAAGACCGTGAGCACGACGTTCCGGCCGGGGCTCTGGCCGAACGCCGAGGTGTTGATGGTGGCCAGCATCGTGATCCGGTCGCCGACCTGGATGTAGCCGCCGACGCCGACCTGCTCGCCGGTAGGAACCGTGACGCCGACCCACCCCTGCGGAATGGGCAGGTACGCGACGTCGCTGCTGCTCAAGAGGTCGCCCGACGGGGCGATCAGGTTCGCGGTCACCGGCTGCCCGCCGGCGATGTCCACCCGGGCGCCCTTGCCGATCACCTGGTTCGCCACCGTGAAGGACTGCGGCGGGGCGGGGTTGAAGCTGGCGAAGGTCAGGTCGGAGGCCAGGATCACGGTGCGCGCTTTGATGTCGTGGCTGGCCACGACGATCCTGGTCCCGCCGCTCGCGCCCTGGATCAAGGGCAGGCTGGCGATGCCGGCGGCGAGGGCGAACGCGAGCACCGCCAGGACGGCGCCGATGACGATGTACAGACGCCCACGCCGGGGCCGGGCCAGGGCGGAAGAGGCTAGTGACACTTAATTGCGGGCGCTAGCTTCACAAAAGGGACGGGCAAGCGCAACACATAAAGCCAAAGCGGGCCTGTTCATTCGATCAGGACGGCCTCGACGACCGCCGTGCTGACCCCGTAGTCGCTGCCGATCCCCGTGCCCGAGGCCGCCGACGCGGAGACCGTGAGCGTTCCGCACGAGAGCGTCCCGGCGAGCATGCTCGTGCCGTTGTCGGTGTACGTGCAGGTGCCCGGCCAGAAGACCGACCCGAGCAGCCAGTTCATTGCTACCGTGCCCCTGACGGCGATCTGCCCGGTATTGCCGGCAGGGGCCCAGATCAGCAGGTTCCAGCAGGCGCGGTCACCCACCGGGCACCAGGCCGAACCGGGGCAGCTGGCGTCGCCGGCCGGGGCCGAGGAGCAGGGCGCCGCGAACCAGGTGTAGCCGCCGCCGGCCGAGTCCGCGGGCGCGTTGGGCGGGCAGGCCGACAGGGAGCAGGGGACCGAGCCGAACTGGCAGCTGGCGGTGGTGCAGTTGGCGCCTCCGCCTGGTGCGCATGTGCCGCTGGAGAAGCCCGCCGCGTTGACGAACTCGATGGTCACATCGCGCGCGAGGAGCTGGCCGCCGTTCAGGCAGATGCCCCCGCCGCCGGCGAAACCGGACCCGTTGAAGTAGTAGAAACCCGGATCGAGCACAGCTCCCTGGCTGGAGCCGGCAGGCTTGAAGGAAGCGATCACGAGCGACCATGCGGTCGCCGGGTTACCGCTCACGGTCTCGCTTGCCACGCCGGCCGGAAGGTCGAGGCGGTACTCGCTGGCGAAGCCGTTCGCTGTGTCTGCGGTCAGCGCGTTCCAGCTCGCGCCGCGGGAGAAGGTCTGTCCTGCGACACCCTTGTTGAAGCCGTCGGCGGTGATGACCAGCTCCGCCCCCTGGGTCATCGCGCCGGACGTGGACACCGTGAGGCTGGCCGCGCTCGCGCTGCTGGCGGTGCCGGTCTGGTCGAGCGGCGCGGCGGCGGCCCCCGACCACTCGGTCATCTGCCCTTCGCAGTTGATGTTGGCCGGGTTGATCGTGAACGTCGCGCTCGAGATCCCACCCGGGTTGCTCGGGTAGTACCAGATCTCCGTCCGACCCGACCCGGCGATGTTGACCTCCGTCGCCTGGACCCAGTTGGCGGGAGGCAGGAAGCGGTTCGGGGTCGTCAGGCAGTTGATGGTCGCGACCAGGAGCGTGCCCGCGATGCTCACCGCCGGCAGCGTCGGCGTGACGAAGTGCCTGACCGGGCCGACCCTCGCTCCTGTCTGGCGATTGGTGATCCCGGTCGCCAGGCTCGTCAGGTTGAGGTAGCCGTAGCAGCTGGGCTTGAAGTGATAGAAGCCGCTCGCGTCCTTGCTCGCGGGTGACGGGCCTAGGCCGGTGCCCACTACCACCCCTCCTGCCGTGATGTTGGGGTAGACGCCCGCTGGGTTGCACGGGACGCCGAGCGGGCCGCCGGCGCTGTTCTGCAGCGTGGCGATCGCGGCCGGGTCGGTGTTCGGCTCGGGCGGGAGGGTAGACGACAGTGGCGCGACCGGCTGCGGCCCGGTGCCGGCGGCGCACGGGTTGGCGTTGACGGCAGCGTCGCTCGCGGACAGGAAGGCGCTCGTGCCGCTCGCCCCGCAGGTCATCCCGTTGTGGCCCGACAGCTCGAAGCCGTCCGCGCACACGGCGTTGGTCGAGCCGCTGGTCGCACCCGCGACGCAAGAGCCGCCGCCGCCCACCCATGTCTGTCCGCCCGCGTAGACCGAGACGTTGCCGAGGTCGGAATACGTGCTCGACGCGACGTCGAACCGACCGTGGGCGTAGACCGCGCAGCCGCCGGCCAGCGTGATCGCGTTGGACGCCAACACGCTGCCCTGGACGTTGAACTGCCCGCCGGTGCACGAAAGCGTGGTCGCCGAGACGGTCGGAGCCGAGCCGTTCAGCTGCTGCGCCACCGCCCGGCGTGTCACGTTCGTGTTCGACGCGCCCATGTACCCGCCGAAGGAGATCGGCAGGGCGAGTGTCAGGATGACCTCGACCTGCTGCTGGTGCGTGCGGTAGGGATAGTGGATCGTCTCGGTGATCCCGGGACTGAACGTGTCCGTCCCCGTGTAACCGCCGGCGCAAGTGCCGGCGCCGATGCTCAGCACGCCCGTGCGCGTGCGCTGCGTGGCCACGAAGTTGTCAGCCTCGGTGATCACCGTGCTCGCCGAGCCCGCGGTGCAGCCCACTCCTATCTTCAGCCCCGCGTCCAGCGCCGCCTGGTCGGCGAGCTGCTGCAACTGGTTGCGCTGCCACTCGACCGAGCCCGCCAGAAGGATCAGAGCGGCCGAACCGATGAGGGCCACGAGCCAGACGGCGACGATGACGAGGACCTGTCCCTTCTCGCGACGCCGCATCAGAACTCGAGCCTCGTCACCGACTGCGAGTCGAAGGTGATCGTGCTTGGGATGCCGAGCAGCGTGTTCAGCACCGGCTTCCACTGCAGCTTCAGGTCGACGACGGCCCACTGGTGCCCGGAGGTGCGGACGGCCGCGCCGCTGACCCCGGCGCACGACGGACAGCTCCACCTCGGGTTGGGGTTGCCCGGCGTGGAGTCCAGCTCGTAGATGAAGACGTAGACGGTGCTGGCGTTGATCGCGCCGGCCAGAGTGATCGTGCCCGGCAGTAGCGGGTTCGCGTTGGCGACGTACGTGCCGTAGGCCGGCGGGCTCGAGATCGCAGTCGAGTCCTGGTACACGACCGACATGCCGAGCGGGTCGAGCTGGTGCGGACCGTTCGTCAGCGGACCAAGTGTGCACGGCGTGCCCAGAGCCGTGCACGTCGGCGGGAGCGTGTTCGAGCCGCTGTAGTAGACGAGCGCCGCCTGGCGCGCGGTGTCGCGCGAGGCGCCCTGGAGCATGGTGTAGATGAGGAGGCCGCGGCCCAGGTCCACAGTCGCGCCGATCAACAGGAAGAGGACGGGCGCGATCAGCGCGAACTCGAGGAGGGCCTGGCCGGCTTTCCAGTTCCGCATGGAGATCACCAGGCGGTGGTGGCTCGGCTCGACCCCGTGATCGTGATGCCGCCGCCAAGGATGTTGAGGTCGCTGAACCCGTAATAGACGTAGACGTCGACCTCCGACTGGTAGAGCGTCGGGATGGACCCGCTGCAGTTGGAGCTCGTGCCGCAATACACCGCGACCACCGCCTGGCCCGCGACCGGCTTGGTGTAGTCGACGCCGGCGACGAAGGGCGGCGCGTGGTTCACCTGCGTCGGGCAGGAGACGTTGGTGGTCACCGCGGCCAGGTCGGCGGTGACCAGGTTGCACATCGCCGCGAGCCCGGGACCGTTGGTGGTCGAGGTCTTGCCGGCTACGTACCTGGCAGCGTCGCGCGCGGCGTCAGAAGTCTCGACGGCGAAGGAGTAGCCGCGACCCAGCTCGAGCACGCCCGCGACGAGGACCATGAGCACGGGAAGAGCAAGGGCCAGCTCGACGAGCGCCTGGGCCCTTTGGCGGCGCCGGTCATGCATCGAGCTTCAGGCTTGCCATGATCACGCGCGCGATCTCCGCCGCGCCGCGCGAGACCATCGAGTTGGGGTCGTGCTGGATGACGAGGCCGCCGGCGAGCGTCGAGTCCTCCGGGCGCGAGTCGTCGAAGCCGACGACGACGTCCATCTTGCGGCCGAGGATCGACTCGACCGCGGCGCGGTCGAGCGGCGGGTGCGGAGACCTCTGGTTCAGGACGAGCTCGACACGGTTGTCGGGCACGTTCATGATGTCGCGGAAGATCGCGAGCGACCGGCGGGCGTCGGTCATGGCCGCGATCTCCGGCGGGACGACCATCACCAGGCACTCCGCCCGCTCGATGGCGGCGAGCCCCGCCTCCGCGAGCGACGTGCCGACGTCGACAACGATGACCTTCTGCCAGTTGACCACCACGTCAAGAACGCGGCCGACGAGCTCACCGGTCAGTGTGTCGACCTCTTCGGGACGCAGAGTCCCGGGCAAGACGCCCATGCCGGTCTTGTGGTTGACGATGTTGCTGCGCAGCACGGCCTCGAAGTCGACCTGCGCCGCCTTCGAGGCGCTCGCGACGGACCCCGTGGCGATAAGGTCGGCGAACAGCGCCGCGTGGCCGAAAGGAGCTGCCAGGTCGATCAGGAGGACCTGGCGCGGGAACTTGCGGGCCAGCGCCGCCGCCGTGTTGATGGCGAGCGTCGTCGCCCCGGCCCCGCCCTTGGCCGAGAAGACGGCCACGATCGGGGCCGCCTCGCGCGCCGACGTCTGCGCTGCGATGGCCGCAGCCCGCGACAGCTCCTGCTCCCAGAGCTTGTCGAGCATCAGGGCGACCTTCTCGAGCTCCGCGCCGAGCCCTTCCATCAGGCCGTCGCGGTCCAGCGTCAGGAGGACCGCATCGGTCAGGCCGTAGATGCTCGTGACGTAGCGGTCGCCGGTCCGAGGCGCGGGCAGGATGACCATGTCGCCGGGCACCGGACGGCGGGTGAGCAGGACCTTGCCGCCGGAGTCGGTGACCGACTCCTCAACCTGCCCGGAGGCCAGGAAGACGACGACGTCCCCGCCCTGGCCGCCCACGCGGAGGGTGTCCCGCGCCGCCAGGCCGACGGCGCGCATGCGGCGGGCCACCGCCCGCAAAACGCCGTCGTTCAGCTCCGAAAAAACGGCCGACATCTCCAGGATGCGCATTCGCATCTGGACCGCCGACGGTGTCTGGTCTCCGGCGGGGCGGCTGCTGCTTGCGCCCACCTGACGTCCCTCTTCCTCCCGCGCCCGCTGTAACGTTTCGGGGGCCTCGCGGGCGTTCAAAACGCGGATACTGTAGCGCGCTCCCCGCAGATGGACCCCCAGCTACGCAGCAATGGATCGAATACGCGGCCGGCAGCTCCGCCCGCCACGCGCCTGCCCACCCGGTCGCGGGTCGCCGGAAAGGTTGAGCGGGTGCTTAACACCGCCCTCGACGGCGAGCGGGCGGCGATGCTCAACGTGACCGCCGCCGAGCTCCTCGCCGATGCGCCGGCGGTGGCGGCGGTCATGGAGTCGGCGCTCGAGCGCCCCGGGGTCGGGGTCATGGGCCACTGGCTGGCCCAGGAGCTGCTCCGGCGCTCCCGGCTCCAGGACGAGCTGCTCAACTCCCTGGCCAGCCCCAACCCGGTCACCCGGGCAAGCGCGGCCCGGCTGTGCGGGTCGGCGCGGATCTCCGACGCCGCGATCTGGGTCGCCGACCTGCTGGACGACTCCAACCCACGGGTGCGCGACGCGGCGGTCCGCGCCCTGTCCCAGCTGGGCGGCCGGCGCGCCGTCGAGGCGCTGATGGCGGCGGGGGAGAAGATGCCCCTCTACCGGCTGGCCATCGCCCTGTCGCGCGCGGCCTCCGACCTCGACATCGAGGCGTTGATGCGCAAGCCGGCCAGCGAACGGGAAGCCATCGCCACCGTGCTCGCCTGCGGTCTGCGGCGTGACGTCCTGCGGGTGTCACCGCTTCTCGGCATCGCGCACGACCGCCGGTGGCCGCGGCAGGTCCGCGTCGCCGCCTGTAAGGCGCTCGCCACGATCGGCGACCGTGCGGCGGCCGACGGGTTGAAGCGCCTCGCCCTGTACGACCCGGACCCGAACGTCAAGGGCGGCGCCGAGCGCGCCCACCGCAGGCTCGTCAAACGGGCGGTCGCGCGGTGAAGCTTTCCGAGCGATTCGACCGTCGCTACCAGCAGGCGCCCGTCGCGACGCCGCCGCCCCCGGCGCCTGCCGCGCCCCCGACCGAGCCGGCCAC
>DATEGB010000087.1:0-3596 GCA_035280365.1 Candidatus Dormiibacterota bacterium | reverse complement strand
CAGGGTCACCTGGTCGAATACCGCGGCCCGACCATCCGGGGTCTGTCGATGGAAGGCCGGATGACGGTCTGCAATATGTCAATCGAGTGGGGCGCGAAGGCGGGCATGGTCGCGCCGGACGACACGACGTTCGCGTACGTCGAGGGCCGGGCGCACGCCCCCAGGGGGGCCGCCTGGGATGCCGCCCTGGACCACTGGAGGACTCTGCGGACCGACGACGGCGCGAAATTCGACGGCGAGATCGCGATCGACGCCTCGACCCTCGAGCCCCACGTCACCTGGGGCACCACGCCGGCGCAGGTCGTCCCCGTGACCGGGCGGGTGCCGGCGCCGCGGTCTGAGACCGACGAACGGGCCCTGCGCTACATGGACCTGAAGCCCGGTGTAGCACTGGCCGACATCGCCATCGACCGCGTCTTCATCGGCTCCTGTACGAATGCGCGCCTCGAGGACTTGCGGGCGGCCGCGAGCGTCATCCATGGCCGCCGCGTGCACCCGAAGGTCCGCGCGATGGTGGTCCCGGGGTCGACCGCTGTGAAAGTCGCGGCGGAGAAGGAAGGACTCGACCTCGTCTTCAAGGCGGCGGGATTCGAGTGGCGCAACGCCGGCTGCTCGATGTGCCTGGGCATGAACCCCGACATCCTCGCTCCGGGCGAGCGGTGCGCGTCGACCTCGAACCGCAACTTCGAAGGGCGCCAGGGCTCGGGCGGGCGCACGCACCTGATGTCGCCGCCGATGGCCGCGGCCGCCGCGATCACCGGCCATGTGGTCGACGTCAGGGAGCTGATCTAGTGGAACCCTTCGCGCACGTCGCCGGCCGGATGGCGCCGCTCGATCTGGCCGACGTCGACACCGACCAGATCATCCCCAAGCAGTTCCTGAAAAGGATCGAGCGCACCGGCTACGGCCCCTTCCTTTTCCATGACTGGCGCGCGCGGGGGAATTTCGTGCTCGACCGGGCCGAATATCAAGGCGCGTCGGTGCTCGTCGCCGGCGCCAACTTCGGCTGCGGCTCCTCGCGTGAGCACGCGCCCTGGGCGCTCCGCGACTTCGGTTTCAAGGCCATCATCTCGTCGAGCTTCGCCGACATCTTCCGCGCCAACTGCTACAAGATCGGCTTGCTCGCGGTGACGCTGCCCGCCGCGCAGGTGCGACACCTGATGGACCTCTCGTCGGAGGACCCGGCGGCGGAGGTGCTGGTCGACCTCGAGGCGCAGCAGGTGCGAGGCGACGGGTTCGCCTACCGGTTCGAGATCGACCCATTCCCGCGCGAGATGCTCCTCAAGGGGCTGGACGACATCTCTCTGATCGAACGGCACGACGCGGACATCGCGGCCTACGAAAAGGGCCGCGCCGAGTGGCTGCCCTCGGTTACGGCTTGAGGATGGCGCCCTCGGAGGCCGATCCGACCAGCATCGCGTAGCGGGCCAGCACACCCTTTCTGTAGTGCGGCTCCGGCGGCGACCAGTCCTTGAGCCGCGCCACGATGTCGACGTTCTCGACCTCCACCGTTCGCGAGTCGACGTCGATCGTCACCATATCCCCGTCACGAAGGGCCGCCAGTGGGCCGCCGACTGCGGCTTCCGGTGCGAGGTGACCGAGCATCAAGCCACGCGTGGCGCCGGAGAACCGGCCGTCGGTCACCATCGCCACTGATTCGCCAAGGCCCTCACCGACGATCGCCGCGGTGACCTGCAGCATCTCGCGCATCCCAGGTCCTCCGCGCGGGCCTTCGTAGCGGATCACGACAGTGTCGCCGGGCTTGATCCGCCCGGCGTAGACCGCGGCGAACGCGTCCTCCTCGCGGTTGAAGACGCGCGCCGGGCCTCGGTGCGACGTTGGCGTGTGCTGCGTGATCTTCGTCACCGCGCCCTCGGGCGCGAGGTTGCCCTTCAAGATCACCAGGCCGCCCTCGTCGCGGAGCGGCTTCGAAAGTGGCGCCACGACCTCCTGGCCGGCGGTCTCGCGCACCGATTCGGATTCCTCGCCCAGCGTCCGGCCGGTGACTGTCATCGCGTCGCCGTCGACGTATCCGCCCTCGATGAGACGCTTTGTCAGCAGCGCGATTCCGCCCGCCTTGTGCAGCTCGACCGCCGCAAACCGGCCGCCGGGCTTGAGGTCGCAGAGCAGCGGCGTCCGCCGGCTGATGCGGTCGATCTCGTCGATCGCCAGGTCGACGCCGACCTCGCGCGCGAGGGCCAGCAGGTGCAGGACGGCGTTGGTCGAGCCGCCGCTGGCGGCGACCGCCGCGATCGCGTTGTCGAAGGCCCGGCGCGTGAGGACCTGCGACGGCCGGCGGTCGGCGTCGAGCACGTCCAGCGCCAGCGCGCCGACCCGCTCCGCCGCGCGGTGCTTCTCCGGGTCCATCTGCGGGATGGAGTTGAAGCCAACCGGGGAAAGCCCGATCACCTCCATGACCATCGACATCGTGTTCGCGGTGTACTGGCCGCCGCACGCGCCCGGGCCCGGGCACGCGACCGCCTCGAGCTCGGCCAGGTCGGCGTCGGTGATCTTGCCGGCGGCAGCCGCCCCAATCGCCTCGTAGACGTCGCCGACCGCGACCTGCTTGCCTCGCCAGGCGCCGGCCATGATGGACCCGCCATAGAGCAGAAAGCCCGGCCGGTCGAGGCGCGCCAGGGCGATGGCCGAGCCCGGAATCGTCTTATCGCACGCGCAAAGCGTTACCAGGGCATCGAACTGATGACCGCGCGCCACGAGCTCGATCGAGTCGGCGATGATCTCCCGGCTCACGAGGGACGTCTTCATCCCCTCGGTGCCCATCGTGATGCCGTCGGAGATGGCGATGGTGTTGAACTCCATCGGGTTCGCGCCGGCGGCCTTGATGCCGCGCTTCAGCGGCGCGGCAAGATCGCGAAGGCCGAAGTTGCACGGCATCGTTTCGAGCCAGCAGTTGGAGACGCCGACGAACGGCTTGTCGATGTCGTCTGCCGTCAGGCCGATCGCGTACAGAAATGACCGAGCGGCGGCGCGGTCGCGGCCTCGATAGAGCTTTTGACTCGGCAGCTCGCTCGGTGCCACGTAAGCGAGTGTATCGCCGCGCCAAGCGACGTCATGGTCACGTCGACCGAAACGTGTGCCTCCCATGACGACGTAGAGACGCCCTGGTTGTTGGCCCAGGCGTGCACGGTGTATACGCCGGGAGCAAGCCCGGTCGTGTCCCAGGCAAAGTCGCTCCGCCCCACCCACGTTTCAGGAACCATTCGGATAGCCGACCCAGAACCCGTATTGGGGTTGGGACAGTCGGTGGATGACGCGGTAAACGAGATCACCGTATCTGCCGGCTGCACGGTCGTGGCGGGACTCAGGGCATCCGAATCGCAACCGGTGAGCACGGCCGTCGCCGCGCCGTTGGCTTCCCAGCCGGCGGTTGAGTCGCCTTGCTGCCGCATCGTGACGGGCTCAACTCGGCCCTGTCAAGCAAGGCTTACGCCAGTGTGTAGGTCGCTTCGCCCCAGGCCTGCCAGGCGCTGTAGTCCGAGCCCTGGTTGTTGGCCCAGACGTGGATCACGTATTTGCCTTTGGCGTAGCCGGTCGTGTTCCAGGTCCAGCTCGCGCCGTTGCCAAAGCCTTGCATC
>DATEGB010000086.1:0-12365 GCA_035280365.1 Candidatus Dormiibacterota bacterium | reverse complement strand
AGAAGACGGTCGGCGCCGTCGATCGACCCTCGTCTTACGAGTCGACGAGAAATCAAGAGGCCGGCGGTCGCCGAAGCCTCTCCTTTTCCGAAAGCCGTTGCGTTGCGCAGCGCTCGCCAACCATCTGCGCGGGCGCCGCGGCGCCAGCGATGGCGGCCGAGGGCGAGCCAGTCGTCGGCGTCCATGTCGATATCGGCACCATTCAGTCGCCTGAGCAATCGCGAGTGAAGATGGACGAGGCTGATGACGTCGAGGCGGTTGTGCTCCAGGGCGGCCTCGAGATAGTCACGCGACCCTGCGCGCAGGTAATCGAAGTACGCCTCGGGCACCAACGCACTCGGTAGTGGGTCGTCGCGCTCGTATCCGAGAACCCTTTGCTCGACGAAACGCAGCGTGCACATCTCTAACCGGTGCCGGTACAGCGCCCGGACGAGCGTCAGCAAGTCGATGTGTGTCGCGAAAGCGAACTCTCCGGGCATCCGCGCCATCACCCAGCGTGTGCGCAGCACGGGTAGGTCGAACGACCCGCCATTGAAGGTGGCAAGGCCGGCCGCTGACTCGATCTCTTCGCGGAGAGCGTGCAGGAATGCCGGCTCCATGCCCGGCTCGGGCAGGAAGAGCTGCGCGACACGGAGTCCGCAATCGATGGGGGTCGCGACGGCTGCCGCGAAAACGTACGTGCCCGCGCCGCCGGTGAGGCCTGTCGTCTCGGTGTCTACGTAAGCGACCGAGCCAGGGTCTGGGTCGAGCGGCGGGAGAGGGATCACGTCCTGGCGGATCGCGGCCGGGCCGAGGTGCGTCGCCATCTCTTCGAACCCGCGCGGCAGCTCGAAGCTGCGCACCGGTAGCGGTCGTGGCGGGGCTCCTAGACGGGTAAGGCGCTCGCGGAGAGAAGTCGCAGACAAGCCTCTTTCGCTCCTTCCACGAGATGAAGCGGCCCGATGCATGACGGGCATCCAGCTGCGCACGGACAGTCGCGCACCAGCTCGGCGGCGTCCTCGAGCAGCTCGCGATGCAGCTCGAAAAGGCGTGCTGAGAACCCGACCCCGCCGGGGTAGACCTCGAACACGGTCACCGTCGGCAGCTGTGTCGTGACCGAGCGGACCTCGGCCACCGACCCGAGGTCGCGCGGGTCGCACATCAGGCGCAGGCTCGCTATGTGCCGGAGCGAGTGGGCCATGCCCTGCAAGCCCGCCTCGAGTGTCTCGCTTCCGAGCGAGCGCCACAGTCCATCCTCGACCGAGATCCAGTAGCCGGTCGTATGGAGTGTTTGCTCCGGCAGGTGGATCGGCCCCGCGCCGACGTTCTCGTGGGTGTGGAAGCGGATCTTCTTGAACATGCTGGCGAGGGAGGTGATCTTCACCTCGCCGTGGCTGCGGCGAAGCCCGTCCCCCTCCGGACCTGCGAAGGTGTCGAGAACCTGCACCGACACGGACGCGAGCGCGTCGGTGTAGTAGTCGACCTCGACCGGCCGCACATACGCCTTCTACTCGTCCCAGTCGAGCCGGTCCACGTGGTACTCCGCGCCTTCGTGCAGGTACACGGCCTCCTCGTGCAGCAGCACCGGTGCGGTGAACTGATCCATCTCGCCGATGACCTGGGGCCGCGCCTGCGACGTGTCGATGATCACCACGTTGTCGGCCAGGATCCGGCGCAGGTGCACCTCCTCCGCGGGGAATGCCTGCCGGCTCCAGAACCAGCGGCCGGCCGAGCGCGTCGCCGAGCCGTCGTCCTCGAAAAGCTTCAGCAGCTCCCGCACGTCCGCGCCGCCGAGCCGTTCTTCGTCCACGAAAGGCAGCTCGAACAGCCCGGCCTGCAGGTGCGCGGCCAAAAGCAGCAGGTTGTTCGGATCGATCAGCCCTTCTTCAGGGTCAGTGCCGAGGAAGTACTCGGGATGTCGGACGATGAACTGGTCGAGCGGCGAGCTCGAGGCCACGAAAACTCCGACCGAGCCGGACCGCCGGCCGGCGCGTCCGAGCTGCTGCCAGGTCGAAGCGATGGTGCCGGGATAACCGACCAGCACCGCGCACTGCAGGCTGCCGATGTCGATGCCGAGCTCCAGGGCGTTGGTGCTGACCACGCCGGTGATCTCCCCAGCGCGCAATCCGGCCTCGATCTCGCGTCGGTGCAGCGGCAGGTAGCCGGCGCGATAACCGCGCACCCGCCTCGCAGAATCGAGGCGAGGGTCGAGGTCCTGGCGGAGATAGCTGAGCATCACCTCGACGGCGAGCCGGCTGCGGCAGAAGACGATTGTCTGCACGCCGGCGCGAATCCATGGCGCGGCGATGCGGCGTGCCTCGAGCATCGAGCTGCGACGGATCCCCAGGTCGCGACTGATCAGCGGCGGGTTGTAGAAGACAAGGCGCCGTTTGCCACGCGGTGCGCCGCTGCGGTCGACGAGAGCGATGTCGTCTTCTTCGAGCAACCGGGTCGCAAGCTCTCGCGGATTACGGATGGTCGCCGACGCACAGATGAACGTTGGGCGTGAGCCATAGAAGGCGCAGATGCGCTTCAAGCGCCGGAGGACGTTGGCGACCTGGCTGCCGAACAAGCCTCGATAGGTGTGCAGCTCGTCGATGACGACAAACTCGAGGGTCGAAAAGAGGCGGCGCCACCGCGTGTGGTGCGGCAGCATGCCCGTGTGCAGCATGTCGGGGTTGGACATCACAACGTGGCCGCCTTCGCGGATCGCGGTGCGGCGGCCAGGTGGGGTATCGCCGTCATACGTGTCGACGCGAACATCGATCGGGAGGCCGGACTTCAAGGCGCCGAGCTCGGCCAGCTGGTCCTGAGCCAGGGCTTTGGTCGGATAGAGGTATAACGCACGCCTTTCCGGGTTTTCCAGCAGTCGCTGGAGGACCGGAAGGTTGTAGCAGAGGGTCTTGCCGCTGGCAGTCGGGGTCACGACGACCAGGTGCCGACCTCGGCGCACCGCGGTGTAGGCCTCCGCCTGGTGGGAGTAGAGTCGCCCGATGCCGCGTCGCTGAAGCGCGGCCACGAGCTCGGGATGGAGATCGGGCGGTAAGGGAGCGAAAACCGCCGCCGCTTCAGGTATTACGTGGTCCAGCGTTATCTCACCCGGAAAGTCGGCGGGCTCGAAGCGCGGAGCTACGGACATATGTTCGAGGAGGTTAGTCGAACATTCGTTTGGAGTCAATAGAGAAGGCCGCGGCGCGAGAGAAGTACGAGCCAGGCTCTGAAGCCGACTTCGAGCGTCTCTACCGCAACACGTACCACCGCATCCTGGGCACCCTGATCACTCTCGTTAGGGACAGGGCGACCGCCGAGGACTGCGCGCAGGAGACCTTCGAACGCGCCTATCGGAACTGGGCGAAGTGGAGGCCGGACGCCCCGGTCGAGGCCTGGCTGCACCGGATCGCGATCAACGTCGCCATCACCGACCGCCGGCACCAGAAGATAAGGCAGGCGGGCGAGATCATTCGGCGCCTCGGGCGACCAGCCCCTGGACCCGATCCGTCCGTTATGGCCGAGCGCGCGGACCTGGTCAAAGCGATCAAGAAGCTGCCCACCAAGCAGGCGGCCGCCCTGGTCCTGCGCCATTACCACGGCTACAGCAACCGGGAGATCGCGGCCGCCCTGGGCGTCCCCGAACAGACGATCTCCTCCCGGCTGACCTCGGCCAAAAAGCAGCTTCAGGCCGTACTGGGGCGGCCCTAAGGAAACGCGAGAAATGGTTGAAATCTCTGCTGTTGGCGTTATGGCTTCTTACCAATGAGCGATCTCGAGAGTGAGTTGGAGCAGGAGCTGCACAGGGTCCTCGACCCGATCGCGGCCATGCCCATCCCGGCCCGCCGCCAGGTTCAGGCCCACGGCCTGTCCAGGGTGCTGTTCGGCGGCGCGGGGACTGCGCTGGGGGTCAAGCTGCTGACCGGCGTTGCGGTGGCCGCGGCCGCCGTGACGGTCGCCGGCGTGACGACCACCGGCAGCTTGAACCCGGTCGACTGGGGCCAACAGGTGCAGCAGCAGGTCGAGAGCTGCAAGGCCCAGCTGGCGACCGGCCAGCACGGCATCGGCGACTGCGTCAGCGATTTCGCCAGCCAGCACGGCCAGGCGGTCGCGAGCGCGGCTCGCCACCACGGCAACCCGAACGCGCATGACAACAACGGCAACGGCAATGGCAGCGGAAACGCCAATGCTCACGGCAACGACAACAGGACGCCCAAGGGGCACAACTCACCGCCGAACAAGCCGTAGCCGTCACTTTTTACGACCCCTTCCTCTCGTGGGCCGGACCGCAAGGTTCGGCTCTTTTTTTGAAGGGGAACCCCTACGGCGCGGCTGCGCCCGAAGTGATCCGGCCGCCACTGCAACGTCGGCTGTCTACCTTTTGATGCGCTGGCCTTCCGGGGTGTCGATCACGGTCACCCCTATTCGGGAGAGCTGCTCCCGCAGCTGATCTGACCGCACGAAGTCCTTCGCCGCGCGGGCCTCCTCCCGCCGAGCGAGCAGCTCGGCCGCACCGTCGGGAAGTGAGGGGCGCGCCACCAGCCGATTGAGGTCGAGGCCCAGCACACGATCCCACTCGGTGAGGAGCTCAGCCTTCAAGCCCGGCGCTACCGAGGATCGCGTCACTTCGGCGACGAGCGCCATCACGGCAGGCAGGTCTAGGTCGTCGGCGATCGCGGCTCGAAAGCGCGCATCCCACTCCCGACCGTCACCTTCACCGACCTGCTGTGACCACTCGGCGACTTTGTCCCGCAGCTGGCGGAGGGCTCGATCCGCGCCCGCCAGTCCTTCGGTGCTGAAGTTCAGAGAAGTCCGGTACTTCGCCTGCAGGGCGAGGAAGCGAAAAGCGAGCGGGTCGAAACCCTGGTTCTCCAGCTCCGTGATGCGAAAGAAGTTGCCGGCCGACTTCGCCATCCGCGCCCCTGACAGCATCAGCAGGCCGCCGTGCATCCACAGGCTCACCACCCGATGTCCAGTCACCGCCTCGGACTGGGCGATCTCCGCCTCGTGATGCGGAAAGACGTTGTCAGCGCCGCCGGTGTGAATCTCGAAGCGTTCGCCAAGGATCGACATCGACATGGCCGAGCACTCGATGTGCCACCCCGGGTAACCAGGCCCCCACGGGCTCGGCCACACCTGCGCGCGGTGTTCGCCCGCCGCCTTCCAGAGCGTGAAGTCTCCAGGATGTCGCTTGCGCGGATCGGGATCGCCGCGAACGCCTTCGAGCAGTTTGTCGGTCGTGTTGCGGGAGAGCCGGCCGTAGGCCGGAAACGTGGTGATGTCGTAGTAGACAGTGCCGTCGATCTCGTACGCATGTCCTGAGCCGATCAGGGTTTTGACCAGCTCGAGCATCCGCGGTACGTAGTCCGTTGCGCGGGGATAGTGGTCAGCCGCGCGAATGTTGACCTTGCGGATGTCGCCCATGAATGCCTCGGTGTATGCGGCAGCGATCTCTCGAGTCGACTTGTTCTCCAGGCGAGCGGCGACCAGCATCTTGTCTTCGCCGCGATCGAAAGTGTCGTCGGTGAGGTGGCCGACGTCGGTGATGTTCATCACCTGCTCGGTGGAGTAGCCGAGGAACTCGAGGCTGCGGCGAAGCAGGTCGGGCAGCATGAAGGTCCTCAGGTTGCCGACGTGGACGTACCGGTAGACGGTCGGGCCGCATGAGTAGATGCGCACGAGGCCGTCCTGCAGCGGCCGCAGCTGTTCCTTCGACCGGGTGAACGTGTTGTAGAGCCGGACCGAGGGCAGTCGCATATCGCTTCTATCCTCTCAATTGATGAAAGCGCTGCGCCTGGACGGCAGGTCAGTCGGGGCTGAGCATATAGAAGGACGCGTACTCGTCCACGACCTCGGCCCGGACCTGCGAAAGGGGACGATCCTGGGCGAGCAGCACCTACACCAGGTGCGCCAGAACGGCGAGGTTCACGTCGTCGAGCTCGAGCCTGGAGATCTGCACGAGGACGAGGCTGCGCGGCGGATCGCGGCTGCGCTCACCGGCCCGGGCCTGCAGGCGATGCCCCCAGTCCAGAGCCAGGCTCGCCTCGTGGCCGGGCGTCGAGGGCTTGTGCGCGTGCGCGGGGAGCTCGTCGATGCGATCAACTCCCTCGGATACATTTCGGTGTTCACGCTCATGGACGGTCAGGCCGTCGCCAAAGGGGAGGAGGTCGCCGGCTGCAAGGTGACACCAGTGGCCGTTCCCGGCATGCTGGTCGAGGCGGCGGAGCAGATCTGTCGAGAGCGGGGTCCCGTGGTCGAGCTGCTGGCGTTCCGCCCGCTCAAGACGTTCGTCGTCGCCACCGAGCGGCTGAAACCCAAGGCGCGTGAGCTGTTCCGCACAGCGGTGACAGCCAAGCTCGGCTGGTACGGCGCGGAGGTGCTGGCGGTGCGCGAGGTGGCGCGCACGGGCGAGGCCGTCGCGGCCGCCTACCTGGAGGCTGTCGACCGCGGCGCGGAGCTCGTGCTTTTCGCCGGCGCTTCAGCCATCGATCCGCTCGATCCCGCGTACGCGGAGCTCACCCAGGCGGGCGGGAAAGTGCTGCAGCTCGGCGCCCCTATGCATCCCGGCAGCATGCTGTGGCTGGGCAGCCTGCAAGATGCCGCGGTGGTGGGCGTCGCTTCGTGCGCGGGATTCGGCCGCAACAGCTCGCTTGACCTCCTGCTGCCGTTCGTGTTCGCGTACGGCCGGGCCGATGCGGGCGACCTACTCCGCCTGGGCCATGGCGGCCTGATCGAGTCGGCCGCCGGGAGACGCTTCCCGCCTTACGCCTGAGCGATCCGCGGCATCTCCAGCACGGGCCATTGCGGGCTTCCCATCGCCGTCAGGAAATCGTCGACGGCGCCAACCAACGGCGCGAGATCGACACCCTTGTGTGAAGGCAGGAACGGCCGCAGGTAGTCCGCGCCGCTGCGCCACTTATTGATCGCCCCCCGCCGGTTGTGGCGTGTGTAGTGCAGGCAGCCGGCGGCGACCTGGATCAAGCCTTTGTAGAAACCGGAGTCGGGGCCCCTCCGGTCGGGCGTCCACTCACGCTCCCACAACTCATGAGCGTGCCAGTACTCGCCCTTGTTGAAGAGATCGACTCCCTCCTCCAGCAGCGGCGTCATCTCGATAATCGAATGGTGGACGAGGCCCGATCCGAGTATTCACGAGTCAACCTGTCGAGCGACCCCATCTACCGATACCTTCGCATCACTCGGGGCGGCCCAGACGGGGTCGCTGGGGGGGCCTCCGAGCAGGACCTCGTCGACGCGGCCTGGATGCAGCGCCTGCGCCGGATCCACCAGCTGCAGAGCGCCTGGTGGGTTTTCGCCACTGCCGAGCACTCCCGGTTCCAGCACGCGCTCGGGGCGATGCACCTGTCCGGCGAGTGGGCGCGTCACCTGTACCCGTCGCTCAAGGTCTCCTGCGGCGACGCGCCGTCCTCGCAGCTCGTCGAGGAGACGATGCGGATGGCAGGGCTCCTGCACGACGTCGGGCATGGACCATTCGGCCATTTCTTCGACGAGAACTACCTCGACACCTGGGGCATCGACCACGAGGTCATCGGTCGGGCCCTGATCGGCGGCCCACTGGCGGACCTGATCGGCGAGCTCGGCGCCTCACCGTCCACCGACTTCGAGCCTGGCGAGCGAATCGATCCGCGGTGGGTGGCTTACCTGATCTCGTCCCGCGACCTCGACGGCTTCGAGCCACCGCCCTGGCTTGCCGTCTTGCGTCCCGCGCTCGTCGGCGCGTTCTCGGCCGACAACATGGACTACGTCCCTCGCGACTCTTATATATGCGGCGTGTCGGCCGGCCCGGTCGACGTGCAGCGGATCATCCATTACTCGTTCATCTCAGTGCGCGGTCTGACGCTGCACTCGCACGCGGCCGAAGCGCTCTACATGTTTCTCAACGCCCGCCTCTATCTCTACTCCCAGGTCTATTTCCACCGGACCGTGCGTCGGATCGATCTGCAGCTGCGCGAGGTGTTCCGGCCGACGCTTGAGCTCCTGCTCGGCGGCAATCCGCTGAACCGCCTTGACAGATATCTCGGCCTCACCGAGTGGTCGCTGCTATCGGACGTCGACCGGTGGGCGCACGGTGACGGTGACCGGCACAAGAGGGAGCTCGGTCAAGCGTGGGCGGCTGTGGTGGCGCGCAAGCTCAAGTGGAAGCTGATCTATCAGGGCCACACGGAGGCTCGCGACGTTCCGACCGGCGCCCTGATGATGACGCGCGAGCAGTTCGCGCGCCAGCTGCGCGAGCATCTGCCCGAAAAGTTGCGCGACATCGTCTTCGAGGTCGACGTCGCGGCCCAGGAGTCGCGTGCGTTCAATCCGATGACCGAGACGGCGGACATCCTCTTCTATGAGCCGCTGGAGGGCCGCTTTCAGCAGAGCAGGGTGCTCGACCTGTTCCGGCGCCTGCCGGTGCGAATGGCGCTGTTCCGAATCTTCGCCCGTGACGAGACACACCGAGACGAGCTGATCAAGGCTGCAAACGGAGTGCTCGGGCTTACGAGCTAGCAGCTAGAAGTCGTCGTCGCCCCCGCCGAAGTCGTCCTCGCCTCCGCCGCCGCCGAAGTCATCATCACCGCCGAAATCGCTCTCGCTCTCTCCGGAGCTGACTGTGGCGAACGTAGAAACGAGGCGGCGCAGCGCTGGCTTGCCGCAGTGCGGGCACGCCGGATCCGGCGACGAGTAGCTGGCGAGGAGCGTCGACGACCGCTTGCCGCACTCATCGCACCGGTACTCGTAAATGGGCATCCCTACGATTATCGGGGTGATTCCGATCGAGCGCATCCGCGCGGCCTCTGCCCGTGTCCGGCCGCACGTGCTCCGGTCGCCGATGGTCCAGGTCGAGGGCGCGCAGCTCAAGCTCGAATGCTTGCAGCCGACTGGCAGCTTCAAGGTCCGCGGCTTCTTCGCCGCGGCGCTCGCCCTGCCCGAGGAGCGCCTCCGCCGCGGTGTGATCACAGTGAGCGCCGGCAACGCGGCCCAGGCCTGCGCCTATGTCGCCAACCAGCTGGGCGTGCCGTGCCGGGTGGTCATGTACGACAGCGCCCCGCCCGTGAAGCTCGAGGCCGTGAAACGTTGGGGCGCCAAGCCAATCCTCATGCCACGAGACCATGTGCTTGCCTGGCTCGCGAACGAGGAATGGAAGAAGGAACCGGAAGCTTTCATCCACCCCTTCGCCGAGCACGAGGTGATGGCGGGGCATGGTGGACTCGGGCTGGAGCTGCTGGAGGATGTGCCGGCTATTGGGCGTGTCGTGGTGCCGGTCGGCGGTGGCGGTCTGATCAGCGGCGTTGCCTCGGCGCTCAAAGGGATCAGGCCTGAGGTAGAGGTCGTCGGCGTGCAATCGGATGGATATCCGATGTGGAGCCGGGCCTTCGAGGCGGGCGGGCCGGTTGCGATCAAGCCGGAGACGATCGCCGACGGTACGACGGCTCCCTTTGATCCCAGGATGTTCGCCCTGCTGACGGAGAACGTCGATCGCTGGCTGATCGTCCCCGAGCCGCGGCTGAAGGCAGCGATACCGGAGATCGCGACCGCGGCCAAGGTCGTGGCGGAAGGCGCGGGCGCCCTCGCCTATGCGGCGCTCGATCAGCTGCCGCCGGGTCCCACGACCGTCGCCGTGGTCAGCGGCGGCAACATCGACCCCGCCCTGCTGGCCTCGCTGCTCGCCTAGCTCTAGGCCGTCAGCACTTCCTCGCAAATCTTCAGCGCCGACTGGATGTCTTCGGCGCCGATTCCGTAGTGGGTCACGAAGCGCATCCGGCGCGGTCCCATCCACTCGCTGAGCAGGCCGTCCTTCGCGCACGCATCGGCGAAGAAGGGAGCCGTCATGTTCTCGAGGTTGAAGAAGACGAGGTTCGTCTGGACGCGGCTGAGGTCGCACCGCACACCGGGCAGCTCGGCCAGGCCCTCGGCCAGGGTGCGCGCGTTGGCGTGGTCTTCGGCCAAGCGATCGATCATCTTGTCGAGGGCGATCAGGCCGGCCGCCGCCAGCACTCCGACCTGGCGCATGCCGCCGCCAAGTCGCTTGCGCCATCGGCGGGCTTCCTCAACCGATTCCTTCGGGCCGCAGAAGATGCTGCCTACAGGGCACGCGAGGCCCTTGGAGAGGCAGAACGTGACCGTGTCGGCGCACGCCGCGATCTCGGACGCCTCCACCCCCAACGCGACCGAGGCGTTGAAGATTCGCGCCCCGTCCAGGTGGACGCGAAGCCCCTGGGCATGCGCGGCATCGCTCGCCGCGCGTAAGTCTTCCAACGGCCAGACGATTCCGCCGTGGCGGTTGTGGGTGTTCTCGAAGGTGACCGCGGCCGTGATCGGCTGGTGGGGGTCGTCGCGCGGCCGCACCGCCTCCTCGATCTGCCGCGGCGACATGATCCCGGCCTCGGTTGCCACAGGCCGGATCTGGACCCCGCAAACCGACGCCGCGCCGGCCGTCTCGTAGTAGAACGCATGTGAATCGGCGTCGGCGATGAGCTCCTCGCCGCTACGGGCGTTGACCGCGATTCCGACCAGGTTGCCCATCGTGCCGCTGGGCACGAACATGGCCGCCTCCTTGCCCATCCGCTCGGCGGCCACCTCCATGAGTCTGTTGGTGGTCGGGTCGTCGCCGAACACGTCGTCGCCCAGCTCCGCCTCGGCCATCGCCTGGCGCATCTCGGGGCTGGGCATGGCCACTGTATCCGAGCGAAAATCGATCACCTTCACGACGTTTAATCTAACCGGCGAGTGAAGGCCGACTTGATCCTGGCGCGCGGGCGCATCCGCACGCTGGGTCGTGAGGGTCTGCAGCCCCACACCCACCTTGCCATCGCGGGTGGCAAGGTGATCGCCGTCGGCGGCAGAGAGGTCATGGGCCTGCGTGGTCCGCGCACCCGGGTGGTCGACCTGCGCGGCTCCGCGGTGCTGCCCGGCTTCAACGACGCCCACGCGCACGTCGTCTATTACGGGCTCACAAGGTTCGCCGCCGATCTGACGGGCGCACGGGGCATCGACGACATCCTCGACCGGCTCAAGGAGCACACGGACTCGTTGAAGCCGGGCGAGTGGGCGCAGGGGATGGGCTACCGGACCGACGAGCTGACCGAGCGGCGGCAGCCCCACCGCAGCGAGCTTGACCGCGTGACCGGCGAGCGGCCCGCCTTCATCGACGAGCGCGGCGGCCACGCCCGCGTCACGAACTCCGCGGCGCTGGCCGCGGCCGGCATCACATCGGAGACGCCGAACCCGCACGGCGGGCGCATCGGTCGCGACCTCAACGGCTCGCCGAACGGACTGCTGCTCGAGTCGGCGATGCGCCTGGTGGCCGACGTGCAGGCGCCGCCGCCGTTCGAACGTCGTGTCGAAGGCGTCATGAAGGCTCAGGACCTGTTGATCTCGCGCGGTATCACGTCCGTCGGCGCCGCGGTCAACCGCGGATTTGCCGACGACCTTCGGGCCTACGAGCGGCTCGCGTGCGCCGGCCGGCTGAAGGTCCGCGTCAACGAGTTCCTGTCGTGGGAGCTGCTGGAGGCGGCGACGTCACTGGGCGTGCGCGCCGGCTTCGGCGGCCCGATGGTGCGGGCCGGCCCCATCAAAGTCTTCGTCGACGGTGGCGCCGAGCGGGTGGCGATGCGCTCCGGCGGAGGTGTCTGGCGCACGACCCCGGAGGAGCTTCGCGAGCTTGTCGGCAAGGCGACGGCGGCAGGCCTGCAGGTCGCCGGCCACGCCATCGGCGACGCCGCGATCGAGGCGATGTGCGACGCCGTCGAGGCAGCCGGCGGAACGTACCTGCGGCATCGAGTCGAGCACTGCACGATCTGTCCGCCCGACTTGCAGCTCCGGCTCGCGAAGTTGGGGATGGTCGCGGTCATGCAGCCGATGGCCGCGCGGTTCGGCCGGGTCGCCTCGACGATCTTCTTCCCTGTGCGCGATCGAAACCATCTTGCGCCGCACCGCGGCCTCCTGAAGGCGGGGGTCGCGGTCGCTTTCAGCTCCGACCTGCCTGTGAGCGTCGATCCCAACCCGTGGCCAGGCATCAGGGTTGCGGTGGAAGACCAGGTCAACGGAATCTCGCTCCTCGCGGCGCTCCGCGCCTACACCTCAGGAGGCGCCTACGCGAGTTTCGAGAAGGATGTGAAAGGCACCCTGGAGCCCGGCATGCTCGCCGATCTGCAGGTCTACAAAGACGATCCACTCGAGGCAGACGACGTCAGGTGGGAAGAGCTCCGCCCACGAGCGGTCCTCCTGGGCGGAGTGAAGGTTTTCGGCTCCCTTTAGCGCTC
The DNA here is from genome assembly GCA_035280365.1 of Candidatus Dormiibacterota bacterium. Lineage (GTDB taxonomy): Bacteria > Chloroflexota > Dormibacteria > Dormibacterales > Dormibacteraceae > 40CM-4-65-16. Next base: position 132 of record DATEGB010000086.1, on the reverse strand, counting down.
TGTGATTTCGTAGACCTCGACCTCACCGACCTCGGCGACGGGAATCACGACCTCGGCCGGCTCGGGCGCAGGCGTCTCGGTCGCGCGCCTACGCCGCGGGGTCGTCGCCCGCCGAGGTGTCGCCGCACGGGA
>DATEGB010000085.1:0-21350 GCA_035280365.1 Candidatus Dormiibacterota bacterium | reverse complement strand
GAGCCGGAGCCCGAGCCCGAGCCGCGGCCGGAACCGGAGCCGGCGTTGGTCGAACCCGCGGCGCAGGCGACTCCCGACGTCAGCTCCACCCTGGTCGCGTGGCCCTCCGCGGCGGCGCCCGCCGCACCCGCGCCATCCGAGAACGGCGCCCCGGCCGAGGCTTCATCGTTCGAGGAGGCCACGTCGGTCATCCCCGCCTGGCAGCAGACCGACCCCAACGCCGATTCCAAGCGCACGGTGTCACTGCAGGCGATGCCGCCGGAGGAGGTGGCGTCGGGCGCCGGCTTCGCCGCCCTGCTCACCTTTGAGACCGGGCCGTTCGCCGGCCGCATCGTCGCGCTGCCCAGCCAGATGGTGAGCATCGGGCGCGCGCCCGACAACGACGTGGTCGTCGGCGACCCCGCGACATCCGGCCACCACGGACGGATCGAGGTCCGTCAGGGCTCTTTCTGGATCAGCGACCTGGGCAGCACCAATGGCACGCTGGTCAACGGCGAGCCTGTGATCGAGAAGCAACTGTCCGACGGCGACATGATCGCCATCGGCCAGAACACGCTGCGCTTCACCCTGGAGGCGTAGAAGCCAGGGCGGTGCAGTCGGCGGCCGCCTCGCGCAGGTTGCGCGTGAACTCCTCGACGTCCGGCACGATCGTCGGGTCGGCGCTGAGCCCGAAGTAGGCGTCGCCGTTGTAGGACACGATGGCGACGCCGAGCCCCATCGACGGGTAGAGAGGCGCGAACGGCCAGACCTCCAGCAGCTGCGCGCCGCCGGAGTAGAGCGGGAACTGCGGCCCGGGGACGTTGGTGACGTTGATGTTGGCCCCGGCTTGCGGCGTCGACATGACGCGGCCGGCGAGGACGAGCAGCGTGGGCGGCGCCCACTCGGCAAGCCCGGCGAGCTGATCCGCCGCCACCGCCTGGCGAGTGCGCTTGAGGTCGCCGGTCGTGACCTTGATGCGCTTGAGCCGCTCCTCGATCGGCAGGTCTCCGGTGGGCAGCTCGAAGACCATGCCGCTGATCTGGTTGCCCAGGCGCCCGGCCGCCGCGTCGGAGCGGACGCTCACGGGGCAGAAGACGCGCACCTTGGCCGGCACCTGCTCGCCGCGGCCCTTGAACCAGCGGTAAAGGGCCTCGGACACGACGGCGAGGACGGCGTCGTTGACCGTGCAGCCGTAGCGGTCCTTAAGGGCCTTGAAGGCAGAGAGCGAGACCTTCAACCCTCGACCGGTGCGCTGCGGGCCGAGCTTGCGGTTGAAGAAGAGGTCGGGCCGAGGACGCACCATCGTCCCGCCGAGCTTGAGCATCGCCCGGAGCGGGACGCGCCGCGTCTCCCACACCGCCGGCACGCGCGTGCGCTCGCCGCCGCCGCGCGTGCGGATGTTCCAGAGCATCGGCCTGATGAGCTGCCAGTTGGTCGGCGCCGGCCGCGGGGTCCACGGCGCCGCCGGCGGATCGGGGCGGAAGCCAACAGGGCCGGTGTCGAGGAGCAACGTCAGGATGTCCACCGACGACACGCCGTCGACCATCGCGTGGTGAGCGCGGTTGACGATCACGACCCGGTCGCCGCGAAGTCCGGTGATGAGCGTCATCTCCCACAGCGGGCGGCGCTTGTCGAGCGGCCGGGCGAGGATGCGTGCCACGAGGCGCCGGAGCTGCGCCCCGTCGCCCGGCGGCGGCAGCACCTCGCGCCGGATGTGCGCGCCGAGGTCGAAGTTCGGGTCGTCGACCCACACCGGGTGCGCGAGGTTGAACGGCACGCGGTGGATGCGCTGGCGGTAGCGCGGCACGAGGTGGATCCGCTCGGCCACCGTCTCTTCGAGGCCAAGCGCTCCGCGCCCACCCGGCACGTGCGAGCCGCCTTCGAAGACGTACACGGTGCCGATGTCGAGCGGCGTCTCCGACCGCTCCGCGTAGAGAAACCACGCGTCTCTCGCCGAGAGCGGCTCGTAGTGCGGCGCCTCCGCCATCCCCGAGTGATCGTAAGGGCAATGTTGGGGAACTGGATCGGTACGCTTGCGGACACGATGGCGAGGCTGTCCGAGCTATGGCGCTACCCCGTGAAGTCGATGGCCGGCGAGCGGCTGGACTCGTGCATGGTCACCGAGCATGGGCTCGACGGTGATCGCCGCTGGGCCTTCATCGACCGCTCGGCGAACCGCGACGGCAAGTGGTTCAACATCAAGCAGCACGCGCCGCTGATGACTTACCGGGCCCGGCTCGCGGCGGGGCAGCTGGAGCTCGTAGCACCAGACGGCGCCGCGGTCGACCTGCGCCGCGACCTCCTGCCGCGCTTCGGGACGGAAGGTGCGCGACCGCTCGAACTGCGCGAGCTCCCGGGCGCGAACTTCGACGACTCGCACGTCCTAATCGTCAACCTGGCCTCGGTCCAGGCGTTCGCGCTCGAGGCCGGCATGCCGCTCGACCACCGCCGTTTCCGCGCCAACCTCTACGTGGACGGCCTGGAGCCGGAGGAGGAGCTGCGCTGGCTCGGCCGGGTCATCCGCGCCGGCGAGGCCGAGCTCGAGGTGACGAGCCGCTGCGAGAGGTGCAAGGTGATCACCATGGATCCGGACACCACCGAGGCGACGCCCGAGCTACTGCGCCTCCTGGTCGAGCGTCACGATGAACGGATGGGGATGTACTGCCGCGTCGTCCGGCCGGGTCGCGTGGCCGTCGGCGATTTCGTCGGCTAGCTAGGCTTTCGAGACGAAGGAGGAATGAAGATGGCGGTCAAGGCTTTCTCCGACGAATGGGCCGGTCAGTTCAAGGATGAGGTCAACAGGTCGAGCGTCTACAAGTCGGCGGCGAAGGGGTGGAAGTGGACGGTGGGGCTGGTGGTCGAGGCCGAGCCGGACAAGAACTTCCCCGAGGCGAGGGGCGTGGTCATGGACCTCTTCGACGGCGAGGCCCGCGACATCAAGGTGGGGCCCGCGTCCGCGGCGCAGCAGTGCGACTTCGTCATCACCGCCCCTTACTCGCGCTGGAAACAGGTCGCGACCAAGGAGCTCGATGCAACGAAGGGCATGCTCCAGGGCAAGCTGAAGCTGAAGGGCGACCTGCCGACGATCGTCCGCTACACCAAGGCCTCACAAGAGATGACCGAGTGCACGACGCGGGTGCCGGTCGAATGGCCCGACGAAAGATAAGCCGGCTGAAGACAGTCGTATACGCGGATGACGAGCCGAGCGCTTTCGCCTCGATGCTGGGCGGCCTGATCGAGGCCAACGTCGAGGGCCGGCCGGAGAAGAAGAGGGACTTCGACGGGCTCGCGGCGCGCGTCGGCATCTTCGTCACCGACATCGACGAGGGCGTGACCCTCGACTTCAAGGAGGGCCACCTCGTGGTCCACAACGGGCTCCAGTCGAAGCGCGACATCACGATCCGCGCCGAGGCGGACACGGTGATGAACCTGAGCAACCTGAAGATCGGCCCTTTCGGAATGCCCGTTTACTTCGACGGCGTCGGCCGCGGCGTGGTGGCGAAGCTGGCGTTGGGCAAGCTGCGGATCGACGGCCTGCTCGGCAACATCGCGACCCTCAACACGGTGACTCGCATCTTCTCCGTCCAATGAAGCTGGCAGTGGTCGGCGCGGGGAGCATGGGGGCGCAGATCGCGCAGCAAGCGGCGCTCCGGGGCATGGTGGTGATGCTCCACGACAAGGACGCCGGCCAGCTGCGCAAGGCCGCCGAGTCGAACCGCGGCCATCTCCGGCGCCGGGTCGAGAAGGGCAGGATGCCGGCGGCGGACGCCGACGCCGCCCACGGTCGCGTCGTGCTCATCACCGACCTGGACGGCGCCGTGCAGCAGGCGGACTTCGTCATCGAGGCGGTGTTCGAAGACCTCGAGGTCAAGCGCTCGATCTTCCGCGAGCTCGACCGGCTGGCACCGGCGGGCGCCGTGCTTGCAAGTAACTCATCGACCATCGGCGTCAGCAAGCTCGCCGACGCGACCAACCGGCCGGAGCTGTGCCTCAACATGCACTTCTTCTTCCCGGTCCTGGTCATGGAGCTGGTCGAGATCGTGCGCGGGCCTCAGACGTCAGACGCCGCGGTCGAGCGAGCGATGGAGGTTGCGCGCACGATGGGACGGACGCCGGTGCTCCTGAACAAGGAGATCGACGGCTTCATCGTCAACCGCATCCTCCACGCGGCGACGCAGGAGGCCTACCGGCTTCTTGACGCGGGTGTGGCCTCGTTCGAGGACATCGACACCGCGGTGGAGAAGGGCCTGAACTGGCCGATGGGGCCGTTCCGCCTGGGCGACTTCAGCGGCCTTGACGTGACCTACAAGGCGCGCCTGCACATGTTCAGGACCACGGGCGACGAGCGCTACCGGCCCTCGCCGCAGCTTGAGGCGAAGGTCAAGGAAGGCAAGCTGGGGCGAAAGACCGGAGAAGGCTGGTACAGATACTGAGCAGGTGAAGCTGCACCACGTCGGCGTCGCGGTGGAAGACCTCGACGCCGCGATCGAGCTCTACACGAAATTTTTCGGCGCCGAGCTGACGCACCGCGCCTCCAACGAAGAGCTCAACGCCGCCTTCCTGCGCGCCGGCGAGGCGGAGGTCGAGCTCCTGGAGCCGATCGGCGCCGACACGCCCGTGGGCAAGTTCCTGGCGAAACGGGGCCCGGGCCTCCACCACATCGCGGTCGCGGTGCCCGACATCGACCGGGCGCTGGCCGAGGCGCGCGCGGGCGGCCTCGAGCTCATCGACCAAGAGCCGCGGATCGGGCTGCACGGCACGCGCATCGCCTTCATCCACCCGAAGAGCGTGGCCGGCGTGCTGACGGAGCTAGTCGAAGCATGACCGAGGTCCACAACGACTCCGGCCTGCCCCTTAAACCTGTCTACGGCGTCGACGATCGCGGCGCGGACGAGCCCCCGCCGGGGACGTTCCCCTACACGCGCGGGATCCGCAAGGACATGTACCGCGGCCGGCTGTGGACGATGCGCCAGTACGCGGGCTTCGGCACCGCGGCGGAGTCGAACAAGCGCTACCGGTTCCTTCTGAAGCAGGGCCAGACCGGGCTCTCGGTCGCCTTCGACCTGCCGACCCAGATCGGCTACGACTCCGACGACCCCATGGCTCACGGCGAGGTCGGCAAGGTCGGGGTCGCCATCGACTCGTTGGAAGACATGGAGACCCTGCTCGAAGGCATTCCACTGGAGAGGGTCTCGACATCGATGACGATCAACGCCACTGCGGCGATGCTGCTCCTCCTCTACCAGCTGGTCGCCGAGAAGCAGGGCGTGCCGAAAGAGCACATCACCGGCACGGTGCAGAACGACATCCTGAAGGAGTACGCCGCCCGCGGCACCTACATCTTTCCGCCCAAGCCGTCGATGCGCCTGATCACCGACCTGTTCGCGTACTGCAAGCAGAACCTGCCGAGCTGGAACACGATCTCGATCTCCGGCTACCACATGCGCGAGGCCGGTTCGACGGCGGCAGAGGAGGTCGCTCTCACCCTCAGCCACGCCATCGCATACGTCGAGGCGGCACAGGCTGCGGGCCTGGCTGTCGACGACTTCGCGCCACGCGTCTCGTTCTTCTTCGCCTGCCACATGGACTTCTTCGAGGAGGTCGCCAAGTTCCGCGCCGCGCGGCGCATGTGGGCGCGGATCATGCGCGACCGCTTCGGCGCCACGGACGAGCGTTCGCAGGCGCTTCGGTTCCACACCCAGACGGGCGGCGTCACGCTGACGGCTCAGCAGCCGCTCAACAACGTCGTGCGCACCACGCTCGAGGCGATGAGCGCGGTCCTGGGCGGCACGCAGTCTCTGCACACCAACGCTTACGACGAGGCGCTCGGACTGCCGTCGCAGAGCGCGGCCGAGATCGCATTGCGGACGCAGCAGGTGATCGGTTACGAGTCGGCGGTGCCGCTCGTCGCCGACCCGCTCGGAGGCTCGTACTACGTCGAGAACCTCACCGACCGCGTGGAGGAGGAGGCGCTGGCGATCATGGCCGAGATCGACGAGCTGGGCGGCGCGGTGGCGTGCATCGAGTCGGGCTGGACGCAGCGTCGCATCGCCGACAGCGCCTACCGCCTGCAGCGGCGGATCGAGTCAGGCGAGCGCGTCATCGTCGGCGTCAACAAGTACACGGACACCGACGCCGCCCCAGTCGACATCACGCGCATCACCGCCCGCCAGCAGGTCGCCCAGTCGCGCGCGCTGAAAAAGCTGCGCGCGCGGCGCTCGCAGGCGGACGTCGACCGCCACCTCGCCGCGCTCGAGCGCGCAGCGCGGGGCAACGAAAACCTGATGCCGCCGCTGAAGGCGGCCCTCGCCGACTACGTGACGATCGGCGAGTGCTGCCGCGTGCTGCGCGGCGTCTTCGGCGAATACCAACCGGGGGAGGCTGCGTGATGAATCAGACGGTGATCCCGATGCTGGCTTACGAAAACGGTCCGGCGGCGATGGACTGGCTCGCCGAGGCGTTCGGCTTTCGCGAACGGGACCGCAGGGTGGAGGGCGGTCGCCTGACCCATGGCGAGATGGACACCGGCGCTGGTGTTGTGATGATGGCCACGCCCTCGACTCATTACCACGGGCCCAAGCACCACCGCGATGAGTGCGACGTGGCCCGGAGCTGGCACGACGTGCCGTACATCATCGACGGAGTCCTCGTTTACATCGACGACGTCACCGCCCACTTCGATCGTGCGAAGGCGGCCGGGGCGACGATCCTGTCTCCTCTCGAGCAGGGCCCGGACGGCACGCGCTATCGCGCCGAGGACCTCGAGGGCCACCGCTGGATGTTCGTCCAGAGATGACCTCGCACAAGAAGGTCGACCCGCTCAACGAGCTCCGGCAGCGCAAGTACGAGGCCGGGCACGGGGACGCCGAGGCCTTCGCGCGCCAGCACGCCAAGGGCAAGCTGACGGCCCGGGAGAGGATCTCGCGCCTGGTCGACCGCAACTCGTTCGAGGAACTTGACCTCTTCGCCCGCCACCCCGACGGCCATCCGGGCGACGGGGTGGTCACCGGGATGGCGAAGATCGGCGCCCGCGACGTGATGCTTTTCAGCCACGATGCGAGCGTGTTCGGCGGCTCACTGGGCGAAGTCTTCGCGGCCAAGGTCATCAAGGCCATGGACCTCGCGCTCTCGAACCGGATCCCGATCATCGGCATCAACGACTCCGGAGGGGCGCGGATCCAGGAGGGCGTGGTCTCGCTCGCGGGGTACGCGGAGATCTTCTGGCGCAACGTCGAGGCGAGCGGCGTGGTGCCGCAGCTGAGCCTCATCCTGGGACCCTGCACCGGCGGGGCGGTTTACTCGCCGGCGATCACCGACTTCACGTTCATGGTGCACGGCGTTGGGTACATGTTCATCACAGGCCCGGAGGTCATCCGTGTCACGACCGGCGAGGACGTGACCTTCGACTCCCTGGGCGGCGCAGAGGTGCACAACGTGAAGTCGGGCGTAGCCCATTTCCTCGCCGAGACGGAGGAGGAGTGCTTCGCCCAGGTGCGCAAGCTCTTCGCCTACATCCCGCAGAGCTGCGACGAGCCGCCGCCGTCGGTGGCGGCGACCGACGACGCCGAACGCGAGGCGCCCTCGCTGGCGACGGTCATCCCGGACAACCCGAAGGAACCGTACGACATCAGGGACGTCATCACCCCGGTGGTCGACCACGGCAACTTCTTCGAGGTCCATCCCTTTTACGCGATGAACATCGTCGTCGGCTTCGCGCACCTCGACGGCAAGCCGGTCGGGATCGTGGCCAACCAGCCGAAGGTGATGGCGGGCGCACTGGACATCAACGCCTCGGACAAAGGGGCTCGTTTCGTGCGGTTCTGCGACGCGTTCAACATCCCGCTCATCACGTTCGTGGACGTGCCAGGGTTCCTCCCCGGGACGGCGCAGGAGTACGGCGGCATCATCCGCCACGGCGCCAAGCTGCTCTATGCCTTCAGCGAGGCGACGGTGCCCAAGCTGACCGTCATCACGCGCAAGGCGTACGGCGGCGCCTACTGCGTCATGTGCTCCAAGCACATCCGGGCCGACTTCAACGTCGCCTGGCCGACGGCCGAGATCGCGGTCATGGGCCCTGAGGGGGCGGTGAACATCCTCTACAGGCGGGAGCTGGCCTCCGGCGCCGAGCGGCGCGAGGAGCTCGTGCGCGAGTACACGGAGCGGTTCGCCAACCCGTTCATCGCGGCCGAGCGCGGTTACATCGACGACGTCATCGAGCCGGTGCGCACACGGGGCGCGCTGATCCGGGCGCTGCGGATCGCCATGCGGAAAGAGCGCAGGCGCAGCCCGCGCTGGCACGGCAACATCCCGCTGTGATGGGGCTTGCCATCGTGATGCTGCTGCTGGGCGGCCTGGTCGCCGTCATCGGAGCCTGGGCTGCGGCCACCGGCAGCCGTCCGTCGTGGATGCCTGGCCGAGCGTTGCCCCCGGGAGCGGCGCGCGGGTGGGGCGGTGCCACCGCGCTCGGAGGCCTGGGCCTGGTTCTCTGGGGTACGAACCTCCTCCTGCTGCACAACGGCGTCGTGCAGCTGGTCGCCGCTCTCATGATCCTGGCCGGGGCAGCATGGGTCAGCGTGTTGTGGCCCAATGTCCGCCGGCCGAGACGACCTCAATAGACTTCAAGGCAGATGCCGACCCAGGATGCGCAGGGACGCTGGATCTCCGACGACGGCACCCAGTACTGGGACGGCACGGCGTGGCGGCCGGTCGGGGCGGTCGCGCCGGCGCAAGGCCGGGGCGTCGCACTGCCGGCCGTGCTCATCGGCTGCGGCTTTGTGCTGGTGATCCTGATCGTGCTCATCATCGGCGGCGTCTTCATGGTCCAGAGCTCGAGCTTCCAGAAAGGCTTCTGCGACAGCTGGAACAACAATCCCCAGCAGGCGGGCACGCCGTGCCCGTTCCACCCGACGCCCTAGCCTCTTGAAACTTCTCGAGTACCAGGCCAAGGAGGTGCTCGCCTCCCTTGGGATAGCGATCCCGCCCGGCGCCGTCGCGCGCAGCCCGGACGAGGCGGCGGGCGCCTTCCGGCGCCTCGGGCCCGTGGCGGTGAAGGCGCAGGTGCCGGTCGGCGGCCGCGGCAAGGCCGGCGGCATCAAGCTTGCCCGCTCCGAGGAGGAGGCGCGGCGCGCCGCGGAACAGATCATCGGCATGCACATCAAGGACTTCAAGGTGCCGCTCGTCTACTGCGAGTCGGCGCTCGACATCGCGCGCGAGATCTACGTCGGGTTCACCGTCGACCGCGACGCCCGCGCGAACGTCCTGCTGCTCTCGGCCAGGGGCGGCATGGACATCGAGCAGGTGGCCGAGGAATCGCCCGAGGCGATCGCGCGCCTCCACCCAAACCCCTGGCGCGGCCCGCTCGACTTCGAGCTGACGCAGCTGGTCTACGACGCGGACCTGGGCGACATCGCGCGGCCGCTGATCGCGCTGATCAAGAAGCTCTACCGGGCCATCCCCGACTGCGACGCGCTGACGGCCGAGATCAACCCGCTGGTCGTCACGAAGGGCGGCGAGGTCGTCGCCGGCGACGCCAAGCTCGAGGTCGACGACAACGCCATGTGGCGCCGCAAGGACCTCGAGCAGAAGTACGGCGCGGTCCTGGAGGCCGACCCGTACGAGGTCGAGGCGAAGAAGCGCGCCCTCACCTACGTGTCGCTCGACGGCGACATCGGGATCATCGGCAACGGCGCCGGGCTGTGCATGGGCACGCTCGACCTTGTGCAGCGCGCGGGCGGCAGTCCCGCCAACTTCTGCGACATCGGCGGTGGCGCCAAAGCCGAGGTCGTGGAGAACGCTCTCGCGGTCATCCTCATGAACCCGAAGGTCAAAGGCGTGCTGATCAACGTGTTCGGCGGCATCACGCGGGGCGACGAGGTGGCGAAGGGCGTCATCACCGCGCGTGACAACCTGAACATGAAGGTGCCGCTGGTCGTGCGTTTGAGCGGGACGCACGAGGAGGAGGGCCGGGAGATTCTGAAGGAGCACGGCATCGAGCCGGGCGTCAGCGGGTGGGAGGCGGCGAAGAAGATCGTCGAGCTTACGGGCGCGGGCGTGAGCCGGTGAGCATCCTCCTCGACGGCGAGACGAAAGTGATCGTCCAGGGCATAACCGGTCGCGAGGGCGGCTTCCACACCGAGCAGATGCAGGAGGTGGGCACCAAGGTGGTCGGCGGCACGAGCCCGGGCAAGGGCGGCGCGACGCACCTCGGCGTGCCGGTGTTCAATACGGTCGCCGACGCGGTCGAGGCGACCGGCGCCAATGCCTCCGGCATCTTCGTGCCCGCGCCCTTCGCGGCCGATGCCATCATGGAGGCGGCGGCGGCCGGCATCACCCTCATCGTGTGCATCACCGAAGGCATTCCGATCCAGGACATGATCCGGGTCAAGGACTTCCTGCGCGGCTACCCGCGGGCGCGACTGATCGGCGCCAACTGTCCGGGCCTCATCACCCCCGGCCAGGCGAAGATCGGTATCATCCCGCAGCGCATCACCTCACCGGGGCACGTCGGGCTCGTCTCGCGCAGCGGCACACTGACCTACGAGGTCGCGTCGGCGCTGTCCGCGGCCGAGATGGGGCAGTCGACGATCGTGGGCATCGGCGGTGATCCGGTGCTCGGGCTGACATTCAGCGACGTGGTGCAGCTCTTCGAGAAGGACCCGGCGACCACGCACCTCGTCCTCATCGGCGAGATCGGCGGCAGCGACGAGGAGCGCGCCGCGGAGCTGCTCGCCCGCGGCTCGCGGTTGAAGGCCGTCGCATTCATCTCCGGCCGAACCGCGCCGGAGGGCAAGCGGATGGGGCACGCAGGGGCCATCATCTCGGGCAACCGTGGCACGGCAAAGAGCAAGGAGGAGGCTTTCCGCAGGGCGGGCGTCGAAGTGGCCGAGACGACCGACGAGATCGTGGGGATGCTGAGATGATTTCGGGGCCGACGCGAAATCGCGGCGTAGCCTCAGATTTCGTGGGCCTCCGCGTGCTTCCGATCGCGGTCAGCAGGGCTCAAGCCGGCGAGCGGTGGCGCGACCTTGGTTTGTTTGCCGTGCTCGTGGCGTGGCTCGTGTACACAAGGGTCTACTGGGTGCTGGCGGCCGCACACCTCAGCGCGCCGCCGTGCCCGTTCTACTACCTGACCGGGCACCCGTGCCCGTTTTGCGGCGGGACGCGGTCGTTCGCCTACATGTGGCGTGGCGACCTGTCGGACGCGGTCCGGCTCTATCCGCTCGGGCCGATCATGTTCGTGGGGACCATTTTGGGCGCGGGCGGCCTGGCGGCGGGCATGGTGACCGGGCGGACGTGGACGTCTCGGCTCAGCGGGCTGCATTGGCGGCTGGTGGCGGTCGGGTCTGTCAGCGCGCTGCTCTTCAGCTGGGCTCTCAAGGTCTTCGTCCTCGGCAACTAGCGTCCGCCGCCTCGACCCGGAGGACTGGGAGCTCTACCGCCGCGTCCGCCTCGACGCGCTGAGGGAGGCGCCGTACGCGTTCGGGTCGACCTACGAGCGCGAGGTCGAATTGGACGCCGCCGACTGGAGGCAGCGGCTAATCAACCGGGCGACGTTCATCGCCGAGGTCGCCGGGGTGGTGGCGGGGACCGTCGCCACGGGCGACAGCGACGTCAGTGGAGCGGCGGCGCTCATCGCCATGTGGGTCGACCCGAGTTATCGGCGCCGGGGCGTGGGCGACCTGCTCGTCAAGACCGTGGTGGACTGGGCGACCGAGCAGGGTTACGGCGAGGTGTTTCTGTGGGTCACGGCGGTCAACGCCGTCGCCGAGAGGCTGTACGCGAGCAACGGCTTCGTCCGCACGGGCGCGTCGCAGGAGGTGCGCCCCGGCGAGCTCGAGTACGAGATGGCTAGGAGCCTGCGATGAGCCGGCTCACGATCGGGTAGACGTAATCGGTCCTCTGCGCGGCGTTGCCGGGGTCGATGAGGTCGTGGGTCAGGCCGTCGCCGAGAGGAAACTCGAACGTCTCCACGTTGGCGCCGTGCAGTCGCCAGGACTCGACCAGCCGGTAGGTGAAGCGGTTGTCGAGGCGCGGCTCGGCGGCGTTGGTCACGACGGCGATGGATCGCGCCTTCGGCGCGGAGCGGCGCGCCGAGCGCACGAGCTCTCGCCCGCACTCGAAGAGCGCCGCGTAGGCATGCGTCGCGAAACGCGGGTAGCCGTACGGCGGGCCGAGCCGGTCTTTGAGGTCGTTGTTCCACCACATGTAGAAGTTCGGCAGCCGCTTGGCCGCGATGCTCATCGCCGTCAGGACAGGGCCCGGCATCGGCCTCAGCCCGAGCATGGGCGCGATCAGCACGACGCGCTCGATGCCGTCTCGCTTCTGGGCCAGGAGGCCGGTCAGGATGCCGCCGAGCGACAGGCCGGCGACCGTGAGGCGCTCGCCGAGGCCCGCGCCCACGTCGGCGGCGCGGTTGGCGACGGCGACCAGGTGGTCGGCGCGCAGCTCGGCGATCGAGGTGTTGAGGCGGTCGCTGTAGCCGTGACGCGGGTAGCGAGGGATGACGACGTTCCAGCCCTGGTCGAAGAACCGCCGGCCCAGCGTGTCGAACTGTTGCGGGCAGTTGGTGAAGCCGTGGAGGAGTACGAGCGAGCGCTCGGTGCGGTGACCATGCGTATACAACCGCGTGTGGCAGAGCGGGTTGACGTTAGGGCCGTCGAGGTCTTTGAGGCCGGCCGCGATGTGCATGGCCTCGGCGTGGTCCGGCAAGATTAGGAGTGTCCGTCCCCCGAGTGTCCTCGCATCTGCGCGGCCTAGGCGACCGGGCGCCTTCGGCGCGGAAGCCTGCGTCGAGGGGCCCGGCGCTCACTCGTCGCGCATGAGAATGCGCTCCTCGTCGCGCCACCCTCTCCTTGGCTCCGGCCGCCGATGCCGCGGATATGCTTCGGAACTCGGAGGACAGACACTCTTCGATGGATTTTGAACTGACGCCGGAACAGCAGGCGATCCGCGACACGTGCCGCGACTTCGCGCGCGAGGTCATCGCGCCCGCGGCGGGGGAGCTCGACCGGACGCACTCGTTCGGCTACGACGTCGTCCGCCAGATGGGCGAGCTGGGCCTGTTCGGCCTGCCGTTCGCGGAGGAGGCGGGTGGCGCGGGGGGCGATTTCCTTTCCTTGTGCATCGCCATCGAGGAGATCTCGCGCGCCGACGCCGGGATCGGGATCACGCTCGAAGCGGCGGTATGTCTCGGCACCTCGCCCATTTACGAGTTCGGGACGCGGGAGCAGAAGGACAAGTGGCTGCCGGATCTGCTCGCAGGTCGAAAGCTGTGGGCGTTCGGGCTGACCGAGCCGGAGGCGGGGTCAGACGCCGGCGCCACGAAGACGCGGGCCGAGCAGCGCAACGGGAAGTGGGTCATCAACGGCGCCAAGCAGTTCATCACCAACTGCGGGACCAGGATCTCCGCGGGAGTGACGATCACGGCGCTGACGGGTCGCGACGAGATCAGCGCGATCATGGTGCCCACGGGCACGAAGGGCTACCACGTGCTCGAGTCGTACCGCAAGCTTGGCTGGCACTCCTCCGACACGCACCCGCTGTCGTTCGAGGACTGCGCGGTGCCGTCGGAGAACCTGCTCGGGCAGCCGGGCGGCGGCTACAGGCAGTTCCTGCGCACTTTGACCGGTGGGCGCATCGCGATCGCGGCTCTGTCCGTGGGCGTTGCCCAGGCGTGCCTCGACGCGTCGCTCGCGTACGCGAAGGACCGGCACGCGTTCGGCGTCCCGATCTCCAAGCACCAGGCGATCCAGTTCAAGCTCGCCGACATGGCGATGGAGACGGAGGTCGCGCGGACGATCGTGTACCGGGCCGCGGCCGCCTACGATCGTGAGGGCGCGGAGACGAGCGACGAGGTGCGGCGGCTCGCGGCCATGTCGAAGCTGTACGCGTCCGAGGCGTCGAAGCGCGCGGCCGACAACGCGGTGCAGATCCACGGCGGCTACGGCTTCATGGAGGACTATCCCGTGGCGCGGTACTGGCGGGACGTGAAGGTCAACGAGATCGGGGAGGGCACGTCCGAGGTCCAGCGCATGCTGATCGCGAGGCTCCTGGGCGCGTAGAGCCCTGGCTCTCCGTCTTACCCTGATGGGTAGTGCGAATCGATCGGTTCTCGTTCGGCACCATCCGTATCGACGGCGAGACCTATGACCGAGACGTGGTAATCGACCGTGGCGAGGTCAGGCCGCGAAAGAAGAAGGCGTCAAAACCCTTCCGCGGGGAGTTCGGTCACACGCCGCTGTCGGTCGTCGAGAAAATTCCGTGGAAGTGCACACGGCTCGTCATCGGCACCGGTGCCGCGGGCGCGTTGCCCGTGATGCCGGCGGTGTACGAGGAGGCTGAGCGTCGCGGGGTGGAGCTGACGGTCTTGCGCACGGCGAAGGCGATCGAGCTCCTACGCCGCGCCGGCCGCGACACCAACGCCGTCCTGCACATCACCTGCTGACGTGAGCGCGACCCGCCTCAGGCTGACCAGCGCTTGCTTCGCGGTGGCCGGCCTGCTGTTCGTGCTGTATCCCGCCACCCGTCCGTTCTCCAGCGAGACCGGGTTGCCCGGCGCCGAGGCTTTTGGCTCAACCGCGTGGATCGTTGCCCACTCGATGGCGATTGGCGCCTTCATTCTGCTGGCGCTGGCGATGCTCGGGGCCTACCTCGCCCTGCAAAAGTCGGACGTCGAGCGGTGGCTCCTCGCCGCCTTGATTCTCAGCTGGCTGGGGGTGGGCCTCACCCTGCCTTTCTATGGCGCGGAGGTTTTCGGCCTGCACGCTATCGGCCAGGCCGCCCTCAATCGCCATGACGCTTCGCTGGTCGCGCTCGCCGGCGACGTGAGAGGCGACCCGGGGATATGGTTCATCGTCGTCGGGCTCTTGCTGCTGGCGGCCGGAATCTGGGTCTTCGCGATCGCCACCTGGGGCTCACGACTGCTTGGGAGGTGGACTGCGATACCTCTCGCCGTCGGCTTCGCCCTGTACCTCCCGCAGTTCATGACGCCGCAGCCCGTCCGTATCGCGCATGGTCTTCTCGTCGCGGCCGGGTGCTGGCTGATCGCCTCGAAGCTGCTCCTCGCAGGACGGCCGTAGGACCAGCGAGATTTCATCGGCCGGCTTCTCGGCCTGTCGTGGCTCACGATCCGCGAGCCCTAGCGCCAGGCGATCGCCGCCACCTCGACTGGGTCTCGGATTCCTTTCAGCCTGACGTGGCGGCGGTCCGACAGCTCAAGGCCGGACAGGCCATCGAGGCTGCTTGTGCTCGCCAGTATCTGGTCCCCTTCCGCCAGCGCCGCGATCCTGGCCGCGACATGCACCCCGGCTCCGTGGTAGCCCTCCTCCACCCGGTGCGACGCGGCTGCGTGCAGGCCGATGCGCACTTTGGGAGCGAAACCGTGGTGCCTCCTGTGGTCGGCAAGGGCGCGCTGGATGGCGATCGCGCAATCTGCCGCCTCGGCGGCGCCTCCAAAGATAGCGAAGAAGCCGTCCCCGCGGGTCTCGACGTCGCGCGCCCCTTGCTGCGCAAAGAGCTCGCGCATCGCGCGGTCGTGCCAGCCGACCAGCTCCGACCAGGCGTCATCGCCGATCACTTCAACCAGGTTCGTCGAATTCACGATGTCTGTGAAGAGGTAGGCTCGGTGGCCTGCGGTCACGGTTGCGCGCTCATCGGTGAGGCCGTCCAGCAGGCGGCCCGCTTCAAGCGCGGCGGTGGGCGCTCCCAGACGTTCGAATATAGCCTTGGCCGTCTCCAGCTCCAGCCGGGCGCCGGCCAGGTCACCCTCAGCGGCGTGCGCCTTGGCGAGCAGCAGGCGACTCTGGGCCCCTTCGAACGGCGCGTCCACGACCATCCATGCCCGCACGGCTGCGAGCAACTCGCGCGTAGCCTCGGCGGCCCGGCCCCGCGCGAGGGCCAGGCGCCCGGCCGCGGTCGCCGCCTCGGCGACGAAGAGCGGCCGGCCGAAGTCGTCCGCCAGGCGGGCGAGCTCTTCGGAGGCGGCCTCGGCCGTTTCGAGGTCGCCCCCGGCCACGGCAATCTCCACCTGAGCCGGGAGGAGCCGGCCTCTGGAGACGCGGTCGCGGACGGAATCCAGGGCCCGCCGGATCGCAGCCGCCGCGCCCGCCTTGTCGCCGCGCGCCAGCTGGAGAAGTGTGCTGCCGGGGGCCTGGCCGGCACCGAGTTCATGGGCGCGCCGGAAAGCCTCCTCGGCACCCTCCAGGTCGCCCATCCGCAGCCGGAGCTCGCCCATCTCGCCAAAGGCGGCGCCCGCCTGCTGTGGGTTGTAGCCGGGCAGCTCCTCGCAAGCAGCGACGGCCTCGCTGGTGGCGCGTTCCCAGGCGCCGCGGAGACGAAGCATCTCCGCCCGATGCACCCGGCAGACGCCGGGGAATCCGCCGGCGATCGAGCGCCGCTCGCACCAGCGCGTGGCTGCCTCGGTCCACTCGCCGGCTCGCTCGAAGTCGCCGAGGTCGTGGCAAAGCGCGATCGTCTGGCAGTAGACGACACCGGTGGTGCGCGCCGAGAGTTCACCGCCAACGGCCATCGCGGTGGACTCGTCGACGAGCTCGAAGCCTCGCGCGACCTCACCGCGCCTGGCCAGCAGCGACCCGAGCACCTCCATGGCCAGGGCCGCCTCGTCGCGCAGGCCGAAACGGTGGGCGGCTTCCAGAGCCTGTGCGGCCAGAGTCTCGGCCGCATCCAGGTCCTGCGCAGCGTCCGCGGCCTGCGCCCTGGCGAGCAGCATCTCCGCCAGTGCGGGCGAGTTGGGGTGCGACTCGACGAGGTGCGCCGCCCTGGCCAGCCAGCCCATGGACACCGAGCGGGCCGACTTCCAGGCGTAGCCGCGCGCTAGCTCAATCGCGACGTGCGCCGCCGCCTGGTGATCGCCGGCCGCGATGTGGGCCTCATACGCCCGCTCGGTGGTCTCCAGTGAATCGTCGAGCCGGCCCAGCCACCAGGCGGCCAGGCCCAGACGCTCCAGCTCAGGGGCGCCCAGCAGGCCATCGGTGTCGGCGGCCTTCAAGAGGTCGTATGACTCCCGCCACGCATGGCGGTCGAGGGCAGTGAGACCTGCCTTGACGCGATCGTCGAGTGGCATTGGCGCGATTTTGACGCACGGATCGACCCTGGGTCGAAGTTCCGGCCGTCCGCGCAACATCATCGGCCCCCATACCGGCGTCCTGCGCCCGGAGACCAACCTGATCTTCGGCCCGATCCCGGGCGCGGTCCTGCTTCCGCCTGCAGGTTGCTCGCACCGATCGTTGAGCCAGGCTCAGATCAGTTCGCCGTCTCGAGATCTGTCACGAGACGGTCTGCCGCGACGGCCTGGCCTGGGTGCCTCGGCGCCTGGCCTTCTCCGACCGGTTCAGAAAGGTGATCGAACGCGCGTCTAACTAGGGGGCCGGGCGCGCGCAGGGAGCTCTACCTGTAGACCCCGTTGTGGCCAAGGCTGTGCAGCCCGACGTTCGGGAAGAACGTCAGCCCGTGGTCCTGAGCGCCGACCGGGATCCTGGCGATGACCTGCCCCGACGTCGTGTCGAACACGTACACCGTCGCGTTGTATCGCCCCGACGCCCACAGCCGTGACCCGTCCGGGTTCAGCTGCAGCATGTCGGGGCTGCCGCCGCCGGGAATGCGCCACTTCGCGGTC
The DNA here is from genome assembly GCA_035280365.1 of Candidatus Dormiibacterota bacterium. GTDB lineage: Bacteria > Chloroflexota > Dormibacteria > Dormibacterales > Dormibacteraceae > 40CM-4-65-16. The sequence continues at coordinate 3,739 of DATEGB010000085.1, read as the reverse complement.
ACTGTGCGCGTGGCGAAGTCGATGACGGAGATCGATCCCTCCAGCCGGTTCGAAACGTAGAGGGACTTCGTGTCTCGCGAGACCTGCAGCCCGTGCGCGCCGCGCCCCGTAGGTATGAACTGGATTACCTTCATCGCCACCGGGTCGATTACCGACACCCCCATGCGCCCCTGGTTCGTGACATAGAACAGGGAACCGTCCGGCGACAACTTCACGTCGATCGGCAAGCCGCCGACGTAGACGTAGCCGGCGAGCCGCATCGTGTTCACGTCGATCTTGGCGACGACGCCCGAGTATTCGGTCGAGATCATGAAGTAGCTGCCGTCGGCGCTGAAGTCCAGGTGATCGGCGCCGGGCCACGGAATGCCGACCGCCCCGAGCAGCCTCCATCCGTTCCGCCAGTCGCGGAACTCGACGCGGTTCAGCCGCTCCACGACGTCGATCGCCTTGTTGCCGTCCGGGGTGAAGTAGAGGTTGTAGGGAAAGGGGATGTGGACCGTGCCCGAGGGACGGCCGGTGTGGATGTCGATCACCGTCAGGCTGCTCGACCCTTCGTTGTCCACGTACAGCTTGCTCATGTCCCACGCGGGCGCGATGTGATGCGGTATCGAACCAACGCCGAAGTGGTCGATGACCTTGTACGTGTTCGGGTCGATGACGTCCACCGTCCCGGCCATGCTGTTCGGAACGTAGACGCGCGGCTTCAGCTCGCACAGCGGGCAAGGCACGGTGCCGGAGAGTGTGTTGGCGTAGACGTTGGTCGGAGCGTCGGGCAGGCTCGACTGCCCGATGTCCGGCGGCGGAAGCAGACGCTGGGGTTCCTGGTCGGAAGTGGTGGCGGAGCCCGTGGTGATCGGGGGCGCCGTCCATACCACGGCGGCGACAACCGCGGGCGGGCTCAGGACCGCGACCGCGAAGACGATGGCGAAGAAGATGCGGACGGCTACGCCGCCCTTACTCGTCGGGGAGGTCTTCAAGCTTCGGTGTCAGCTCGCAGACCCAGCGGCCGTCGTCGAGTCGGCGGATGAACCGAGCGTAGCCCTGGTTGCGAGCCACATTGAGGAATTGCTCCTGCGTGATGAGCGTGCGAAGCCTCGCGAGGTCGGCGTACGTGCTGTCGCGCATGATGCCGCCGACCACGCCCGCCAGTTCACGCCACTGTCCTTCCGACAGCGGCTCGCCGTAGCCGGCAATCGTGACGAGTAGCGCCGCCGTGGCGCCGGTGATGGTATCGGGGAGAATTTTCTCGCTCTTCGCCCGCGCGATGATCTCCTTCCCGGTGCCGATTATGTCCGCGATCCGATCTCGCCGGACCCCGATGATGTCACGGCCGCTGCCCACGGTCGTGCCCTCCAGATATCGCGGTCCAGCGTCCATTGTCAAGGCCACTATTCTAGGTAACGTCTGAGTTGGATTTCGAACTCGCGCCCGATCTCGCGAGCTTTCGCGCGGCCGTGCGTGAGCTGGCTCAGGGCGCCGTCCAGCCTCTGGCCGCGGAGGTTGATCGCGACCACCGTTTTCCCCGCGAAGCGATCGACGCGGCCCGCGAGGCGGGGCTGCTGGGGGTCCTCGTCCCGCGCGAGTTCGGCGGCGCGGGCATGGACGCACTGGCCTTCGCGATCTGCATCGAAGAGCTGGCTCAGGCGTGCGCCTCGACCGCGGTCATCGTCGACGTCCACACCAGCGTGGGGACCGAGCCGATCGTGCTGTTCGGTGACGAAGAGCAGAAGCGTCGCTGGCTGCCACGCCTCGCGACGGGCGAGCTGCTCGGAGCCTTCGCGCTGTCCGAGCCGTCCTCCGGCTCCGACGCCGCCGCGCTCAAGACCGCTGCGCGCCGCGACAGCGACGGCGCCTACTTCCTGAACGGGACCAAGGTCTTCATCACGAACATCGGCGAGGCCAGCCTCTACGTCGTCTTCGCGCGCACAGGGCCGGACGAGCGCGCGGCCGACGTGAGCGCGTTTCTCGTCCCCGCCGAGACGCCGGGCGTGCGCGTCGGCCAGGTCTTCCACAAGATGGGTCTGCATGGCTCACCCACGGGCGAGCTCGTGCTCGAGGACGTCAAAGTGCCGGCGGCGAACCGGCTTGGTGCAGAGGGCCAGGGCTTCACCGTCGCCATGCGGGCGCTCGACTCGGGGAGGATCGGCATTTCCGGCCAGGCGATCGGCATTGCGCAGGCGGCGGTGGACGAGGCCCGCGCGCTCATGCGCGAGCGAGGGCACGAACAGGGCGACGACTTCACGCTCGCCGACGCGGCCGCCCGCGTCGAGTCGGCGCGCCTGCTGGCCTATCACGCCGCCTGGCTGTGCAGCCGCGGCCGGCGTTTCACGCGCGAGGCCTCGATGGCCAAGCTGCACTGCACCGACACGGCGATGCAGGTCGCGATCGACGCACTGCAGATTGCGGGTGACGACGGCGCCGTCGCGGGCAGCCCATTCGAGCGCCACGTGCGCGACGCCAAGGCGCTGCAGATCTATGAGGGCTCGAACCAGGTCCAGCGCGTGGTCATCGCGCGTGAATTGCTCAAGGCCGGATAATCGGTCTCGGAAGCATGAATTTCGAGTTCACCGCCGAGCAGGTCGCGATCCGGGACACGATCCGCGAGCTGGTGCAGGACCGCGTCGCGCCGCGCGCGGCCGAGATCGACGCGAAGGCCGAGTATCCCAAGGACATCGAGAAGCTGTTCGCCGAGAACGGCATCCTCGGCATCCCGTTCCCCGAGGAGTATGGCGGCATCTCGGGCTCGAGCCTGACGATCTGCATGGGCATCGAGGAGATCGCCAAGGCGTGCGCCAGCTCGTCGCTGATCCTCGCGGTGCAGGCGCTGGGCTCGTACCCGATCCTGGTCGCCGGCAGTGAGGAGCAGAAGAAGCGACTGTGCCCGCCGCTTGCCTCGGGCGAGAAGGTCGCAGCCTACGCACTGTCCGAGCCCGGGAGCGGTTCCGACGCCGCGGCGATGAAGACGCGCGCCAAGCGCTATGGCAACGAGTACGTCCTCAACGGCACCAAGCAGTTCATCACGCACGGCAGCGTCGCGGGCACGCTCGTCGTCTTCGCCGAGACCGAACCGGGCAACGGGAGCAAGGGCATCTCCGCGTTCGTCCTCGAGCGCGAGACGAGCCCGTGGACGGTGTCGAAGATCGAGCACAAGCTCGGCATCCGCGGCTCGCCGACGGCGCAGATCGTGCTCGAAGACGTCAAGGTCCCGGGGATCAACCGGCTCGGCGACGAAGGCGCGGGCTTCAAGCTCGCGCTCGCGGTGCTAGACCGCTCGCGGCCAGGGATCGGCGCGCAGGCGCTGGGCATCGCCGAAGGCGCGTTCGACTACGCGCTCAATTACGTCAAGGAACGGGAGCAGTTCGGGCAGCCGATCTCGAGCTTCCAGGGCATCCAGTTCATGCTCGCCGACATGGCGACGCAGATCGAGGCCGCGCGCCATCTGGTCTACATGTCGGCGACAAAGGTCGACGCCAAAGCGCCAGACCTCACGAAGACGGCCGCGATGGCGAAGCTCTTCGCCTCCGACATGGCAATGCGGGTCACGACCGACTGCGTGCAGTTGCTTGGCGGCTACGGTTACATCACCGATTACCCGGTGGAAAGAATGATGCGAGACGCCAAGATCACGCAGATCTACGAAGGCACCAACCAGATTCAGAGGGTCGTCATCGCCAGGGCTCTGCTGCGTTGAGCGTCTCCGACCCGCAGAGGCCGGTCCCGCCCCCGCCGCCGCCGCCAC
>DATEGB010000084.1:0-2550 GCA_035280365.1 Candidatus Dormiibacterota bacterium | reverse complement strand
CGCGGATCTGGTCCATGTCGTTGGCGGTGCTCGCGGAGTCCAGGAACGGAAGAAGGTCACCGTGGCGACGCTGACAGGCGTTCGCGAAATCGACGTCCGACTGGATGGCAGCCTGTTTCTCCTGCGGGTCGTCGAGAACCGAGTCGATGGCGAGGTAGGCGTCGAGCTCCGGCCCGTTGAGGCAGTTGATCGGCGTGCTTTCACCGACGCCACGCGGGTCCCACGTCACCAGGTCGAAGCGCCGGTTCAGGTTGCTGAGCGAGCGGAGGTCGGCGCGCAGGAACTCGATGCCCGATTCGCCCGGCCCGCCGGGGTTCATCAGCAGCGATCCGATGCGATTGGACGTGCTGACAGCCGGCTTGCGCAAGAGGGCGAGCGAGATCTTCCGCCCCTGCGTGTTGGAGTAATCCAGCGGCACCTGCAGAGTGCCGCACTGGAAGCCTCCGCCGCAGTCGGTCCACGCGATCTTGCCGGCGGAAGGGGACGGGCTGGGGCTGTTTGTCGTGGTCGGTCTGTTGAGGCTGCACGCGCTGAGGAGGAACGTGACGAGCACCAAGACCCCGGCCACGCGACCCGTCACAGCAGTCGAGTTTAGAGGCCGTGTACTCTGCGCCGGTGCCGTTGATCGAATTGACCGACGAGGAGCTCGCATTGCTGCTCAACGCGCTCGAGGAAGCCGCGTTCTTTCGCGATGCGCGTTCGAACGTCGTCCGGAGTGCGGTGAGACGGAGGGAGAGGCGCTTCGGATCGAGCAGCGCGGGCGCAGGTGACTTCGGCGGGGAGCATTTGTCAAAGGCTCGCGCCTACGGAAGCCTGGCGACAAAGCTGAGGAAGGCGGCGCCTTAGGCGGCGAGCCAGTCATCCAGAGCGGCGAGAAATCCCGACAGGTCGTCGCGAAAGATCGAGTGGCCCGAGGCGGCGACGTATCGCACGTCGAAGCCCGCATTCTTGAGCACGGCCGCGTCTTCGGGTGGGACCAGGTCGCTCGGGTCCGCAAGCATCACCAGCGACGGCACAGAGCATGACCTGGGCATGCGGTCGTGGCCGCCGCCCGGCAGCAGCCCGTCGATGCAGCGCGGATCGAAACGCGACATTGATGCGACGCGCGCGGCGATGTCCTCGTCCGACCAGCGAGGATGGGCGGCTCGCAGCCGGGACGCGTCCCAGTTGAGCTGCTCGTGGAACTCAGGCCGGTACCTCTTGTGTTGCGCGGCCGTCATCTTCCAGGCAGGGTCGACGTAGGCCGCGAGCTTCGGTCGCAGCCTTTCCACGGCCAGGCTCAGCGACATCCCTCCGAGTGAGTGACCAACCGCAAGTTCGACATCGGTGGGCAGTGTTTCGACGAGGTCGTCCGCCCAGGCGTCGGGGAGGTACTCGCCGGGAGGGCTGAGACCGTGGCCGCGCAGCTCGGGCATCACGACGTGGTAACCGCGGGCGACCATGGCCGGCGCGACGCGACACCAGGCGCCGTGGTCGGACAGCAGGCCGTGGACGAGTACGGCCGTGCGTGGCCCGTCGCCCATTTCCACAACATGCAGGCGCAATTTCGAGGCGACGTTACGGCATTAGGCTGTAGCCGGCGCATGGACCTGGCGGGACGCGTCGCGATCGTGACCGGCGGTGGTACCGGGATCGGCCGTGCGACTTCATTGCGGCTGGCGAAGTCGGGCGCGAAAGCCGTCGTCGTCAACTATTCGCGCTCCACGAACGACGCCGAGTCGACCGCGGAAGAGGTCAGGGCGCTCGGGGCAGAAGCGGTTGCGTATCGGGCCGACGTCGCGGACGAATCCCAGGTCAAAGCGATGGTGGCCTCGGCGGTCGGCCGGTTCGGACACCTCGACGTGCTCGTCAACAACGCCGGTAGAACTCACTTCATCCCGCACGCCGACCTCGACGCGCTCACGGACGACGTGTGGAACGACATCCTGAGCGTGAACCTGAAGGGCACCTTCTTCTGCTGCCGCGCCGCTGCGCCCGAGTTGAAGAAGACGAGCGGCGCCATCGTCAACATCGCTTCGATCGCGGCCCACCGCGGCTCGGGCTCGTCGATCGCCTACGCCGTCTCCAAGGCCGGGGTCCTGCAGCTGACGCGCGCCCTCGCCCTCGCGCTGGCGCCTGAGGTGCGCGTCAACTCCGTCTCGCCCGGCCTCGTCTCGACCCGCTGGTTCAGCAGCCGGTTTGGAGACGACGCTGCCGCGGCGCAGGAGGAGACGTTCGCGAATGCGACGCCGTTGCGCAAGGTCGCGACGCCCGACGACGTCGCTCGCACGGTGGTGGCATTGCTCGAAAACGACCTTGTGACCGGCCAGGACCTCGTCGTCGACGGAGGCAAGAATGTCCTCTATCAACCTTTAGGCTGAGGTCTCGGCCGCATGAGACCGCGAGTGCCGGCGCTCGCGCCCTTGACGGGGGGGCGAAAGCCGCGAGCGCCGGCGGTCGCGTAAATCAGCGTCGGCTGGCGGGAAGGGAGGGATTCGAACCCTCGAGGGAGTTTCACACCCCCTACCCGCTTAGCAGGCGGGTGCTTTCGACCACTCAGCCACCTCCCCG
>DATEGB010000083.1:0-7020 GCA_035280365.1 Candidatus Dormiibacterota bacterium | reverse complement strand
CGCGCGGGGGCGGCCTGGTCAGCCGCCGGCGGGCGCGCCGCGGAGGCGCTGCGCCGGACCTTCGCCCCGACCTCGCCTTCGGCGCACAAGGCGCCGTCCGCCGTGTGCACGTCGACGCGCCACACCACGATCGACGAGGGCGCTCCACCGACGGGCGGTCGCTTCTGCGTCAGCGTCCACCGCGCGTAGATGGTGTCGCCCGCGTGGACGGGGCGCGGGAACTTCCAGTTCAGCCATTCCCACTCCGCCACCGATGGCACCGGCATGTCGACCGAGCCGAGCCCGACCGCCATCGCCACGACCAGCGCGGGCGGCGCGGCACGCTGGCCGTCCGTCGCCTCGATCGTGAGCGGGGAGAGGTCGCCGGCCACGCCGGCAAACAGCGTTATCTCGGCTTCGGTGACGGTGCGGCGGCGCGTCGTCCACTCGCCGCCGAGGGGAAGGTCGTCGAAAGAGAGCGGCTCCAGATCGCAGCCGAGTATAAGGCGCGGGGGAGGACGGGTGTCCTCCCTACCACGTCGGGATCCAAGTCCAAGGTTGCCGCGTTAACCTATCCGGACTTTTAGAGATGGAACCCGCCGGCATATTGCTCGTCGTCTCGGTGCTGCTGGTGGCCGCCCTCATGCTGCTGACGCTTTCGCTGATGAGGATCCGGGGCACGACCCGGGACCTCGAAGCTGCGCTGGCCGATGAGAGCGGCGCCCGCGACCGCGCCGCTCTCCTGCTCGCGATCGCCTCGGCCGTCAACTCGTCGCTGGCCCTCGAGGAGGTGCTCAACGTCGCCCTCACCCACGCCGGCCGGATCATGGGCGCGGTCGCGGGCGCGATGTACCTCGTCCGCCCGGGCAAGACCGAGCTCTATCGCGAGGCGTCGTACAACCTGACCACCCGTGCTCGGGGCGGGACGCGGAACTCAGAGGAAGAGCCTCTTCGCTCCGCCGTGGCGGCGATGAGGCCGCTCGTGGTCAAGCTGGACGAACGCACCGCGCCAGGCCTCGACGCCGGCGGTCACCCGCAGCACGCGCTCGTCGTGCCGATCCTGCGCTCCGGCCAGCTCATGGGCGCCATGGAGCTCTACCTCAACGCCTGGCGCGAGTTGAACGAGGACCAGGCGGACCTCCTCAACGGCGTCGCGTCGGAGGCCGCGATCGCGATCCGGCACGCCCAGCTCTTCGAAGCGCAGGAGGAGAACGCGCTCACCGACGAGCTCACGAAGCTGCCCAACCGGCGCGCGCTCGCGCAGCGGTTCCTGCAGGAGACGCAGCGCGCGCGGCGGGCGCACCACTCGATCGCCTTCCTGATGATCGACCTCGACCACTTCAAGCAGGTCAATGACACCTTCGGCCACCTCAACGGCGACGCCGTGCTCGCGGAGCTGGCGCAGATCCTCGTCACGGGCGCGCGCGAGTCCGACGTGTGCGCGAGGTACGGCGGTGAGGAGTTCGGCCTCATCCTCCACGAGACGACCGAATCGGGAGCGCGCGTGCTTGCGGAGCGAATCCGGGCCAAGGTCGCGGCGGCCACGTTCCCCGGCGGCCTGAAGCTGACCATCAGCGTAGGCGTGGCCGCAACGGACGAGCCGAACCTGTTCACGCAGCTCATCGACCGCGCGGACCAGGCGCTGTACGCGGCCAAGCAGGGCGGACGCAACCAGGTCCGGGTTGCGGACATGACGGGCCCCGCGCCGAAACCGCACGCCGCGAAGCCGGAAGCCGAACCGGTCTAATCTGCCCCGGTAATGGGCCACTTCTGCCTCAACTGCGGGGCGCCGCTCGAAATCCGCGTGATCGAAGGCCGCGAGCTCGAGGCCTGCCCGCACGACGACTTCGTCCTCTGGCGCGACCCGAAGGTCGCGACCGCCGTCGTGGTCGAGGCGCGTGACGGCATCGTTCTCGGCCGCCGGGCCATCGAGCCCGGCTACGGCGAGTGGTGCCTGCCCGGCGGCTTCGTCAACCACGACGAGGACCCTGCCGCGGCCGCGGTGCGGGAATGCCGGGAGGAGATCGGCGCCGAGGTCGAGCTGCTCGAGCTGCTCGGCGTCTACCACGTCGCCAAGTCGGCGGCGTCCTCGATCGTGGGCATCGGCTACCGCGGCCGCCTCGTGGACGGTGCTTCGATCAGCGCCGGGACGGAGATGCTCGAGGTGCGGGTGTTCAGGCCTGGCGAGTTGCCACCGGTTGCGTTTCCGAGTCACCGAGACGTGCTGGCGATGTACGGGTCAGGCGTCCGGTCTGCATCGCCGCCATCACCAGCACCAGCACCACGGACACAGCAGCGCACACGCTGAAGCCCGCCGCGTAGCCGTAGCCCTGGACGATCGGGCCGTACAGCAGCGGGCCCAGGGCCAGACCGAGGAAGAGGATCGTGCCGTACATGCCCATGGTCACGCCGCGCGTCGACGCTGCCGAGAGGTCGCCGAAGACGACGCCGATGGCGACGAAGGCCGTGGCCATGAACGGCGTGCCGATGGCGAGCACCACGGCCGGCCAGAAAAAGCCGGTCAGGTGGCCGAGCACCACCATCGCCAGCGACCACACCACACCGCCGGCGAAGACGATCGGCCAGCGCTGCGCCACGCGGTCGACCAGGCGGCCGGCGGGGATTCGCGAGGCGCCGTTGACGATGGCCTGGAGCGCGAGCAGGTAGCCGACCTGGGCGCTTGGCAGGGCCAGGGCTTCCTTGCCGAAGATGGGCAGGAAGGCGCCGATCGTGCCCCAGCTGAGCGTCATGGCGATCAGGCCGACGGTCACCGGCGCGAACGCGGGCTGGCGGACAAGGGACCGCAGCGGCTCGCGCAGCGACAGGCCCTGGCCCGTGTGCTGCCTGGTGTTGCTGGCCGCGATCATCCCCGGCAGCGCGAACAGCAGCAGAGCCGTCGTGACCGCGATGTCGGTCCGCACGTCGATCCACCGCAACGCGACTCCCGCCACCGACGGGCCGAGGAAAAAGCCGGCCTGCATGGCGAAGGTCAGCCAGCCCATCGCGCGTCCGAGCCTTCCCCTGGACACGGACTCCGTGACCGCGCTGAAGATCGCGGACTGCTGAATGCCGGCCGCCAGGCCGCCCAGCACCTGCCACAGGAAGAGCGGCGGGACGGTCTGGGTGAATGCGGTGGCCAGCTGCGAGACCGCGGTCATGGCCAGAGAGACCGCAAGCAGCGTGCGGGCGCCGAAGCGGTCGACGAGCACGCCGGAGGGTAGGGACAGGAACGCGCCCGCGAGGGTGGCCACGGAGAACAGCGCCCCGACCGCGAAGCGGCTGGCGCCGAGGTCGTGAGCATACAGAGGCACCGTGAGGCCGCGGGCCGCGATGGCCGCGAAAAGGGCGCCCGCAGCGACGTAGAGAAACAGCATGCGGCGCGATTGAGCGACAGGTTGCGGCACGGCCCCTACCATACCGGCGACATGGTGCGCGAACGGGTCGGCGACTGGCGTCTCGCGTGGCGCTTCGCGCTGGCGGGCCTGGTCGCGGGGTTGCTGGTCATCTCCCTAGCTCAAACCTCCGTCACGGCCGGCACATTCGACGCGGCGCAGGACCGGCTGTTTCCGGCGCCGGCGCCCGATCCGCGGATCACGCTGGTCGCGATCGACCAGCTCTCGGCCAAAAACCTCGGCGGCTACCCGCTGGTTTCGAACGCTTACCACGCCAAGGTCATCAATTACCTGATGAGCCTCCACCCGAGCGTCGTCCTGTTCGACGTGCCGCTCACGGTGGAGACCCCTAAGGACGCGGAGACCGGAGCGGACACCAATCAGCCCCTGGTCGACGCGCTGAAAGCCGGGGCGAGCAGGATCGTCCTCGTCTGCACCTCCGACCAGGTCCCCCAGCCGATGTTCGAGCAGGGCGAGCTCGTCGGCGAGCGGACATTCGGCGCGCCCGACGGCGCGAATGCGGTGCGCGGCGTGCCGCTGAGGCCGAAATCCACGTGCGATGCCGATGAGGCGCAGGAACCGGCGTTCCTGCAAGCGCTGCGCATCTCCGAAGGCATCACGGACGCGGTGACGGCGATCGGTTCGCAGGTCCAGTTTGGCCCGCACAGGATTCCGCTGGTCAAAGGCGAGATGCTGATCAACTTCACGCTCGGCTCCGGGCCGACCTGCACCTACGCCGAGATCTTCCAGGGCGGGTGCCCGCACCCGGAACTCATCACCAACCACATCGTGGTGGTTGGCCCGAAGATCATCGACGCGGGCGACGTGTACTCCCAGCCGGTGCCTTTCGCCCACAACGCGAGCTTCTGCCCGCCCACGCGCAAGCGCTGCATGCTCGACAACCAGAACTACGGCTACCGCATCGAGGCCGACGCGATGAGCACGATCCTCCAGGACCGCTACGTCCGCGTCCAGCCCAACAGCTCGCTCGTCGTCACGTCGCTGGTGCTCGCGACGGTCATCGGCCTTCTCGTATACCTGCTGTCGTTCCGCCTCGCGGTTTTCGTTACCGCGGGCGTGCTAGTGGCGTACTACACGTTCACGTATCTGCTCGGCCGGCTGGGCTTTCTCGGCGACCCGCTGTACGCGCCGCTGGCCATCGTCCTGGGCGCGACGTTCTCGCTTGGTGCACGCTACGTGCTCGAAGAACGCGAGAGGCGCAAGGTCGAGCGCATCTTCGGCCACTACATCGACCCGCGCGTCGCCCAGCAGCTCGCGGCTCGACGCTCGGTGAACGAGCTCATCTCGCACGGCGAGCGTCGCGACCTCACGGCCCTCTTCGTGGACATACGCGGCTTCACCGCGATGTCCGAGTCGATGCGCGCCGACGATGTGCTGGCGGTGATCCAGGACTACCTCGACGAGATGAGCAAGCTGATCCTCAAGTGGGACGGCCTCATCGACAAGTACATCGGTGACGAGATCATGGCGATGTGGAACGTCCCGCTCGCCCAGCCCAACCACGCGTTGCTCGCCATCCGCTGCGCCTACGACCTCATCAGCAGTGCACCGGCGCTGCAGGCCAAGCTCGCGGCGCGCGGCCTGCCGCCGATCGGCTGGGGCATCGGTGTGAACACCGGCGCGGCGGTCGTCGGCAACATGGGCAGCCAGGACCGCCTGCAGTACACGGCGCTGGGCGACACGATCAACACCGCGGCCCGCTTCTGCAGCGCCGCGCCCGCGTTCAACCTGCTCGTCGGGTGGCCGACCTTCGAGGCGTGCGCGGATTACATCGCGGTCGACGAGATGCCTGGGCTGCAGCTCAAGGGCAAGTCGGCGGAGACATTCCGCATCCTGAAGGTGACCGCCATCCGCGAGGACAAGGGCTCGCCATGGGTGCAGGTCCCGACCGAAGCGGCGACGATGGCCTACGACACAAAGCGCAAGATCTTCGCGACCCAGGAAGTCTTTGCCTGACGACGCGGTAAGTCGCGCGGCTGAGCTGCTGGAGCGCGCCCGGCATGGCCTGGCCCTGACGGGAGCGGGTGTCTCGGCCGAGAGCGGCATCCCCACCTTCCGCGGCGAAGGCGGCCTCTGGACGCAATACGACCCGGGGAAGGTCGCCTCGATCGACAGCTTCCTCGCCGACCCGACCGCCTACTGGACCATCGCCCGGGAGCGCGGGCGCGTGGCGCTGGCGGCGAAACCCAACCCGGGACACGTGGCGCTGGCCGACCTCGAAGCTGCGGGCCGGCTGGTCGGCGTCGTGACGCAGAACACCGACGGTCTCCACCAGGCGGCGGGCAGCAAGCACGTCGTCGAGCTGCACGGCTCGGGGCGGACGGTCGAGTGCCTGACCTGCGGCCGGCTCGAGCCGCGGGCGGACGTCCAGGCCCGTCTCGACACAGAAATGCCGCCCCGCTGCCGGCACTGCGGCGGGTCGGTGCTCAAGCCGACGGTCGTGCTGTTCGGCGAGCCTATGCCGGCAGTTGCCGTGGAGCAGGCCTTCGACCTCGCGTCGGCCGCCGACGTGATGCTGGTCGCAGGCTCGTCGCTGGTCGTGTTCCCGGCGGCTGAGATCCCGCTGGTCGCCCTGCGCACCGGCGCGAAACTGATCGTCGTCAACGCCGAGCCGACGCCGATCGACCGCCTGGCGGAGGTGGTGATCCACGGTCGCTCGGGCGAGGTCCTGCCCGAGATCGTGCGACTTACAGGTGGGTGACGCTGCCGGCAACGTAAGTCCGGCCGTCGACGATCAGCTCGCCGGCCGCCCCGACGTCCTGTGCAGTGCCCTCGACGCCGTCGATGCGGACTCGCCGGCCCAGCGTGGCCGACAGCTCACGCCAGCGGGCGAGCACAGTTGCGTCGCCGGCCCCGCTCCAACTCTCGACCTCGGCCCTAAGCCGTGACAGCACCTCGTCGCGCGGCGCGCCCAGCATGGCCGCGCCTTCGGGCGCCCACGTCAGGTTGATCCCGATCCCGCAGACCGCCTTGTGCGGCGTGGTCTCGACCAGGATCCCTCCGAGCTTGCGGTCGTCGAGGAGCAGGTCGTTCGGCCACTTCAAGCGCACGTCGGGTCCGCAGGCCTGGGCCGCGGCGACGCCGAGGGCGAGGCTCAGCAGAGGCCGCGGCGCCAGGACGAACGAGACGAGGAGGGCTGTCCCGGGCGGGGCTTCCCAGCGCCGGTCCAGGCGCCCGCGGCCGGCGGTCTGGTGGTCGGCGACGACGATCGCCCCGACGGGCAGCTCGCGCGCCACGTCCTGCGTCGAGGGCACCGAGCCGACGCGCACGACTTGCCCGTAACCCATCGTCGGTAAGCTAGCCCCAGTGAAGATCCACCGCGCGATCGTCCTCGTGGTGATGATGCTGATTGCGCTGGGTGCCTTCGCGCTCCTCGCCGCCGCTGGCATCGCGAGCTTCGACAGCCACAGCCTGATCGCGCTGCTGGTCGTCATCGTCGCCGCCGCGATCGGTGGCGTCGCGTTCAGCTGGAGGCGGTACGGCCGGCGGTCATGAAGCCGCCGTTCCGCCTGGGCTACAAGGCGTCCGCCGAGCAGTTCTCGGCCCGCGAGCTCCTCGACTTCGCGGTCGCCGCCGAGAAGCACGGCTTCGACTCGGTCTTCGTCAGCGACCACTTCCAGCCGTGGCG
>DATEGB010000082.1:0-47028 GCA_035280365.1 Candidatus Dormiibacterota bacterium | reverse complement strand
GACGTACGCGAACGTCGTGTCGTCCGGCGCGACCATGCCCGCCTTCGCGCCCCACTCGATTGACATATTGCAGACCGTCATCCGGCCTTCCATCGACAGACCCCGGATGGTCGGGCCGCGGTATTCGACCAGGTGACCCTGCCCGGCTGACGTGCCGGTTCCGCCGATCAGGCCCAGCACGATGTCCTTTGCGGTCACGCCCAGCGGCAGCTCTCCCGACACGTTCACCGCGAGGTCACCCTGTCGCTGCTGGGGCAGGCACTGGGTCGCCAGCACGACCTCGACCTCGGAGGTGCCGATGCCGAAGGCCAGCGCGCCGAAGGCGCCGTGAGTCGAGGTGTGGGAGTCGCCGCACACGATCAACATTCCGGGCTGGGTGAGGCCCAGCTCGGGCCCGATGACGTGGACGATGCCCTGGCGCCGGCTGCCTATCCGGTGCAGGGGCACGCCCTCGGCGCGGCAGTTCTCCTCCAGCACCTCCATCTGCTTTCGCGAGAGCTCGTCGGCCGCGCGCACACCGCCCCGGGTGGGCACGTTGTGATCCATCGTCGCCACCGTCAGGTCGGGCCGCCGGACGCGCCGGCCGGCCGTGCGCAGGCCCTCGAACGCCTGCGGGGAGGTCACCTCGTGGACCAGGTGGAGGTCGACGAAGAGCAAGTCCGGTTCGCCCTGCGCAGAACGCACCACGTGAGCGTCCCAAAGCTTCTGGGCCAACGTTTGAGGCATGGGGGACGACAACTTTACGGACGCCACGGCGTGGAAATTTGTGCCCCGGCCACAACCCCAAGGCGGGGTTGGCTCGTTAACATGCTCGTTCACATGTCGCAATCCCGCGTGCTCGTGCTTGTACTCCTGGGCCTTATTGGCATTCGCTCGGGGGCACGCGCGACCTAGACAGAATCGCCGGATAGATCGCAAAGCCCCCGACCGAGAGGCGGGGGCTTCTTCATTTTCACAAGAAAAAGGAGCCCGCCAGAACCGTGACCGGAGCCGAGATGATCCTGGAGGCGCTGGAGCGCGAGGGTGTCGAGTACATCTTCGGCTACCCCGGCGGGGCCAACCTGCCGATCTACCAGCATCTGCATGAGTTCCCGAAGCTCAAGCACATCCTGGTCCGCCACGAGCAGGGCGCCGCGCACATGGCCGACGGCTACGCCCGCGCCGGCGGCAAGCCCGGCGTCGTCTTCGCCACCTCCGGACCGGGCGCCCTGAACCTGGTCACCGGCCTCTGTACGGCGTACATGGACTCGGTGCCGATGGTCGCGATCACCGGGCAGGTCGTCAGCACCCAGGTCGGCCGCGACGCCTTCCAGGAGTCGGACGTCATCGGGGCGACGTCTTCGGTGACCAAGCACAGCTACCTCGTGACCAGGATCGACCAGCTGCCCCGGGTCATCCACGAGGCGTTTCACATTGCCACGACCGGGCGGCCCGGCCCGGTGCTGGTCGACATCTGCAAGGACGTGCAGCAGGCCCAGGCCGAGCGCGTCACCCCTGAGCGCCTGGAGATCCCGGGCTACAGGCTGAACGGCCACGTCGACCTCGCCGGTGCCGAGCAGGCCGCGCGGGCCCTTTCGGACGCCGAGCGGCCGGTCATCCTCGCCGGCCACGGCGTGATCCTCAGCCACGCCGAGACAGAGCTGCGGCAGCTGGCCGAGGCGGCTGCCACTCCCGTCGGCACAACGCTGCTCGGCATCGGCGCGTTCCCGGTCAAGCACCCGCTGTCCCTGCACATGACCGGGTTCATGGGCACCGGCTGGAACCTCAAGGCGGTGCAGAACGCCGACGTTCTGATGATGGTCGGCATGCGGGTCGACGACCGCGTCACCGCCAAGCTCGCCGACTACGCGCCGAAGGTCAAGACCTTCATCCACATCGACATCGACGGCTCGGAGATGGGCAAGAACGTGCGCCCGCACATCGAGCTGGTCGCCGACGCCCGGCAGGCCCTGACCGCGATCCAGCCGCACGTCGGCAACCTCAACGAGCGCCGCGGCTTGTGGCTTACGCAGATTGACGCGTGGCGCGAGGAGCACCCGCTCCGCTACAGGCGCTCGAACGGTCAGCTCCAGCCGCAGGACGTGCTCATCGACATGTACCGCCGCGCCCGCAACGAGGCGATCGTGGTCGCCGACGTCGGCCAGAACCAGATCTGGGCCGCGTTGTGGTGGAACTACGACCGGCCCGGACTCTTCATCAACTCCGGCGGCGCCGGCACGATGGGCTTCGCTCTCCCCGCCGCGCTGGGCGCCAAGTTCGCGCGCCCCGACCTGCCGGTGTGGTGTGTCGCGGGCGAGGGCGGATTCGTGATGACCGCCCAGGAGCTGTCGGTGGCGGTCGAGCACCAGCTCGACGTCAAGATCGTCCTCCTCAACAACTTCTCGCTTGGCATGGTCCGCCAGTTCCAGGACGACTTCTACGGCGGCGTGCGCTCGCAGGTCGACCTGACCCACATGCCCGACTTCGTCAAGCTCAGCGAGGCCTACGGCATGCCGGCCCGCCGCGTCGAGCGGTTCGAGGACATCGCGCCCGCGTTCGACGCGGCCGAGCGGACGAAGGGCCCGTTCCTGATCGACTTCCGCATCGACCCCGAAGCCAACGTCTATCCGATCGTCCCCCTCGGCAAATCGCTGAACGAGTTCTGGGAGGCACCGCAGCAATGACCGACAAGATCCGCATCCTGTCGGTCGAGGTCGAGGACGCGCCGAACACCCTGACCAAGGTCTCGGGCGCGATCCGCCGGCGCGGCTTTCACGTGCGCGGCATCTCCGTCGGCCCGAGCCGCCAGCCGGGGCGTTTCCGCCTGACGCTCCAGGTCGACCACGGCCACGCCGAGGCCGACCAGGTGCGCAAGCAGCTGGAGCGCCTGGTCGAGGTCATCGAGGTCGAAGACGTCACGAGCGACGACGTGCACAGCCGCGAGCTCGTCGTCGCAAAGGTCGCCGCCTCCGAGCTCGACGAGCTCCTGCGCCGCGGCGCGAAGGTCCTGTCGACCGCCGGGGACGGCACGACCGTCGAGTTTTCCGGCGATCACGCCGAGGTGCGCGAATTCGTCGCCGAGCTGCACCGTCACGGAATCGTCGACGTGGCCCGCTCGGGCCCCGTCGTCATGAGGAGAGCACGATGAGGATCCACTACGAGGCCGACTGCCCGCCGCAGCTCGGCGAGCCCGTCGCGGTCGTCGGCTACGGCAGCCAGGGCCGCGCCCACGCGCTCAACCTGCGCGACTCGGGCGAGGACGTGCGCGTCGGCCTCTATCCGGGCAGCAAGTCGATCGAGCGCGTCGAGGCCGACGGCCTGCGCGCGGTGCCCGTGCCCGAGGCGGTCTCCGAGGCGAGCGTGGTCATGGTCCTCACCCCCGACGCCGGCCAGGGCAAGCTGTTCCGCGAGTCGATCGAGCAGCACCTCCAGCCGCGCTCGATGCTCATGTTCGCGCACGGGTTTTCGATCCACTTCGCCCAGGTCAAGCCCAACCAGGACATCGACGTGGCGATGATCGCCCCCAAAGGCCCGGGACACCTGGTCCGCAGCACCTACGTCAGCGGCCAGGGAGTTCCGGCCCTCATCGCCGTCCACCAGGACGCGACCGGAAAGGCGTGGCCGCGTGCGCTCGCGTACGCGCGCTCCCTCGGCGCCGGCCGCGCGGGCATCCTCGAGACGACGTTCAAGGAAGAGACCGAGACCGACCTGTTCGGCGAACAGGCCGTGCTGTGCGGCGGGGTCGCGAACCTGGTCAAGACCGGCTTCGAGACGCTGGTCGAGGCGGGGTACCAGCCGGAGCTTGCGTACTTCGAGGTCCTGCACGAGCTGAAGCTGATCGTCGATCTCATGTATCGCGGCGGCCTCGGCTTCATGCGCTACTCGGTCTCGGACACGGCCGAGTACGGCGACTACGTCTCCGGGCCGCGCGTGATCGACGACCACGTGCGGCAGTCGATGCGACAGGTCCTCGCCGAGATCCAGGACGGCAGCTTCGCCGAGCGATGGCTCGACGAGAACTCGAACGGCCGCGAGCAGTTCATGGCCATGCGCAGAAAGGACGCGGATCACCAGATCGAGCAGATCGGGCGCGAGCTGCGCTCGATGATGACGTGGTTGGAGCCTGTAGAGAAATGAGAGATTCGAACCCGGACCGCGTATTCGTCTTCGACACAACGCTGCGGGACGGCGAGCAGTCGCCCGGCTTCCACCTTGACGCCAACTCCAAGCTCCGCATCGCCCGCCAGCTCGAGAAGCTGGGCGTCGACGTGATCGAGGCCGGGTTCCCGATCTCGTCACCAGGCGACTTCGAGGCCTGCCGGCGCATTGCGCGCGAGATCCGCGGCGCGACGGTCACCGCGCTCGCCCGCGCCGTGCGCGACGACATCGACGCGGTCTGGGGCGCGATCAAGGACGCCGAGGACCCGCAGATCCACATCGTGCTCTCGGTCTCCGACGTGCACATCCAGCGCAAGCTCGGCATGACCCGCGAGCAGGTGCTGAAGAAGGGCGCGGAGATGGTCGAGTACGCGCGCTTCCTTTGCGACCAGGTCGAATACTCGCCGGAGGACGCCGGGCGTGCGGATCCCGACTACCTGATCCAGACGGTCGAGACGATGATCGCCGCCGGCGCGACGGTGATCAACATCCCCGACACCACGGGGTACTGCCTGCCTTACGAGTTCGGGGAGCTGATTCGCCGCGTCATCACCGAGGCGCGAGGAAGCGACAAGGCGATGTTCTCGGTCCACTGCCACAACGACCTCGGCCTCGCGGTCGCCAACACGCTGGCAGCGCTCTCCGCGGGCGCGCGCCGCGTCGAGTGCACGATCAACGGCATCGGCGAGCGCGCCGGCAACACATCGCTGGAAGAGATCGTGATGCTGCTCAAGGTCCGGCAGGCCAAGCTCGGCCTCGAGTGCGGCATCGACACGACCGAGATCACGCGCACCTCGCGCCTGGTCTCGGAGCTGACGGGCACGCCGGTGCAGCCGAACAAGGCCGTCGTCGGAGCGAACGCCTTCGCGCATGCGTCGGGCATCCACCAGGACGGCGTCCTGAAGGACCGCCTGAACTACGAGATCATGAAGCCCGAGGACGTCGGCCTCGCCGACTCGAAGATCGTGCTCACCGCGAGGTCGGGGCGCCACGCGTTCCACCACCGGCTGAGCAGGCTCGGCATCAAGCTCGCCGAGGGCGGAGACGACGCTGCCTGGCAGCGGTTCCTCCAGCTGGCCGACACGAAGAAAGAGGTCACCGACGAAGACCTGCGCAAGATCGCCGCCATGTCTGACGGCAATGGGCAGCACGAGGGCAACGGGCACCCACAGGTCACCGACCAGCTGCACGACCACAACCACGTGGCCGACGCGATGCGACATCTGATCTTCGGGTGAAAAAGGTCGGTTATCAGGGAGAGCCGGGCGCCTACTCCGACGAGGCGGTCTCCGCGCTCTTCCCGGAAGCGGAGGCGACCGGCTTCCCGACGTTCCGCCAGGCGTTCGACGCGCTCGACATCGGCGCTATCGACGCGGCCGTGCTGCCGGTCGAGAACTCGAGTGCCGGCGTGGTCCAGGAGGTGTCCGACCTGCTGTGGGAGAAGCCCGGGCTGAGGGTGGTCCGCGAGCACGTCCAACCGGTCCGCCACTGCCTACTCGGCTGGCCCGGACCGGTCGAGCGCGCTCTGTCCCATCCGCAGGCCCTGGCCCAGTGCGACCGCTACCTGCACTCGAGGCAGATTCGCGCCGTCTCGTACCACGACACCGCGGGCGCGGCGCGCGCGGTCGCGGAGCAACGACAGCCCGGGACGGCGGCCATCGCCAGCAAGGCGGCGGCCAAGCGCTACGGGCTCTACGTCCTCGCGGAGTCGATCCAGGACGACTCCGAGAACCGGACCCGCTTCGTCGTCGTCGAGAAGGGCGAGCCGAAGCGGCCGCGCGAGGCTGCGCGGGGATGGAAGGGCTCGATCGCCTTCGTCACCGCGCACCGGCCGGGCAGCCTGGCCCACGCCCTCGACTGCTTTGCCCGCCGAGGAGTCAACCTGACCCGCCTCGACAGCCGGCCGATGATGGGACGGCCGTTCGAGTACCGCTTCTACGTGGACTTCTCCCTGAACGGCGAGACGACGGCCGCCGCCGACGCCGAGGCGGCGCTGAGCGACCTCGAGGAGGCGAGCGCCCAGATCAGGCTCTTCGGCACGTACCCCTCGGCCCCCTGACGCCAAAAGGCCCTCTCTCTGGAAGGGGTGACAGCAGAGAGAGGGCCACGGGTTTGGGGTTGCAGGCCGCGGCGGGAAGCACGTGACCGCGACCTGCGAACCGGAAGAATAACTTAACAACGTTAAGTATTGTTGGGTTTGGCGCCCGGACCGATCGCGGAACTTGAAATGCGCGTTACAAGAGGCGCATGTCCACTCCCGACAGGTTTTCGTATAAAGTGACGATCCGTGGCCAGCGGGCGCGGTGAGGCGCCGGTCGCGACGGAAGCCAACCCCAAAAGACGCCGCCTGCCCGGCGTGAACCTCCGCCCCGGCTCGGTCAAGCAGGCCCGCCTTGAAGCGGGTCTCAGTCTTGCTCAGCTCGGCAAGGGCCACGTCACCGCCCCGGCCATCTACCTGATCGAGACCGGGCGCACGCGGCCCTCGCTGCCGACGCTCGAGCACATCGCAAGCCGGACGGGCAAGCCGGTCGAGTTCTTCCTCGCCGAGCCGGGTGGCCCCGCGGACGACATCCACGGACGCCTGATCGAGCTGGAAGCCCTCGTCGCGGACGGCCGCGGCACCGAGGCGATCGCGTTGGGCCGGGCGCTCCTTGATCGCAGCTCGTCCGCCTTCCGCCTCGGACGGATCCGCTTCCTGCTCGGCCAGGCGCACCTCGCCTCGTCGGAGCCGGAGCGCGCCGCGGGGCTGCTGGCCGACGCGCGGACCCACTTCGAGGCGGTCGGCGACGGCGCGATGCTGGCCGAATGCCTCGGCGCCCTGGCCACCGTTGCGACTCTGACCCACGCCAAGGACGCGGTTGCCCTGGCGGAGAACGCTCTCAGCGTGTGTCGTAGGCTCAAGCCGGTGCCGGCTCCGACCGAGGTCCGCCTCCTCGGCATCCTGGCGGACGCCTACGTCGCGAACCTCGACTGGGACCGCGCCATCGCCGCGTACGAGGAGTCGATCGAGGGCGGTCGCGGGGTGTCGAACCTTCGCCAGGTCGCGCGCCAGTACGCCGGGCTTGGGGCCGCCTATCGCGACTCCGGCGAGGTGGAGACCGCGGCCCGATACACCGGACGCTCGGTCGCCCTCCTCGAGCTGTTTCGCGACCGCGACCTGCTGGCCAAGAGCGAGCACAGCCTCGCGATGGTCCACCTCAAGCGTGGTGACCTGGCCGCCGCGCGATGCCACCTGGAGCGCGCGCTCGAGCTGTGCTCCGATTTCGACCTCGGCTGCGGACGCAGCGTGGTGCTGCTCGGGCTTGCCGAGCTCGCAATGCGCGAAGGCGAGGCAGACCGCGCACAGGAGCTAGCCACCGAAGCGCTGGATCTGGCGGCCCGGTTGGAGGAGGGCGCGACGATCGCCGAGGCGCACGAGGCGCTGGGCCGCATCGCCGACCTGCGCGGCGAGCACGCCGAATCCGATCGCCAGTTCGAGGACGCCATCCGGGGGTTCGAGGCCCTGGGCCTGCGCGAGCGGCTGCTCCAGTCCCACGGCGCCTACGCCGAGATCCTGGAACGGCGCGGCGAGCTCGCGCGGGCCTACGTGCACATGAAGGAGGCGCTGCAGGCTAGCCGGCCCGGCCTGCTGCGCCGCGATGAAGCCGAGGAGCAGGTCACCTCAGCGTAGGTTTGCGGGCGCTCTGTTAACGTAAATTTCGGCCGCTCCGCGGTCGATCTATGGCGAAAGCGCTTCGCAACTCCAAGGCGACCCTTACTCCCGAAGCCGTCATCGCCGACTACCGCCTCGCCTACAGCAGCCGCCGCGCGAGCGTGGTCGGCCGGGCGGAGGTGCTGCGCGGCAACGCGACCTTCGGCATCTTCGGCGACGGCAAAGAGATCGCCAACATCGCGATGGCCAAGGCCTTCCGGCCGGGTGACTGGCGGGCCGGCTACTACCGCGACCAGACCTTCATGTGGGCGACGCGGATGTCCAACGTGCGCGAGTTCTTCGCCCAGCTCTATGGCAACGCCGACGTCGAAGCCGAGCCTGCATCCGGCGGCCGGCAGATGGGCAATCACTTCGCCACCCGCTTTCTCGACGACCGCGGTGAGTTCGTGCGGTCGGTCGACATGCCGAACTCGAGCGCCGACGTGTCCAACGTCGCCGGCTGGATGGCGCGCCTCGTCGGGCTCGCTTACGCATCGAAGCTCTACCGCCAGAACCCGCAGCTGAAGGGCGCGCAGGACGGCTTCTCGGTCGACGGCAACGAGGTCGCGTTCGGCACCATCGGCGACGCCGCGACGAGCGAGGGCGTGTTCTGGGAGGCGATGAACGCCGCGGGTGTGCTCCAGGTGCCGATGGTGATGTCGATATGGGACGACGGCTACGGGATCTCGGTGCCCATCTCCGCGGAGACGACCAAGGCGTCGATCTCCGATGTGCTCCGAGGCTTCACACCCGACGACCGGCCCGGCATCGACATCTACGTGGCGCGCGGCTGGGATTACGCGGGCCTTGTCGACACCTATCTGACCTCGGTGGACAAGGCCCGGCGCGAGCACAAGCCCGCGCTCGTCCACGTGATCGAGGTCACGCAACCGCAGGGCCATTCGACGAGCGGCAGTCACGAGCGCTACAAGTCGAAGGAGCGGCTGCGTTTCGAGAACGAGTACGACTGTGTCGCGCGGATGCGCGACTGGATCATCGAGTCGGGCGTGGCCAGCGAATCGCAGCTCGAAGGATGGGAGGCGGCGGACAAGGAGGCGGTGGAGGCCGCGCGCGACCTCGCGTGGGAGGCGTTCCAGTCCCCGATCCGTGCCGAGCGCGACCGCGCGGTCGCGGTCCTGCGCCGCATCGACATGCCCGAGGTGGCGGAGATCACCAACAGCCTGGACGAGGCGCCGAAGGTGACGCGGTCGCTCGTCATGTCGAGCCTGTCGAGAGCGCTGCAGCAGCTGCGCGGTCTCGAGTCGCCGGCGCGCGACGACCTCGCCAGGTTCGCCGGCGAGTACTGGCGCCAGAACGAACAGCGCTACAACTCGTTCCTGTACAGCCAGTCCGCCGAGTCGCCCCTGCACGTGCCAACGGTTCCTCCCGCCTACTCGGAGAAGTCGCCGGCGGTGGACGGGCGCCAGGTGCTGGTGCGCAACTTCGACGCCAACTTCGGGCGCGACCCGCGCATCTTCGTCATCGGCGAAGACGTGGGCAAGCTCGGCGACGTGAACCTCGTGTTCGAGGGGCTGCAGGCCAAGTACGGCGACCTTCGTCTCACCGACACCGGGATTCGAGAGGCCACGATCCTCGGCCAGGCCATCGGCGCGGCGATGCGCGGGCTGCGGCCGATCTGCGACGTCCAGTACCTCGACTATTTCCTCTACGCGCTGGAGACGGCCTCAGACGACCTCGCGACGCTTCACTGGCGTACGGTCGGCGGCCAGAAGGCGCCGGTGGTGATCCGCACCAAGGGCCACCGCCTGGTTGGCATCTGGCACTCGGGTTCGCCGATGTCGGTGCTGTTGAATTCCATGCGAGGCATCTACGTCTGCGTGCCGCGCAACATGACCCAGGCGGCGGGCTTCTACAACACGCTCTTCCAGGGCGACAACCCGGGCATCGTCATCGAGGTGCTGAACGGCTATCGCCTGAAGGAGCGAGTCCCCGACAATGTAGGCTCGTTCACGGTGCCGCTCGGCGTGCCCGAGGTGCTGCGTGAGGGGACAGATTCAACGGTTGTGACCTATGGAGCGTGCTGCGCCATCGCGCTCGACGCGGCGGCGGCCCTGGACGAGCTCGGCGTTTCCTGCGAGGTCATCGACGTGCAGACGCTGATGCCGTTCGACACCGGCCGCGTGATCGCGCGGTCGCTCGAGAAGACCCACGCGTTGATCTGCGTCGACGAGGACGTGCCGGGCGGCGCGTCGGCGTTCATGCTCCAGCAGGTGCTAGAGGCGCAGCAGGGGTGGTGGCACCTCGACGCCGCGCCGCGGACGCTGACGGGGTCACCGAACCGGCCGGCGTACGGGCCCGACGGAGACTACTTCACCAAGCCGAACCGGGAGACGATCGTCGAGTCGGTGTACGAGGTCGTCCGGGAACGCCAGCCGTGGAGGTTTCCGCCGCTCGACGCCTGACCTCTTTCCCGCGAGTGCCGGCGCTCGCGGGCGCTAGGTCACGGGGCCGATCACGAACTCCATCACCGCCAGCGCCGGCGCTCGGTTTACCAGCGTGAGGCCTTCGAGCAGGTAGCCAAGCCAACCCGCGGCAGGCGCCGCCTGGACCAGGGGTGGAACGAACCGACGCGGCCCGTGTGCCTCCCGGACCACTGCCGTCGCGGCCAGGCCCGCGAGCTCGCGCGCCTTGTTGATCCCCTCCTCGAGGCCGCCCAGCTCGTCGACCAGCCCACGCTCCAGCGCCTGCCTTCCGGTCCAGACCTTGCCCTGCGCGACCTGCTCGACCTTCTCCCGCGGCAGCTTTCGCGCGCTCGCCACCACGTCGACAAAGCCGCGGTACAGGCGCTGGATCTCTTTCGTGACGATCTCGCGCTCGTCATCACTGAAGCGGCTCTCGTCGCTGTTCAGAGTCACGTTGCGCCCGAACGCCACCGTCTCCCTCTCGACCAGCAGCCGGTCGAACAACCGACCGGTGACGATCTTCCCGCCCAGCACTCCGATCGAGCCGGTCAGCGTGCCGGGCCGGGCGACGATCCACGACCCCGGCGTGGCGACGTCGTAGCCACCGGACCCCGCGAGCGCGCCCATGACCACGACCAGCGGCTTGCGCGAGGCCACGACCCGAAGCGCGTGGCGCATCGCCTCACTGGCGGTCGAAGACCCCCCGCGTGAATTCACGTATAGCACTGCGGCGGCCGCCCGTCGGTCCGCCGCGACCTGGCGCGCCAGCTGGACGACGCTGAGGTCGCCGGCACGCGCTTCGCCCACCAGCGGGACCTCGACCGGAGGCTGGACCGGCAGCCGCCCCGAGCGGCCGTCCACGATGGTGCCTTCGATCCGCATCAAGGCGACGTACTTGCCCAGGCGGAGCCGAGGCGCTGGCTCGCGCATCTTGCTCTGCGCGCGCTCCCACGAGCCCAGCGTGCCTCCGACGTGCATGGGCAGCTCCTCCTCGGTCAACACGCCGTCCACGACGTGCTTTTCCACCGCGACGTCGTCGCCGTACGGCGAGCAGTCGACGAGCTCCTTCGCTCCCGCCTCGTCGAGCTTCCTCGCTTGGCCGATGGCGCGGACGACCTCGGCGTGCTGGGACTCGAGCAGCCACGTCATCTGCTCGCGGTACTCCGGGGTCATCTTCGACTTCGTCAGCGGGTCTGCCGCGGACTTGTAAGGCGAGACCTGGATGAAATCCGCGCTGAGACCGAAGCGCGCGAGTCCGTCGGCGAGGAACACTCCCGTGCCGGCAAACCCCAGGGGCTGGACCGAACCCGCCGGCATGAGCAGCATCTCGTCGCATGCGCACGCGAGGTAGTAGGTGCCGGTGTTGTATGAGGTCGCCCACGCGGTGACGCGCTTGCCGGAGCCGCGCAGGCCGAGGACCAGCTCGCGAAGGTCCTGGAGCGTCGCCATCGACATCCCGACCGGGCGCAGGTGCAGCACCACGCCCTTGATGCGGCCGTCCTTTCCGATGGCCTCGAAACGCACACGCAGCTCGCTCACGCTCACGCGCTGGCGGCCGGCCAGGCGCTGCCAGAACGCTCGGGGCGGGTCGGCCAGGACCGGCGGCTCCTCCTCGAGGACGAAGACGACGAACTCGGGCGGCCTGCCGAAAGAGCGCCGTAGGCTCTTCAGCAGCCACCACAGCCAGCGGAACGGGAATGTGATCAACGTGTCGCCCCTACCGAGGGCGAAGTCTACGTACCTCTAGACGACCTTCGAGATCTCGAGGTGCTCGTCGATGTCCTCGCTCAGCCGCGCCGCGCCGTACACGTGCCCGACATGGTGGTGGTACGGCACGCCAGCGAAGAGGTGGTGCGACCGCGTGGGGATGTTGGCCCCGTCCGCCCATTCTTTCCGCTGGAGCTCCATGTAGCCCTCTTCCTTGTTCTTCTTCAGGTCCTGGAGCAGGGTCGACATGCCGTAGCCCGCCGCGTGCTGCATCGCGAGAGTGATGAAGATGAACCCCACGCCGAGCAGTCCGAGCTCGTGCCACGTGATCGGGTCCTTCTCGTTGAACCACTTGAACGACGACGAGTAGTTGAACGCGAACCGGGCCTTCGGGAAGCGCTTGCGGATCTCGGTGCAGAACGTTTCGGTCGGGGCGCGCTCGGCGGTCGGAAACTCGCACCACAGGAGGTCCGGGATTCCGCTGTCCATGTAGCGCAGGCCGCGCTCGATCGCGAGGTCGAGGCCGCGCTTCGACTCCGGCGCCTCTGAGGCCGACACGCCGTCCGTGCGGGCGATGATGACGAAGTCCTCGTGGCCGAGGTCGTCGGCCGCGGCGCGCATCATCTTCAGCTTGCCGACGAACTCAGCCGCGCTGATCAGCGCCTTGCCCGCGATGTGCCCGCAGCGCTTCGGCATCACCTGGTCTTCGAGGTGGGCGGCGGCCACACCGGCGTTGACGTACAGCTCTGTCGTGCGCTGGACGTTGAAGAGATTGCCGTACCCGGCGTCCATGTCGACAACCACGGGCGGGATGTCGAGGTGGACGGGGGCGGCCTTCTTCTCGGGGTCACCCACCGCCATCGTCAGCTGGAACTTGCGCAGCCCGCTGACCGTGCGTCGCGCACCGTCCGCGATCTCGACCGATGAGTAGAGGTCCATGTCGGTGGTGCCGAGGTGGCCGATCGCGAACGAGTAGCCGCTGAAGTAGACCGCGTCGAAGCCGTGGTACATGAGCAGCTGCGCGCCCAGCGGGTCGTAGACGCCGGGCGCGAAGACGTACGGCTTTTCGGCGAGCATCTGGCGAAGCCGCCTGCTTGGAGGCTCGTTGCGCGACGCGGGCACCTTGAAGCCCTCCGGAAGGAGGGGGGAAGAGACCAGATCCATGTAAGGCTTCCTAGTCGTTCTCGTGGTCGCAGTTGCAGGGTTCCGGGCATTCGCACTCGTGAGACGAGGGCTCGCTCTCCTGGCCCTGCAATCGGATTTCTGTATCCATGTAGGAGAAACTATCAAAAAAGCCGATATGCGTCCAATCAATTGTTGCGATCAGGCGTATCGGCAGAATCGATGTGGAAACCGCGCGCGTCGCGCGCTCTATCTGGTTTCGAGGAGCTCCAGGAAGGCCGCCACGATGCCTTCCGGCTTGCCCGCGTCCCGGCGCCGGTAGGCGACGATCGTGTTCTGCATCGGCGGCGCGTCCTTCATCTTCACGGCCCGCAGCGTCTTGTTCGCGACCTCGCGGGCGACGGCGGTGCCGGGCAGCAGAGCGACTCCCAGCCCGCGCTCGACCATCTTCTTGGCCGCCTCGATGGAGTCGAGCTCCATCAAGCCGCGCAGCGTCACGCCCGCCGAGAGAAACGCGCCTTGCGTGATCTCGTAGTAGCTCGACGTGCGGTCGAACATGATCAGCTTCTGCCCGGCGACCTCGGCGAGACTGACCGCCGAGCGCGCCGTGAACGGATGGTCGGGTGCGCACACCAGGACGAGGTCTTCCGTGTGGAAGGGGCGCAGCTCGAGGTCTGGGTGACGGATGGAGCGGCCGAGGCCGAGCTGCACCTCGTCGCGCAGCACCAGCTCGACGACGTCCTCCGAGTGCCCCGTCCGCACTGACACCTCGACGCGGGGATGGGCGGACACGAACCGCTCCAGCAGCTCCGGCAGGACGTAAGTGCTCACCGCGGGCGCGGCGGCGATCATCAGGTGCCCGGCCGACGCGGTCATCACCTGCTGCAGCGCCTCGCGGCCGTCGACCAGGGCCCGCAGCGCGCGCTCGGCGAAGGGCACCCACGCCCGGCCGGCGTCCGTCAGCCGCATCCCATGGGGCGTGCGCAGGAAAAGAGGCGTGCCGAGCTCGCGCTCGAGACCCTGGAGGCGCGCCGTCAGGGTCGGCTGGGTGATGAAAAGGGCCTCCGCGGCGCGGCTGACGCTGCCACGACGGGCCACCTCGAGGAAGCCCTCGACCTGGACGAGCTGAATACCGTTCGCTTTGCCGTTACGTGATTCGTCTATCGCCACGGCCGGAGGCTACAAATTCTATCTATAGCGCCTCAGGAGCACACGCGCCGCCGCGATCGACAGCGCCCAGACCGGCGCCATGGTGATGACAAATGGACGGATGGTGTCGCTGGCCGAGTGGGAGTCGCGGTCGAACGCGAGGAAGACCATGACGGTCCCGGCCAGCAGCAGCGCGAACCCGACCCCGAGCCACGTCAACGCCTTCCAGCTCATCGCGAAGGGAATGGTAGACCGACCGCCGGAATTGTCCTTTGGCACGCCCCTAGTCCTTGTAGGTTTTCTCGCCGGCGCGCACGTCGACCGGGAGGTGGTTCTCAGGCGGTGCGAGAGGGCACGCCCAGCGCGAGCTGTAGGCGCATGACGCGTTGTACGCGTAGTTGAAGTCGATGACCACGTCGAGCGAACCGGGGCTGACTTCAAGAACAAGACCGTCGGTGTCCTTCGCGGTGTCGAAGAGGTAGCGACCGCCGCCATATGTCTCCCGTCCCGAGGTGCGGTCGCGGAAGGGGACGAACAGGCCGCCCGCGTACTGGACCAGGCTCAGCACCGTTAGCCTGCACCGCGCCTCGCCGAGGTTGAAAACGAGCCTGCCCACCCGGCGGTAGCGCACCGCGCCGTCCTCGCCGCCGGTGTCGATCACGAGCTCCGACCCGTCCCCGGGCTCGAGCCGAGCCCTGACCCGAAAGCTCGGGTCGGGGTCGAAGTAGCGCAGGCCGGCGAAGGAGTCGCGCTCGTGGAGCTCGATGGGCGATTGCGGATGTGTGCGGAACAGCCCGTCCCGGCCGCGGCGAAATTCGGTCAGCGCGTCGGGGCCTGTGATCCGGAAAAGGTCGCCGACGCGGCGCCGCCAGTCGACCAGGTCGAGGTGCGCCTGGGCCTCAGTGTCCGTCAACGGCCTGTTCGGTCGGGGTCAGGTGGTAGCTCGACTGCGGTGGGAGGCTGGATAGCGCCTGGTGGACGTCGTCGTCGGTGGCGTCGTTGACGACGAGCGTGTAGCGCCGGGCGTGGGGTCCGAGGACCTCGGCCGCCGGCGTCATCGCCGTCGAACTCATGGGAGTGGACGCGACAGGCGCCTGTGGCGCCGGCGCCGCGGCCGGCTTGTGAGGCCTGGCTGCCGAGTCCGCGCGCAGCACGGTCCAGTGATAGACCGCGACCCCCACTGCGATGGCGATCACGCCGAGGTACTTCCCGAAGTCGAGGTTCGACGGAGCGTTGAGACGTGGGTTGGCGCTGAAGACTTGCTGCAGCACCGCGTTCACGATCCCGACCCCGCCTCCGAGGACCGCGAGCACGCTGCCGAGGAGCGCGGCCCACACGTAGAGCTTGCGGCTGAGCGACTGCCGGTCCGCGGCCCACGGTTCGTGGCGCCAGTGCGCGACCCACACCGCTCCGCCCACGACGGTGAGCGTGAGCGCGAGGCTGACCGGGTCGCGCCAGTCGCCCGCCTTGACGCCGATGATCGGCGCCTCGGCCTGCTCGGCCAGCGTGGCGAGCAGGAGCCCGCCTCCGTAGCCCCAGCTCGCGAGCGAGATAAGGGCCGCCAGGTTGGTGTAGAGGCGGCGGATCGCAGCCTGCCGGTCGGCCTCCTGCTTCTCGGCGTCGCGCTGAAGCCGGCGCCGGATCAGGATCCACGCCACGCCGTAAACGAGGAGCTGCGATCCCGGCGCGGCGAGCGCCTCGAGGAGGTTGGGGCTGCTGACGCCCGCCGGGTTGGAGACCCCGAGCGCGCGGTCCAGGGCGTAGTACAGGATCTGGCTTGCACCGACAA
The DNA here is from genome assembly GCA_035280365.1 of Candidatus Dormiibacterota bacterium. Taxonomy (GTDB): domain Bacteria; phylum Chloroflexota; class Dormibacteria; order Dormibacterales; family Dormibacteraceae; genus 40CM-4-65-16. The sequence continues at coordinate 31,010 of DATEGB010000082.1, read as the reverse complement.
GGGCGACCGCGATGCTGATCGCGACGGCGATGAAGCCCTCGAGGGCGCGCAGGGTGGAGTGCCGGTCTTCGGTGATGTGGTTGATCGCGATCACCCGACCATGGACCGCCCAGAGAAGGAGACCGCCTAGGGCCAGGCCGCCTGGTCCCGCGAGGGAGATGGGCAGGTAGTCGCGGTCGCCGATTGTCGCCTTGATCCAGGCGGCTTGCAGCAACGAGGCGGTGCCGGCGAGCACGGTCAGCAAGCCGACGAGCAGCGCGATGTACATGTACCAGCGGCGCAGCGTCGAGGACGCACCTTCTTCACCGACCGCCGCGCGGTCGCGCCAGGCGATGAAGAAGTGGAGCCCCCAGACTGCCGCGAAGACCGCGGCGGCCCAGGCGATCTGCGCGGTCGAAAGCCAGTTGGTGAGCAGGTTGTCGAGGTAGGGCTGCAGGAGCTGCCCAACGCCGGCGACCACGGCGACCATCGCCGCGAGCGAACCGGCGAGGCAGGCCCAGTACAGGTAGAGTCGGCGCAGCGCCGAGGCCCTCTCGTAGGGATCGCGTGACGCGAACCGCTGCGCGAACAGGAAGTGGACGGCCCAGACCGGAGCTGCGACCACGGTCATGGCGGTGAAGATGGCAAGCTGGCCACGGCTCCTGTCAGCCGTCGGGTCGTTGAAGAGGAACAGGAGAATCGTGCCACCGAGAAGGACCAGGCCCGCGGCCAGGACGACGAGCGCGGCGGCGCTCACAAGATAGAGGTAGAGCCGCCTCAGGATCACGGGCGAAACCGTACTACCATGCGCGCGTGATCTCTCAGGAATTGCTTGAAATCCTCGCCTGCCCCAAGTGCCACACCAAGGTCGAGCTCAAGGAGCCCGATCATCTCCGGTGCCCGCGGTGCAAGGTGCTCTACCCGATCGTCGACGGCATCCCGGTGATGTTGATCGAAGAAGGAAAGCCCGAGTCAGAGTCGAGTCGCTAGCGTCGCATTGGCGGTCAGGCTCCGCCTGGCCGCGAACCCGGCGCGGACGGTCGTGATTCGAGCGATTAGCGGGAAGCGCCGTTGAGCGCTCGACGCTTACGCGGCGCAACCGAATTTGCTGGTGTCCTTCGGCGACGGGTTCGACTCCGCCTCGCGGATGTCGGGCGCGATTTCCTCGTCGGTGAGCGCGTAGGCCTGGTTCGGATCGCTGGCCGAGGTCGCGAAAACCATGCCCAGCACGCGACCCTGCATGTCGATGATCGGGCCGCCGGAGTTTCCAGGACGCACCTTCGCCTGGAGGACGAAGATCTGCCGGGTCACGAAGCTCTCGTTGTAGATGTCGCGGCCCTGGGCCGAGACCGAGCCGTCGACCACCGCGGGCACGATCTGCTCGGGCCCGCCGCCGGGATAGCCGATCACCGCTCCCTGCGTGCCTCGCTGGCCCGGCCCGAACGTGACGCCGGGCGGCGTGAAGCCGGGCACGTAGAGCACGGCGACGTCGCGCTCGGGGTCGAAGAGCACCACCTCGGCGCGCAGCGTCGAGCCGTCCGCGCGCGCGATCACGTGGTTCGTCGTGCCCGAAACCACGTGCGCGTTGGTGACGACGAAGCCGTTGCCGACCGGGAACCCACTGCCGGTGACGATGCCTCCGCAACCGACGCTCGAAATCTTCACCACCGTTTTCGCCGCGTTCTTCACCCCAGGCGTGTCGGTCGAGGTGGGCACCGGCAGGGCCCCGGGCAGTCCGGCGGGCTCGAGTCCGGCGAAGACCGGCGGAAACTGGACGCCCGCCAGCACCTGGGCGACGCTGGCCAGGAACCCCGGCGGACGTGGCGCGATGGAGTCCATGCCGCGCAGCACCGCTGAGCGCTGGATCTGCTGCGCGATCTCGGGCACGGGCCCACGCGAGAAGCTGAGACCGAGGAACCAGCACATGATCAGAACCGCGAATGCGGACAGCGCAGCGCCCGCGACAGAGTCGGTCGACGTGTGGATGCCGGTGCGCAGGATCCGGCGCCGGATCGGTTCCCCGACGGCGAAGCCGACGCTCGAACCGAGGCTGCCGCCGATGACCAGTACGAGCACGGCGCCGAGCGGCCGCGCGCTCGCGTTGTTGATCTGCAGGTAGTCGAGCACGATCCTCGCCGAGGCGGCGCCGAGAAGAACGCCGATCAAAAGGCCCAGGTATTGCGCGAGCGAAAGCCAGAAGCCGCGGCGGTATCCGTTCGCGAGTCCGATGAGCGCCGCGATCACGATCGCCACGTCGATGAGGTTGATCACCGGTTCACCAGGGGTAACACCCTACCCGCTCATTCTGGCTCCGCGATAATTGGGGACGTGATCTTTCTCGCCGGCGAATGGGTGCCCGCGTGGCTGTGGATGAGCATGACGTTCCTGGTCGCGGCGCTGGGCGTCGGCGGCCTCGGCTGGTGGGTCCTGCGTGGCGACGCGCGCAACCGCGCGGCCGACAACGCGGTCGAGGGTGAGGCCGCCTCCGAGCATCACTAGGGCGAGCTGGCGGGAGTTCGCCGCCGCGGCGCCCGAGCTGGCAAAGGTGGCCGAGGAGCGCATCGACGCCACCGGAGTCCTCATCCTGGGCACGATCCGCGCCGACGGCCGGCCGAGGATCAGCCCATGCGAGCCCTACATCGTCGGCGGCGAGCTGTTGCTGGGGATGATGTGGCGGTCGAAGAAGGCGCTCGATCTTCTGCGTGACCCGCGAATCACTCTGGTCACGCCGCGCGCCGACCGCGAAGGCGCCGACGGCGACCTGAAGATCTATGGCGTGGTCGCCGCAGTCGATGACGCCGAGCGGAGGCAGGCGTATTCCGACGCCACCTGGGAGCGGATTCACTGGCGGCCGTCAGGGCCGTATCACCTGTTCGCCGTCGATGTCGAGTCCGCGGGTTTCATCAGCTTTGGCAGCGACCGCCGAATGATGAGGTGGTCGCATGATGCGGGCCTGGAGGTGCTGCGTCACCCAGACGCGGCGGAGAAGGACGCCTAGGCCGGCGCGGGAAGGACCGGCGGCTCTTCGACGAGCTCGCCCGACTCGCGCAGGTCGCGCACCGGCATGAAGCTGCGCACCGGCGGCACGCGCTCGAAGTTGTAGGGCGGCGGAGGCGACGTCGTCGCCCACTCGAGCGTGTTGCCCTGCCACGGGTCGTTGCCGGCGATCTCGCCGCTGTTCCAGCTGCGCACGATGTTGATGAGGAATACGAGGACCGCGACCGCGATCAAGAACGACGAGAGGGTGATGATCGTGTTCGTCAGCGCCCACGACTCGTTGGAATACGTCCAGATCCGTCGCGGCATGCCCTCGAGGCCGAGGGTGTGCATGATCAGGAACGTGCCGTTGAAGCCGATGAACGTCAGCCAGAAATGCCACTCGCCGAGCGCGTTGTTGAGCAGCCGGCCGGTGATCTTGGGGAACCAGTAGTAGATGCCGGCGAAGATCGCGAACACGCTGCCGCCGAACAGCACGTAGTGCAGGTGGGCGACCACGAAATACGACTGGTGCAGCTGCGTGTCGACCGGCACTGACGCCAGGTAGATGCCAGTGATACCGCCGATCAGGAACGTGGCCAGGAAGCCGAAGACGAACTTGATCGGCACGGTGAACTCGATCGAGCCCCACCAGGCGGTCGCGATCCAGTTGAAGAACTTGATGCCGGTCGGCACCGCGATCAGCATCGTCATGAGCATGAAGAAGCCCTCGACGTAGGTGTTCATGCCGACCGTGAACATGTGGTGCGCCCACACGGTCATGGACAGGAAGACGATGCCGAACAGCGCCGCGACCATCGACATGTAGCCGAAGATCGGCTTGCGCGCGAAGACGGGGACGATCTCCGAGATCATGCCGAACGCCGGCAGGATCATCACGTACACCTCGGGATGGCCGAAGAACCAGAACAGGTGCTGATAGAGCACAGGTCTTCCGGCCGTGGTGAAGAATTGCGTCCCGACCTGGCGGTCGAACTCGAGCAGGATCATCGCCGCGGCCAGCGGCGCGCCCACGACCAGGAGCAGGATCGAAGTGGAGATCTGCGCCCAGACGAACAGCGGGAGCCGCGAAAAGCGCATGCCCGGCGCGCGCAGGGCGACGATCGTGGTCAGGAAGTTGGTCGAGGCCATGATCCCGCTGATCGCCCAGACGATGATGCTCATCGCCCAGAAGTCCACGCCCAGGCTGTGGCTCTGAAACGCCTTCTCGGTCAGGGGCGCGTAGCCGGTCCAGCCCGCGTCGAGCGCGCGGCCGGTGAAGAAACCGCAGTAGTAGAGGATGATCGAGACCGGCACGAGCCAGAAACCGAGCAGGTTGACGCGGGGAAACGCCATGTCGCGCGCGCCAACCATGATCGGAACCATGTAGTTGGCGATGCCGGTCACGAAGATCGTGACGAAGAAGAAGATCATCGTCACGCCGTGCGCCGAGATGATCTGGTTGTAGGTCGAGTCGTCGACGACGCGCAGGTTGGGCAGCGACAGCTGGAGCCGGATGACCAGGGCGAAGATCCCGCCGATGACGAAGCTGATCATGGCGGTGACCATGTACATGATCCCGATCAGCTTGTGGTCGGTGGTCGTCAGCCAGAGGCTGATCGGCTTGAAGAAGGTGTCGTCGTAGGCCTTCGGTCGGGGTAGCGCTGTGGTGGCTGCCATCTGAAACTAATCCTACTTAGCGGCCTTCTGCCTCGTCATCCACGCGTCGAAGTCGCTCCTGTCCATGGCCTGGACGATGATCTGCATCGAAGCGTGGCCCGTGCCGCACAGCTCGGCGCACTCGCCGGCCCATTTGCCGGGCTGGTCGATCTTGAGCCACGAGAAGTTGTCGTAGCCGGGCACGGCGTCGGTCTTGCCGGAGATCGCCGGCACCCACCACGAATGGATCACGTCGGTGCCGCGGAACTGCAGCTTCACCAGCGTGTGCGTCGGCACCACGAAGGGCGGGACCTCGGCGGTGAGGCTGCCCTCCTGGTGGACGACGACACCGTTGCCGTAGTCGTAGTCCCACCCGAACTGGTGCCCGCTGACCACGACCAGCATCTGCTCGTTGCTTATGGGCTGGAAGTCGCGCTGGAGCTCGACGAAGCTGTAGGCCGCGATGGCGAGCACGATCACGAGGGGGGCTATCGTCCACGCGACCTCCAGGCCGATGTGGCCGTGCACCTGCGGCGGCACGTAGCCGGCGGGCTGGACCGAGCGGCGGTAGCGCAGAACGACCCACAGCAGCGCCGCCTCGACGCCGACGAAGACGAAGATGGCGACGATCGAGATCCCGATGTAGGTGTTGTAGATGCCCTGCCCGTTGGGCGAGACGGGCGTCGGAAATATCGGGTGGAAGCCGCTCACCTCGCACGAGCTGAGCGTGACGGCGAGGGCGGCCAGAACGATTGGACTGAGAAGCGCGCGGCCGCGTCTGGTCACAGTTCGGAAGTATATCGGCGGCCGAAATCGCGACCGGTCGTGCGTCCTGACTCGACCGGATAGAATCCAAAACGATTGTGGCCGTAGCCCGAAAACCCCGCTACGTCGATGCGTCCAATCCCAGCCTGTCGGTCGAGTGTCCGCACTGCGGGCTACAGACGGCCCGCTTCATCGACCACTGCCGGAACTGCGGGTACAAACTCTGGCCCTCGAGCGTGGTCGCGTCCGAGGCCTTCAAGATCTGGCGCGACGCCGACCCGAGTCGCGCCGACGCGTCGCGGTTTGACATGGACGTGCCGCAGCCGCCACTCGACACCACGGTCGACTACGCGGCCCGCGCCCACGAGCTCGGCATCCACATTTTCCCGGACAGCAACTACCCGTTCATCATCTGTGTCGGCGCGCTGTTCCTCGGCCTGGCCGCCATCCCGTTCGAAAGCGCCGCCGTGCGGATCGTCCTCCTCGTGATCGGAGGGCTCATATTCCTCTACGGCGTGGTCGGCTGGGTCGTGGTCGAGGATGTGCGCATGTTCCCGAGTGAGAGCCCGTCCCAGGGCGAGGCCCACCACTGATGGCCGTGGCCACGCTGCAGCGAGAGCCGGTACCTCAGTACCCGGCGATCAAGCCCGGGATGATGGGCATGTACATCTTCCTCGCGTCCGAGGTGATGTTCTTCGGCAGCCTCTTCGCGACCTATTTCTACCTCGTCGGCTCGAACCCGAGCTGGCCGCCGACGCCGCCGAGTAACACGCCGGAGTACTACGTCAACTGGTGGCCCATCCCGTTCTTCAACACGATCTGGCTGGTCTCCAGCGGAGTCACGGCACACTTCGCGCTGGAGGGCCTTGCCCACAACCGGAGGCGGCAGTTCTACGTGCTCTGGATCGTCACGATCATCCTGGGCACGATCTTCGAGCTCGGGCAGGCTTACGAGTTCATCACCGCGTTCCTCCGCGGGCTGACGCTGACCGCGAACAAGTTCGCGAGCGCGTTTTTCATCATGACCGGGTTCCACGGCCTGCACGTGCTCGGCGGTCTGATCCTTCTCGTCCTGATCCTCTACCGGGCGACCCGCGGCCAGTTCTCATCGCGCAACCATGTCGGCCCGGCCGCCGTGACGCTGTACTGGCACTTCGTCGACGTCGTCTGGATCTTCCTCTTCGGCATTCTCTACCTGGGCATCACGGCGTTTCGATGAGAGGTCTTGCCGTCGCGCTCGCCTCGGTCGCCCTGCTCGCCGGATGCGGCGGCGGAGGCTCGCCGAGCCAGCCGGCGGGGTCGATCAAGGTGACGATGACGGAGTTCAAATTCGACCCGGCGGACCTCGCCGCACCCGGCGGCAAGGTGGTCTTCTTCCTGGTCAACTCCGGCTCGACGCAGCACGACATGGCGATCCAGGACAGCTCGGGCAACCGGGTCGCGGTCAGCGAGCTCGTGTCGGCGGGCGACTCGACCGTCTTCACCGTCGACAACATCGCCGCGGGCAAGTACAAGGTCTACTGCACCCAGCCAGGCCACGAGGCCTCGGGGATGAAGGGAACGCTGACGGTTACCTGAGGCCGCGCGCCCTACTTCGAGGGTGACGCCTTTGGCGACGGACTCGGTGACGGAGGCGGCGTCGGGCTAGGTCCCGGCTTGGCGCTGACCAGCTCGACCTCGAAGAGGAGCGTCGCGTTCGGCGGGATGATCGTGGCCCCGGTCGTCTGGTCGGTCTGGCCATGGGGGCCGTAGGCGAGGTCGGACGGGATGATCAGCTTTCGCTTGCCGCCGACCTTCATCCCGAGCAAGCCCTCGTCCCAGCCGCCGATGACCTGGGACTGGCCGAGCTGGAACGTGAACGACGTCCGGCCCTGGCTGCGGCTCGAGTCGAACTGGCGGCAGTTGGACTGCAGCCACCCGGTGTACTGGACCTCGGCGTTGTCGCCGCTCTTGGCCGCCACACCGGTTCCGACCTTCAGGTCGACGATCTTCAGGCCGTCGGGGTAGGTGACGACGGGCAGCCCGGCGCCCGCGTTGCAGTCGTCCGCACCCGGCGAGACGCTGGGCGACGCGGAGGGGTTGGGGCTCTCGTTGGCGACCGGCGGGTTGCCGGCATACGGGTCCGGGTAGCCGCACGCAGCCGTCGCGAAGGCGGCCAGGGCGAAGACGCCGAGCAGCGTCCTCCTCACGAGGTGGCGACGTCTAGCGAGCGCATCGCGTCGCCGACCTGGATCTTGTCGACCACGTCCATGCCGGACACGACCTCGCCGAAGTGGTTGTAGACCCCATTTGTGGCGAGGAAAGCCGCGTCGCCAAGCGTGATGAAGAACTGCGAGCCGCTGACCCCGGCGGCGCTCGAGGCCATGCCGGCCGTCCCGCGCGGCCACTTCGAGGGGTTCGATTCGTCGGGCAGCTTGTAGGCGGGACCGCCGGTGCCGTTGCCGAGCGGGTCGCCGCCCTGGACGACGAAGCCGGGCACCACCCGGTGGAAGGTCAGTCCTTCGTAGTAGTGGTTCTGAGCGAGGAAGACGAAGTTGTTGACCGTCTGCGGCGCGATGCCGGGATCCACCAACCGGATCGCGAAATCGCCGCGAGATGTGTGCACGGTGACGGTGTATCGCTTGCTGGGGTCGATGACGTTCGGCGGCGGCGACTTCAGGTTCTGCATCGCGGGCGACGATCCACATTAGAGGATCGCGACCTCGGGCCGCCGCTACTCTGGTGGGGCATGGGTGACGAGGATTTCCATCTCGGCGCGAGCGTGCGCTCTAGCGACGGCAGGGTGATTGGCAGGCTCGTTCACGTGCTGGTGGGGCGGGACTACGGGCTGCATTCCCTCGTCGTCAAGGAGAGCAGCTCGTTCTCCGGCCAGCGGTTCTCGCCGGGTTCGATGCTCGTGGCCGACGAGTTCATCGTGCCGAAAGAAGCCGCGGCGAGCGTGAGCCACGACCTGGTCGAGCTGAACCTGAGCGCGGCGGACGTGCGGCGTTTACCGCCCTACATCGGGTACGAGGAGAGGGGAGAGTCGGTTACCGAGTTCGCGGAGGACGCGGCCGGAGTGCTGGGCTCGGCGCCCGAGCTGCCGAACTGGATGGAGCAGGTGGCGCACAAGGGCGCCGACGAGCTCGAGATCGACGGCGGCGAGAACGTGATGCTCGGGCACACGGGGAAGAAGCTGGGCCAGGTGAAGGACGTGCTGTTCGACGACGACCAGCTGGTCGGGATCGTGCTTAAGCCGGAGGGATGGTTCAAGCACGAGGTGATCCTGCCCAGGCGGTTCCTCGACCGCAGCGACGACATGGCGCTGTTCGCGAACATCAAGGAAGCGGACCTGGAGCGGCTGACACCGTTCCACGCCGGCGACTGATCCCCCGGCGCGGCAAACCTCGCGATAGTCGCGACTATCACCACATTTCAGTGGCCGTAACGCGCGTTAGTCGCGACTATCACCGCATTTCAGTGGCCGTAACGCGCGTTAGTCGCGACTATCACCACACCTCAGTGGCCGTAACCCGCGTTAGTCGCGACTATCGCGCGATCAGCGGGCGGGCTCGCGGGCTCCCGTGGCCAGGACGACGGCGAGGACCACAGCCAGGCCGGCGATCACGAACAGCCCTGCCTGGACGCTCGAGGTCGCCGCGACCGCGCCCCCGATCAGCGGTCCGAGGAAGAACCCGAACGCGACCGAGCTCGCGTTGAGGCCGAACACGGTGCTCTGCGCCTCGTGCGGAGTCTCGAGCCCGATCATCGCCGCGGTCGCCGGGATGATGACGCCGCTGAAAAGGCCGTTGACGCCGACCGCCAGCACCACCACCGACACCAACGGCGCCACGCCGATGGTCGCCACGGCCACCGCCATCAGCACCGCGGCCGCGGCCGACGTCCGCACGTAACCGAAGCGCCGCGTCACCCGCGTGTAACCGACCGCCGCCGCGCTGTTGGCCACGCCCGCAAACCCGAACGCGATGCCGCTGGCCGCCGACACGCCGCTTGTGACCATCTCCAGCAGACGCAGAACGAGCAGCGGCTGCATGCCCGAGTTGCAGACGCTGGCCAGGCCCTGCGAGCCAATCAGGACCGCGAGCGCGCGCCGCAATCCGGGCTGGCCCGTGATGAGCGACAGCGCGCCCCGGCGTGGCCCCGTTTGCAGCACCATCGGACTCTCCCGCACGATCAGGACGACGGGCACGAGCGAGGTCAGCAGCAGCACGCCGCCGCCGAGGAACACGAGGCGCAACCCGATCACCGTGGCCGCCAGGCCGCCGACCACGGGGCCGATCGCGCCGCCCAGGGCGACCGCCGACGAGACGACGCCAAGCGCCAAGCCAACTCGTGTGCGGGGCGTTTCGGCCGCGACCAGCGCCGTCGCCGCGGCCACGGTCCCGCTCGTCGCGCCCTGGAGGAAGCGCAGCACGAGCAGCTCCGTCGGGTTCTGGGCGAAGAAGATGAGACCGACAGTGATCGCGCCGCCGAGCATCGACCGCAGGAGCATCGGCTTGCGCCCGAGCCTGTCGCCCAGCACACCCCAGATCGGGCTCGCCACGGCCATGGAGAGACCGGACGAGCTGGCCGCGGCCGCGGTCCATAAGTCGAGGTCGCGGCCCGCCGCCACCCCGAGGTCGTGGTGGAGAAAGATCGGCAGGAACGGGAACGCGAAGCTGAACCCGAAGATCGCGGTGAACTCGGCGAACCACAGTGCGGCCAGGTTGCGGCGCCAGTTGACGCCGCCGGCGTTGACCGGAGGGACGGTCGAACGCGGGTCGGTCGCCAGGGCTACCGGCTCAGGATTTCGACGATCCGGTCCGAGGTGATCGGAAGCCGGTCGACGACCGCGTCGGGCCTGAGCTTGCGCAGCGCGTCCTCGACCGCGGCCGAGATCGCGGCCGGCGCCGGGATTGTCCCGCTCTCGCCCGCGCCCTTGAAGCCCTCGGGGTTGGCGTCCGTCGGCGTGTCGATGTGCAGCAGCTCCGGCGCGGCGGCAACCTCGCCGGTGCTCACGATCGAGTAGTCGAGGAAGCTCGGCGTCCGAAAAGAACCGTCGGCGTCGTACACCGCGGCCTCGAAGAGCGCGTACCCGACGCCGTGCGCGTAGCCGCCGTGCATCTGGCCTTCGACGATCAGCTCGTTGATCGCCTTGCCGGTGTCGTGGGCGATGACGTAGCGCAGGATCTCGACCTGGCCGGTTTCGAGGTCGACCGCGACCACCGCGGCATGGCAGCCGCTCGAGTACGTCAGGGGGCGCTTGGGGTCGAAGGTCTCCAGCACCTCGAGGCCGTCGGCGGGGATCACCTCCTCGACCGGAACCCGCTTCCACGGCGCGCCGCGCACCGCGACCGATCCGTCCTCGATCACCAGGTCCGCCGCGTCCGCCTCGAGGACCTCGCCGGCGCGCTCGAGCAGGCGCCGGCGCAGGGCCGTGGCCGCCTTCGCCGTCGCGTTGCCGACCTGGACAGCGCTGCGGCTTCCGGCCGTGAGCTCCGCGGGCGGCGTGTACGCGGTGTCGCCGGCCGTGACCCGAATCTTCTCGAACGGCCACCCCAGCCGGTCCGCCGCGACCTGCGCCGCCATGGTCTGGTGGCCCTGTCCCTGCGGCGTCGAGCCGACGTAGAGCTCGGCCGAACCGTCTTTGTTGATGCGCAGCTTCGCGGGCTCGCCCCCGCCGAAGCCCGTCGATTCGACGCAGCAAGCGACGCCGAACCCCACCAGCCTGCCGTCCTCGGTGCGTTCGGGCACGGCGCCGAGCTTTTCGGTCACCAGGCTGAGCAGTCGCGGGTAGTCGCCGCTGTCGTACACGAGTCCGCGGCGGCCTGCCGGGTAGCCGGTCGTGAACGGGATCTGCTCGGGCTGGACGAGGTTGCGTCGCCGCAATTCGATGGGGGAGATATCCAGCACCCGCGCGAGCTGGTCCAACGCGCGCTCCACCGCGTAGTTGCCGAGCGGGCGCCCGCCACCGCGGATGAACCCGCTCGGTACAGCGTTGGTGAAGACAACCTGCGACTCAATGTGCATCGCCGGAATGACGTAGGCCGAGAGCATGTGGGCGACGATGAGGTCTGGCTGGCTCGCCCCGCTCGCCGAGTAGGCGCCCATGTCATGCACGAGCCGACCGCGCAGGCCGCGCAGCTTGCCGTCGCGGTCGGCCGCGATCTCCATCTCGATCAAAGAGCCGTGCGCCTGCGCCGTGGTCGCGCCGTCCTCGCTGCGCGACGCGACCCACTGCGCGGGTCGATTGAGCCGCCACGCGACGAGCGCGGTCAGGACTTCCTCGGGGAAGGCGCTGCCCTTGGCGCCGAACCCTCCCCCTACGTCCTCGGCCAGGACGCGCACCGACTCCTCCTCCAGGCCGAGCGCGCCGGCGATCGCCTCGCGGACGCCGAACACGTTCTGCGTCGACGTCCAGACCTTCAGGCCGCCGCTCTCGTCGGCGGGCGCGACCGTGACCGCGCGAGGTTCCATCGCGGCGCCGGCCACACGGGCGGTCCGGAGCGAGATCTTCGCGGTCGCGCTGTCCTTGCCGAATGCGCTGTCGACGTCTCCGTAGTTGGTGACCTTGCGGCGCGAGATGTTGCTCTCGGTGTCCGCGTGCACGAGCGCAGCGCCGGGCGCGGTCGCCGCGACCACGTCGCCCACGCCGGCAAGCGGGTCGAGCTCGGCGGCCACCTGCTCTGCAGCGTCCTGGGCCTGGTAGCGCGACTCCGCGACGACGACGGCGATAGCCTCACCGACGTAGTTGACCTCGTCTGCGTTGAGGATTGGGCGCGGTCGCTTGACCATGTCGTCCGGCCCCCAGTCGCTGAGCCCGTCTGCGACCTCGGGCAGGTCGCTCGCGGTCCAGACCTCGAGCACGCCTGGCATCGAGCGCGCGGCGCTCGTGTCGATCGCTTGAATTCGCGCGTGGGGCAGCGTCGAGCGGCTGAACGCGACGTGGACCAGGCCATCCGGGTGGATGTCTCCGGCGAAGCGTCCTCGGCCCGTGATCAGTCGCTCGTCCTCGACCCGGCGCATGCGCCGGCCGATGTATGGAGCCATCGCTCCTACAATAAGTGCTCCAATCTGCCCGTCTTTCCCCGACAGGGGCGGCTAGCTCAGCTGGGAGAGCGCCAGCTTGACATGCTGGAGGTCGGGGGTTCGAAACCCTCGCCGCCCACCACGGGTTTGGTACGCAACGGGTCGGCAATAATTTCGACGGGACGCGGCCCGTTCGTCTAGTGGACCAGGACGCCGGCCTTTCAAGCCGGAGATCACGGGTTCGAATCCCGTACGGGCTACCACATGGTCAGCGGGCGGCCCGGGCGCGAGTCGTCCTCAACCGCCGTCCGGCCCGCTCGGCCGACTCGTCGAGCGCCCGAAGAGCTCTCCTCACGGTGCCGACCGGCAGCGACAGGTCTTCCTCGATCTGTCGGCGCACAACCTCCCAGTGGGCGTTCGCCCGCCGCTGCGCCGCCAGGCCTCGCCGGTTCAGGCTGAGCTGCACCGCGCGTCTGTCGAAGGGATGTGAGGTGCGGACCAGGTGACCACTGTCGGTCATCTCTCGCAGGTAGTCGAGCACCGTTGTCAGCGGCATGCCGAGAAACTCGGACATCTCCGTGGCCGTCAGCGGGCCCCGTTCGAGCAGCAACGAGTAGACCGCGTACTCGTCGGGCCGCATACCGGAGCCGGCCAGTCCTTCTGAGAGCACGCGGCGCAGCCGCTGCGATGTGACGAAGAAGTCGAATAGAAGTGAGACGTCGGCACGTTTCGCCATCACGCCAGGAGTCTAGGACAGTTACCACGAGGTCGTGATAGTTACCACGGATCCGTGTTATTGTCCGTGAGCAGTGCCCGCCCGGCTTGCGGCCATCCTCGCCATCGCGTCGATGGTCGCGTGCGGAACGACAACGACCGCTACGCCCGCGACGCCGCCCAGCGCGGCGACCGTGACCGATCTCACACCTTATTTCGGCAGCTACGCCACCGACGATGGAGACGTCGTCGTCATCGCGCGCATGGGCTGGTTCTTCGACATGCGGACCGCTGACTACCGGACGATCTACGCCACCGGCTCATCGGACCATTTCACCATCGGCCGGACGTTCGAAGGCGCGCTGCCGGAGTTCGCCGGCCTCGTGTTCGGACAGGGTCGCCTCACGATCACGGAAGCCGGCCGGACCAGGACAGGCCGGCGCGTCGATTACACGCGGACCGACGTGACCATCCCGGCTGCGAACGCCCAACTGGCCGCCACCATCACAGAACCGCTTACGCGTGGGCCGCATCCCGCGATAGTCATCGTCCACGGTTCCGAGCGCGGCCAGCGCCACATCTACGACGTGTGGGTCGGCATCTACGCCCGCACGGGCATTACCGTCCTCACCTACGACAAGCGCGGCATCGGCGAGTCGACGGGCACCAATCCGGGCGAGTACCCGAGCGAAGCCGCCCTCATCACCTACGCGGACGACGCGGCGGCGGCGCGTGATTTCCTGAGCCGGCGGCCCGGCGTCGATCCCAGGCGCGTGGGCTTCCACGGTGGCAGCCAGGGCGGCTGGACCTTGCCGCTTGCGATGCAGCGCCACCCCGGCGCCGCGTTCGCCGTCCTGGTTTCAGCGCCCGCCACCACCGTCGACCAGACCGATCTCTGGGCGAGCCTGAGCGGAAGCGACGAGCGGTCGCCGAGCGAAGCGACGATGGCGGCCGTCCGGAGCATGCACTCGGGCTACGACCCGGCGCCGGCGCTGCGCGCCATGGCCGCGCCTGCCCTATGGCTGCTCGGCACCAACGACCGGACGGTGCCCACCGCGGTCTGCATCGAGATCATCGACTCGCTCCACAAGCCCAACTTCACCGTCCAGCAGCTGCCGACCGGGCACGCGCTGCTCGTCAACCCGACCGGCCTCGCCGCCGACGACGCCCGATCGAGCCGCCTGGCGCCTCAGCTCGTGCCCACCATGCGGACCTGGCTCGCTAAAGTCCTAGCCTTGTAGTTCCCGCCCAGGCCGCGTCGCGCGGGCGTAGCACAATGGCAGTGCGCCAGCCTTCCAAGCTGGTTACGTGGGTTCGATTCCCATCGCCCGCTCCACACTTGGCGTCGTGCAGGTCCCACGGCCGCCCGCGACCGGTGACGCGTACGTCGTCAAGCAGCTCCGCGAGATCCTGTTCAGCGAGCCGATCCTCGGCGCCGCGGCCGTGCGGCCGAAGGGTTACCTCAAAGGCCTCGCGCTGAACCTGCTCTTCGGCTGGGCGGGGCCGATGCTCGCGCGCCGCGCCACGGAACCTCTGCCTCCGACGCTCCTCTACCTCGCCGTCACGCCCGTCGACGTCCGCCTCTTCGCGAAGCCGCTCATCGGCGACGCGTTCGAGATCGGCCGGTGGAAGAAGTCCGCCTATCGCGCCTCCGCCGTGGGAGACCGCCTCGACATGCTGCTCACGCGGCTGGGACGGGTGACGATGTTCGGCGATCGCGCCGCGCGACCGGTGATCGACCTGGTGGTGCAAGGGGCGGCCGGACCGGCCGCCCCCGCATGAACCGTCAGTCGAGGACTGGCGTGATCTTGCCGAACAGCCCGTCCGCCTCGTCGTTCAACCCGGCGGAGAAGAACAGCTCGCCCGGAGCGCCGCCGTTGCCGCCGTTGCCGAACCGGAGGCCCCAGAGCCCGTCGTTCTGGATCGGCGCCTTGGTCTCGCTCTTCAGCTGGCCGCGGAAAGTTCCGCCGGCCGTGAACGCGCTGATCAACCCGTCGCCGAAGTTGCCGACAAGGACGTCGTCGTGGAAGTTGCCGAACGTCGAGGGCGCGAGCGCAAGGCCCCACGGAGAGTTCAGCGACCCTCGCGACGCGAGGCGACGCACGAGCGCGCCGCCGGTGGTGTAGACGTCGACGAAGCCGTTGCCGGGCCCCTTGACGTCGTCGTGCTTCTCGCCGTTCTGTTTCGCGTAGGTGACGTAGATCATGCCGCCGATGTTCTGGATGCCGAACGGCGCAAATCCGGCAGGCACGGAGCTGTCGGTGAACGCGCCGGCCCAGTGCTGCAGCCCGAAGTGGCCGTCGAAGACGTCAACAGTGCCGAACCGGAAGTTGCTCGCGTACAGGAAGTTGGCGCTGCCGACGGTGCCACTGGCCAGGCCTTTGTAGACCGCGCCGACGTCGCCCGCGCTGTCGACTATCTGAGACCTGTCGACGGCAATGACGGCGTTGGTCAGGTTCACGGCCGGGCTCCAGCCGACGATCGTCCCGTCCTCCGTGTCGAAGATGAAGCGGGCGACGCCGGATTTGGCGCCCTGCGAGACGACGAAGTCGGTCGTGCCGTTGAAGACCGTGCCGGTAGGGGCCCCGCCAGGTCCCCCGTCCGGTGCCGGGATCGTCACCGTAAGCGGGACCTTCTGGCCGGCCCCGTTGTAGAGCGTCGTCACGCCGGCGTTGTTGTCGGAGACCCAGATCGGGCTACCGGAGCTCGACGACAGGCCCCAGGGATTCTTGAGGTCGGGATCCAGGACCGGCGCCAGGCCGGGAATGTTCGAAACCAGGTTCGTCTGATGGAACGAACCGTGGAACGTGCCCGCCTGCGCCGGGACGGCCTGGGCAAGGGCGAGGGCAACCGCGGGTAACAGAAGAGACGCGCGCGTGAAGCGCATATGCACCACCTCCCGAGACCACCCGATAGAGTCTTAAGGTCTACCGGAAGCGGTTACAGATGACCCCGTCCGGCGCTGCTCGACCAGAGGCAGCCGGGCCCGCGCCACCGCCAGGCGCTCTTCGCTGACGTCACCCACGGCGACGCCCTCCGCCTCCGCCAGGCCGACCTGGAGTACGCCCAGCGGGTCGATGATCATGCTGCGCGCGCAGTACCCGGTGCCCGCCATGCCGGCGCCGGCAACGTACATCGTGTTCTCGATCGCGCGGGCGAGCAGCATCACCGTCCAGTGCTCCTCCTTCAGCGGGCCCGCAACCCACGCGGCGGGCACGAGCAGGAGCTGCGCGCCGCGGTCGGCCACGTCCTGGACGTAGGCGGGAAAGCGGATCTCGTAGCAGGTCACGAGGGCCGTCTTGATCCCGTCGATGTCGAGCAGAGGTGGAGCGTCAGTCCCGGGACGGAAGCGGTCCGACTCCCTGTCCCCGAACGCGTCGTAGAGGTGACGCTTGCGGTGGGCCGCGATCACCCCGTCCCTCGGGTCGACGATCACGGCCGTGTTGTAGACGCGTTCGTCGCCCGGGATGGCCTCGAACATCCCCGCGACGACGATGATCCCGAGGCGGTAGGCCAGGCGCATCATCGAGTCGACGAACGGGCCGTCCAGCGGCTCCGCGGCCCGCCGGAGATCGTCGGTGAGCTCGCCGAAGGTGTGCATCGCGCCCTCGGGAAAGACCACGACCCGCGCGCCTGCCTTGACGGCCTGTTTGGTCAAAGCCGCGATCCGCTCCACGTTCGTCGACTTGTCGGCACCGGCGGCGAACTGCCCGACGGCGATCTTCACGTCGCGAGAAACACGTTCTTCAGCTCGGTGTAGTGGTCGAGCGCGTCGGGGCCCAGCTCGCGACCGATGCCCGACTGCTTGAATCCGCCGAACGGTGTCGTCACGCGCACTGACGTGTTCGAGTTGATGGAGATGGTGCCGGTCTCGAGTGCGCGCGCGACGCGGATCGCGCGGCCCGCGTTGTTCGTCCAGACCGAGCCGGAAAGGCCGTAGATGGTGTCGTTCGCGATACGGACCGCCTCGTCTTCGCCGTCGAAGGGGATGACCACGGCGACGGGGCCGAAGATCTCGTCGCGCGCGGCACGGTCGGAGTTGGAGACGGGCGAGAGAATGGTCGGTGCGAACCAGTAGCCCGGACCGGTCGGCGCCGTGCCGCGGATCGCGACGTGCGCGCCGCCGTCCACGTAGGACGCGACCTTCTGGCGCTGGTCGGCGGAGACGAGCGGCCCCATCTCTGTCGTCTCGTCCCGCGGGTCGCCGACCTTCAGCGCCTTGACGGACTTCTCCAGCTCCCGCATGAAGCGGTCGACCGCCGAGCGCTCGACGAGGATGCGCGAGCGCGCGCAACAGTCCTGGCCGGCGTTGCCGAACACCGCCAGCGGCGCGGTCGTGGCGGCCTTCTCGAGATCAGCGTCGGCGAAGACGATGTTGGCCGACTTGCCGCCGAGCTCGAGCGTCACGCGCTTGATCGACTGGGCAGCCAGCTCGCCGATGCGCCGGCCGACCTCCGTCGAGCCCGTGAACGCCACCTTGGCCACGTCGGGATGCTGCACGAGCCTTTCCCCGACCACCCGCCCGGCCCCGACGACAACGTTGAGCACGCCCTCCGGCAGTCCGGCCTCGACCGCGATCTTGCCCAGCTCGATGGCGGTGAGCGGAGTGAGGCCAGCGGGCTTGAGGACGATGGTGTTGCCGGCGGCGAGCGCGGGCGCGACCTTCCACGACGCGATCGCGATGGGGAAGTTCCAGGGCACGATTAGCGCCACCACGCCGAGCGGCTCGCGGAAGGTCATGTCGATGCCGCCGGCGACCGGGATGGTCTTGCCCACGAGCCGCTCCGGCGCCCCGGCGTAGTAGTTGAAGACGTCGACCACCATGCCGACCTCGCCGCGCGAGTCGCTGATCGGCTTGCCGACGTTGCGCGTCTCGAGCTGCGCGAGGTCCTCGCGGTGCGCATCGATGGCGGCGGCGATGCGGCGCATGAGGTGGGCGCGGTCCCTGGGGGTGACGGTCTTCCACGCCGGGTAGGCCGCTTTTGCCCTGGCGACGGCGCGGTCGGCCTCCTCGACGGTCGCCTCCGGGAGCTCGGCGAGCACTTTCTCGGTCGCCGGCTCGATGACCTTCACGCGGCCAACTCTAACGCGCCAAACACGGCGCGACCGGGTGCCGTGGGATCTCCGGTCGCGCCTTGGAAGTCACATCGGAATCCAAGCTCGTTTTGAGCTTGGCCGGAGACCATGCGGGCATGAACAAGCCACGAATCATCCTTTTCGCGTCGGTCGTCGCCGCGGCGATGGTGTTCGGCGGGGTGCTCGGCGCGACCGTGCTTGCGCGCACCACGCTCAGTCCCGTTCTCGCCGCGGCATCGCCCAGTCCGAGCTTCCAGTCGAACGAGAGCGCCGCGCACGAGCAGGGCGAGTCGGCCGCGCAGGAGCAGGCGGAGAACAACGGCACCTTCCGCCCAGGAGCCGGCGGCCACCCGTGCGGAGGCCACTCCAACGAGGACGCCACGCACGAGAAGTCGGAGACGGCGGCTCAGGAGGCGGCGGAGAACGCCGCCTGTCCGACGCCCTCGGCGAGCCCGACTTCCCGGTAACGGTCACTCGCTAAGCTCCGCCGTGTGAGCGGAGCGACCCGGGTCTACGTCGAAGTCGGCGGCAAGCGGGCGTTTGCCAGCGCCGCCGACTGGCCCGGGTGGTGTCGCGGCGGCAAGGACGAGAAGTCGGCACTGGAGGCGCTCGCCGCGTATGCGCCGCGCTACGCCAGGGTCATGAAGTCGGCTCGCGTCGACTTTGACCGCGACGCCACCGACTTCAAGGTCGTCGAGCGGCTCGAGGGCAACGCCACCACAGACTTCGGCGCGCCGGGCATTCCGGCCAAGGAAGAGGCGAGGAAGCTCAGTCCGAAGGAGACCGACCGCCTGGTGGACCGCCTCGAGGCCTGCTGGAAGTACCTCGAGCAAGTGAAGGCGAAATCGCCTCAGGAGCTGCGTAAGGGGCCGCGGGGCGGAGGGCGGGACAGAGACAAGATGTACGCGCACGTGCTCGACGCGGAGCTCGCGTACGCGTTGGGCTTGCGGGTGAAGCTGAAGGAGCCCGACCGCAAGGCCATGCTCGCCGGGATCCGGCATCCTGACCCAGAGGCAAAATGGCCGGCCGCCTACGCCATACGGCGTATCGCGTGGCACGCGCTCGACCACGCGTGGGAGATGGAAGACCGGATACCGTAATCCCTTCGTGGAAGAGCAGAAAGGAGGACTGCTCCTCGTCATGGCCCACCCCGACGACGAGTCGATGGGCGCCGGAGGCGTCATCCTCCGCCATACGCGCGCGGGCGTTCCGACCCTCTTGATCTGCGCCACGTATGGCGAGGCGGGGTGGATCGGCAAGCCGCCTGGCGCCAAAGAGGTCGACCTGCCCGAGATCCGCGCCCGCGAGCTGGAGGAGGCGGCCATGGCGCTCGCGTTGAGCGGCGTCGAGCTGTGGGACTACCCGGACGGTGGTGTCGCGCGCTCCGACCAGAAGGAGATCACCGAGCGGGTGTGGGAGCACATCACGAAGGTGCGCCCGCGCGCCGTCGTCGGTTGGGGGCCCGACGGCGGCTACGGCCACCCCGACCACGTCGCCATGGGCGCGTGCACCGACGCCGCCGTCGCGGCGATGACCGAGGGTGACCGGCCGGCGCTCTACCACATCGCGGTCGACCAGCCGCTCGCCGAGTTCTACGCCGAGGCCATGCGCTTGGGCGGTGCCGCGAACGGCCTTCCCCTCAAGCCGCGGAACAACGTCGATTTCGTCATCGAGCTCGACGCCGACGAGGTGATGATGAAGCTGCGCGCGATCGAGTGCCACCAGAGCCAGCTCGAGGACTGGCGGGTCGCGTTGCGCGATCATCCTCAGCTGATGCAGAAGGGCTATGGGCGCGAGCCTTACGTCGCCGTTTCTTCGCGTGGGACCGGCCTGACGCCGGCCGGCCTGCTGGCCGAGTTCGTGTGAGCGCGTACTCGTCCACCGTGCGCGAGATGGTCGATTACCTCGAACCGGTGCTCGCGCACGTCAGCGACCTTGCGCTGGAGCGGCTGGCGACACAGCCCGGCGCCTGCGACTTCCGCTTCGGCAACCCTCAGGAGATGCCGCTGCCCGCGATCGAACGCGCGATCACGAAGTGGGCAGCGCCCCAGGACAAGGACTGGTTCGCTTACACATTCAGCGATCCTCGGGCCACGAAGGTGGCCGTCGATTCGCTGCGACGGCGCGTCGGCATCGACTTCGACCAGCCCGATGTCGCGATGACGACTGGAGCGTTCGGCGCGCTCGCGACCACGCTGCGCGCCGTGTTGGATCCGGGCGACGAGGTGATCTACCTCTCGCCGCCCTGGTTCTTCTACGTCCCGATGATCCTGTCGTGCGGCGCCAGGGCGGTGCGTGTGGATTTCGAGCCGCCGCGGTTCGAGCTGCCCGTCGACGCGATCGCGGCGGCGATCACGGACAAAACGCGCGCGGTCATCGTCAACACGCCGCACAACCCGAGCGGTCGCGTGCTCACGCCCGACGAGCTCGAGCGCCTGTCGCGCGTGCTCGCCGCGGCGCCGCGGCCGCCCTACCTCATCTCCGACGAGTCGTACTGCCGCATCCTGTTCGACGGGCGAGCGCACGATTCACCGCTGCGCTTTTACAACCGATCGTTCCTCATCTACACCTACGGCAAGACGCTGCTCGCTCCGGGCCAGCGCATCGGCTACATCGCGATGCCGCCCTCCATGCCGGACCGCAAACAGCTGCGCAGCGCGATTCTCGTCGCCCAGTGCGCGCTCGGGTGGACCTTCCCCAACGCCGTCATGCAGTACGCGATGGGGGACCTCGAGCAGGCGAGCATCGACGTCCCCGCCATGCAGCGCCGGCGCGACCGCGTCGTGACGGCGTTGACCGAGATGGGCTACGAGACAGTCACGCCTGAAGGCGCCTTTTACGTCGTGGTGCGGTCGCCCATCGCCGACGACCTCGCTTACATGCACCGGCTGGCCGAAGAAAACGTCTTCGTCCTACCCGGCCGGATGTTCGAATTGCCCGGATGGTTTCGCATCTCGCTGACGGCAAACGACGAGATGGTCGAGCGATCGCTCGCGGGATTCGCCCGAGCCATCTCCGCATCGCGCGTAGGCAACCTCCCATAGCCAGGCGACGTCTTTGCATCTCTGTCCTCAAATCGCAGCCGTCAGCGGCTAACCTTTAGCGCCTGATCTCCGGGCGACCGGGGTCAAACATTCCAAGTCGGGGGGTAACTGCATGGACGTTCAGGAGGCGGTGGCAGAGGGTACGGCTTCTGCTGACAACGGCGAAGTCAAAAAGGACGCGCGGAAGCAGTTCCAGATGGGACCGGGCGACGTCCTCGAGGGCAAGCTGATCTATGACGGCTCTGTCCACGCGGACGGCCACGTCGAGGGCGAGCTCCGGGTGAGCGGCAACATCGACGTCGCTTCGGGCGCCACCGTCAAGGCCTTGCTCGAGGGCTCCAACGTGGCGCTCAAGGGCCAGGTTGAAGGCATGGTGACGGCGCGCGACAAGCTGACGCTGGGCAGGAACGCGCGGCTGAGCGGCGACGTCCAGGCCCGCCGGCTGCAGATCGACGATGGCGCGACGCTGAACGGCCACGTTCGGATGGGTGACTTTGAGCACCAGGCGTCCGGCCAGTAGGCTCGCGACCCCCGTCCCGGCAGAGAACGGTTCCAACGGCTCGGAGCGCAACTCGGTAGTCCTCGGTCCCAACGATCGCCTGCGGGGCGAGTTGTTCATCGAGGGCGACCTGCGCGTGGCGGGAACCGTCGAGGGCAACCTCGAAGCGACGGGGGACATCGAGATTGCTGGCGCGGGCAAGGTGAACGGCGACGTGACGGCGTACAACCGGCTGACCGTGGGCAGCGACGCGTCGCTCATCGCGGGCGACGTACGCGTGAAGCGGTTGACGGTCGAGGACGGGGCCACGTTCAGCGGCAAGGTGTCGATGGGCAACGTGAGCGCCCGGCCGAAACCGGCCGAGGCCAAACCGGCCGAGGCGAAACCGGCCGAGGCGAAGCCGGAGACGATCCCCGAACCGGTCGTGGTCGAAGCGTCGCCGGTCGTCGCCGTCGAGCCGGAACCGCGGAAGCAGGTCCCCCGGAAGGGAAAGCGCCGCTAGCGCTTCTTCGCCGCCGGTTTCTTCGCGGGCATTTTGCGCGTGACCTCCAGGGCGCGCTTGATGAGCGTCGCCGGAGGCTTCGCACGCCAGTTCCCGGGCACGATTACATAGCCGCCCATCTTGTGCCCAGGCACGGGCTCGAAGTCGCGCCCGCCTTCCTTCTTCACCTTCGCGATCTCGTCGTCGGGGAGCCGGACCATCAGCTCCTCGCCGAAGATGCCGCAGAACATGTTGCCGTTCACGAACGCCGACACCTGGCCGAACATCGGCTTGATCGTCACCGAGGGCTCGTCCGGCACGATACGGGCGAAGGCAGCCTCGGCCTCCTCGCTGGGCTTGGGCATCTTCATCGGTCCTCTTGGCGCCGGCATGGGGTGAATTCTGCTCGCTCCCCTAAGTTGCGGGTATGAGAAGACTCCTTTACGCCGGTGTCGTCGGACCCCTGTTATTCATCGTCGTCTTCCTGCTCGAGGGCGCCACGCGCCCGGGCTACAGCGCCTGGCGTCACTACGTGAGCCAGCTCGCGACCGGTGACTTCGGCTGGATGCAGGTCCTGAACTTCCTCGTCGGTGGCATGCTCGTCCTCGCCTTCGCCGCCGGCCTTGGCCATGCGTTGCGCGGCACGCGCGGCTCGATCGGCGCTCCCGTTCTGTTCGGGCTGTTCGCAATCGCGCTGCTGGTCGCCGGCGTCTTCAGCACCGACCCGGCCCTCGGTTACCCGGTGGGCGCCGCGCCAGTCCACACGGTGCACGGGGCGATCCACGGCTTCGCCGGCCTGGCCGCGTTCTCGACGCTGCCCGTCGCGGCGTTCGTCATGGCCTGGCATTTCGGCTCGGAGCCGGGCGCCGGCCGCTGGAGGCTTTACTCGCTCGCGGTCGGTCTGGTGATCATCGTGTTCTTCATCGCGAGCACGGTTGCCTCCACGATGGACGGCTTAGGGACATGGCACAACGCACCGACTGGCTTCTTCCAGCGCATCGCCATCATCACCGGCTGGACATGGATCGCGATGGTCGCATGGCGCCAATCTCATCCCAAGGAAGGCGCGATCGCGAATCGGTAGAGGAGGCTCGCGAACCATGAGTGCAGCAAATGTTCCTGGGCGACCACGCCAACCAGTCGATCGCCTGCGCCGTTGTCGGCATCCTGCTCGACTGCGTGAGGCATCCGGTCGCCGCCTGAGCCAGCTAGGCTAAGCGGCCCTATGGCCGCCTTCGCCGAAGAGCGCCGCATTGTCACCGTCCTCTTCGCCGACATGGCCGGCTCGACCGCGCTCGGCGAGGAGCTCGACCCCGAGGTCATGCGCCGCCTGCTCGCGCGCTACTACGCGATCGCCCGCGAGGCGGTTGAGCAGCACGGCGGCACCGTCGAGAAGTTCATCGGCGACGCGGTAATGGCCGTCTTCGGCCTGCCCACGGCGCATGGCGACGACCCCGACCGGGCCGTGGCCGCGGCGGTCACGATGCGCGACCGCATCCGCGCCGACGGCATGCTGAAGGGCCGGCTCACGATCCGCTTCGGGGTCAGCACCGGCGAGGTCGTGGCCAGCCGCGACCAGTCGGCCGGCGACTTCCTGGTCACCGGCGACGCGACCAACGTGGCCGCGCGCCTGCAGCAAGCCGCCGAGCCATGGGCGATCCTGGTCAGCGACCGCACGGTTCGCGCCGCCGTCAATTTCGAGTTCGGTGACGAGGTCGACGTGGAGGCGAAGGGCAAGTCGGCGCCGGTCGCGGCGCGCGTCGTCGTGGGGCCGCGCAAGGCGAGGGCGCAGCGCCGCGTGCGCCTGCCGCTCGTCGGGCGCGAGACCGACCTCGCGCAGTTGCAGCTCGTCGCGCGCCGTGCGGTGAACGACCGTCGGCCATCCATGGTCAGCGTCATCGCCCCCGCAGGCACGGGCAAGACCCGGCTTGTGGAGGAGTTCCTGGACTGGTTGCCGAGCCTCGTCCCCGAGGCCATCGTCGCGACGGCACAGTGCCTCCCGTACGGGCAGCAGCTCACCTACTGGCCGATGCGCCAGGTGCTGTTCGCGCTGACGGGCACGTCGGAGGACACGCCGCCCGGCCAGGTGCGCGACGCGATCTGGATCTGGCTCCGGCGGATCGGCGTCGACGACCCGGACCGCGACGCCCGCCTGCTGGCGGCGACGATCGGCGAGGCGGGGACAGAAGGCGTGGACAAAGAGGTGCTGTTCGCCGCCTGGCGCTCGGCCCTGGAGGCAACTGCGCGGCAGCACCCGCTCGTCATCGTGTTCGAAGACCTGCACTGGTCGAGCGACAGTCTCCTCGACCTTGCGGAGTTCGTGATGCAGCCACGCGGTGACGCCGCGGTGCTGATGCTCGTGCTGGCCCGGCCAGAGCTGCTCGACCGCAGGCCGAACTGGGGCGGCGGCCGGCTGAACCACCTCGCGCTGGCGCTGGAGCCGCTGGCCAGTCGCGCCATCGGCGACCTGGTCCGTCACCTGCTCGACACCGACGAGCCGGACGTCATCAACCTCGTCGCCGAACGGTCGGAGGGCAACCCCTTCTACGCCGGCGAGCTCGTCCGGTCGTATCTCGAGCATGGCTCGCTCGAACGCCTACCCGACACGGTGCAGGCGACGGTGCTCGCCCGTCTCGACCTGCTGCCACCCGACGAACGCCGCACCATCCAGCTCGGCAGCGTCTTCGGCCGCGCGTTTCGCGCCTCGGGCGTGGCCGCCCTCGAAGGCGGTGACGACCGGCACGTGCTGCAGCTCTGCGAGAACCTGGCCGACCGCGATCTGATCCGCCCGAGCGAGGGCGACCGCTACGCCTTCCGTCACATCCTGATCCAGGAGGTCGCGTACGGGACGTTGCCGCGCACGGAGCGCGCCCGGCTGCACGCGCAGGCCGGGCGGTGGGGCGAGTCGGTCGGTGAAGGGCGGGAGGTCGCGCTGGCCGAGATCCTCGCCTTCCACTACCGCGAGGCGGCGGTGCTGTATACGGCGCTCGAGCCCGGAGGACCGGACACGGTGGCCATCCGCGTGAAGGCCGCGAAGTGGCTTTTGAAGGCGGCGGACGTGGCCGCCGCCGCGGGCGCGAGCCCCGAAGCGGTCCGCCACATCCGCGCCTCCTTCGACTTCGTCGACAAGGAGCTGCGGCCGCGCCTGCACGAGCGGATCGGCGACATGACGGCAGGCGACGCGGGCCTGGAGGACTACCGCCAGGCGCTCGAGATGTACGAGCAGATGCGGTGCCCGGTGGACGACCAGCTCCGCGCGGTCGCCGGGATCCTGATCGTCGCCATGCGTTGGGTCGGTTCCGTGGGCGACCGGCCTTCGGAGGAGTACATTGCCGGCCTGCGCGCGCGGGGTCGCGAGCTTCTTGGCACGGCAACCGACCGCAACTCGATCGCCCGCTTTCTCGCCGCCGACGCGTTCTTTCCGTTCTGGATCCAGGGCGTTCGCGACCCCACCCCCGACGAGCTGGCCCTGGCCGACACGGACGCCGCGCAGGCGCGAAGGATCGCCGTCGAGCTCGGCGACCCGGACCTCGAAAGCGCGGCCCTCGACGCCGCCTGTGGGACCGCCCAGGCGGTAAGCGAGTGGGCCAAGGCGCGTGACACGGCCTACGACCGCATGAAGTTCGGGTCGAGCCTGGGGTTCTACGAGCGCTTGGACGCGCATTCCGTGGCGGCCTGGATGTCGTACTTGATGGGAGACCTGGCCGGCGCCGACCGAGCCTCGGCCGACATGGCTGCGCGGCTGCTGCCAGGCCAGGCCCCGTATCCGGCGCTGCATCTCTTCGCGTGGCGCGCGATGACGCTCTACCAGCTCGGTCGTTGGGACGACGCGGTGGCGGTGTTCTGGCGAGCGGTCGACGCGTGGCACGACGCGGGCTCACATGCGGCCGGCTACGGCATTCGTGGATTCGTGGTCGGGCTCGACATCGGTCGCGCCCGCGGTGACCCGCGCCTCGTGGGAATCGCGACCGAGGTGATCGAGTCGATCCTGTCTCGCTTTCCGGCCGCCAACATCCACCGCGCGGCGTGGATGCCCTACCTGCAGGGGGATGCGGCGGCCGACGTGACCATTCTCCGCTACCAGGCTGAGGCGGCCGAGCGGCGAATCGGGCTGTCCTGCGACCTGCGCCTGACGCTGCCCGACGACCTGATCGAGCGAGGGCTTGAGTGGGCGAGGCGGATCCACGTGCCGTTGGTGGAAGCTCAGCTGCTGCGGGCGAGCGCGCTAGCGCACCACGACGCCGCCGATATGGACGCGGCCATCTCCATCTGGGAGCAGTCCGGCGCGTTGACGCAGCTTGGCCGCGGGCGGGCGGAGCGGGGCTTGATCACAGGCAACGCGGAGGAGACGGACAGCGGGCTGGCGGTGCTGAAGAAGCTGGGCGACGCGAACTACGTGGACAGGTTCGCCGCCCGGGTCTAGGCCATCTTCATGCGGTGGTTCGGCAGGTCGACCTTGTACGTGCCATCGCTGGTGACCATCACGAGCTGGAGCTTGAAGTCGGCGTAGGTGTCGACCGTGTTGTTGCCTGCGTCGCTGCAGTCCCACGGCGTCGTGAACTTCAGCGTGACCTTGGAGCCCGCATTGATCTTGTCAGGCTTGAACTCGATGTTGTCGGCGCCGCTCTTGTCACCGACGTGGGCGCTCCAGTTGTTGCCGGCGAGCTTGACGATTGTGGCCGCGGTGCCGACGGACTTGATGGTGATCGTCTTGGTGGTCTGGTTGTCAGCGTCGACGCTGCCGTTGATCGAGTACTGGTAGTCCTGCGAGCCGCTCGGGCACGTAAAAGAGGTCGGACTCAGTTTCGGATTCGAAAAGTTGAGCTTGCCGTTACCGCAGAAGGGGCCGCAGGCGCCTACGGCCCCGATCAGGATCGCCATGGCAATCCACCTGCGGATCATGGGTACGCCAGTACGCAGCCTCCACCGCCGCTGTTGAACGCGTTGCTCCAGAGCGACTGCACGGCGTAGCTGTGTCCGCCGCCGAGATTGATGTTCGACGCGGCGCCCTGGCCGGCGCTGATCCACGCGCACTTGTCCCCGTTCTCGGCGCCGCGGCCGTCGAGCCACCCGGAGTTCGGGTAGGGGTCGGTGATCGTCTCCGCGTATTCATGGCCGGCGACGATGGAAAAGCCGTCGAAGTAGCCGTTGCCGTAGGAGTTGTCGTTCGGGTTGACGAAGTTCATGCCGCACGACGTGCCGGCGTCGGGCTGGTAGGGGATGTAGGAGTAGGAGAGATTGCCGCTCGAACTGTGCCACGCGCACCAGTTGGTGGCGAAGCCGGTCATCGAGTGGCCGCTCGGCGTGAACACCATGTAGTCGGCGTTGGGATCGACGCCGCCGAACTTGGCCGCGAGGGTGGATGCCTCCGCCTGGATCTGGTTTTGAGTTGGGCTGGCCGGCACCGCGCTGCCGTCGACCCATGTCCCCGCGAGCTCATTGCTCGGGTTGGCGGGGTGCGTGCCTCTCGACCCGCACAGCGTCGTGCCTGTGGCGACGCCCTGGCAGTACTGGGTCGTCGAGTTGGCCCACGAGCTGCCGCCCACGCCGCCGAAGAAGTCCTTGACGTAAGTCTGTGCCTGGGCGCTCGAGAAGCCGCCGGTGCTGAACCCGTTCACCCAGTCGGGGCCCCAGAACACGATGTAGACCTTCGCCGCCCCCTCGATCAAGCCGCCGTGGTAGAAGAGGTTGGCCGTCCGCCGCGGCTTGGCCGCGTTGTGCGCCGGCTTGACCTTCATGAACGTGGGCTTGGACGCGTTCGCGCTTGCGCTCGTGGTGGTGGTGGCGGCGGCGAGCAGGACGGTGACGGCGAGGAGCGACAGGCAAAGCTGGAGCGGTCTGCGCATCTAGGTTCGGTTCCTCCCTCTTGGTGACGTGGGCCGCGATGCTTGGTCGGGTAGTTATAGCCGCGCCCGTGACGGCAGTCAATGATTTAAGCGGGCTGAGTCCGGCCGTCTGACGGGTACCATCCCGGTGCTGTGAGCACCGAGCCGCCGACCGCGCCGCTGGAGGCTCCGGTCGACCCGCTCTTCACCCATCCGGCGTCGCCGTTCGAGCACACGAACCCGCCCACGCCGCTGGCCTTCGCGGCCCCGCAGGAGGCCGGCGTGTGGACGGGGACGGTGACGCCAATGACGGCCTGGGTCACGTACCGGACCCAGATCCAGTTCGGGTTTGCGATCCTTGCCTTCCTGATGATCCTGGTCGGCGCCGTGACGGTCGTGGCCGCGAACTCGTCGGCCGAGTGGAGGTACTGGGTGGCCTTGCTGCCCGGTGTGCCGGCGGGCGTGGTGGTGTGGCTGGTGGTGCGCGAGCTCGGCCGGCTGGACGAGGTGCAGAAGCGGATGCAGATGCAGGCGATCGGCTTCGCGCTCGCCACCACCGGCCTGGTGACGTTTGCTTACGGCTTCTTCGAGGGCGCGGGCCTGCCGCAGATGTCAGCGGTGCTGGTGCTGCCGCTGATGGCGGCTTTCTGGGGACTCGGGCTTTTCGGGCTCGCCCTGAGGCAGCGTCTCCGCCGCTAGACTGAGCCCGCCTTGAGGCGGGGAAGGCTCCTGGCGCAGGTCGGGCTGGTGTGTGTGGTCGCCTTGCTCGCCGTGCTGGTGGTCCTCGGCCGGCCCTCCTTTGATGCTGAGCTTCCGGTCGCTCTGTCGCTGCCGTCCGCGGTGCCCTCGGAGCCGGCGCCGCCTCGCGCGTGGGACCTGGACGAGGACATCGGCGCGGTGATGGTGCTCTCGTGGAAGGGCACGGTGGGGTGGGATGAGGTGCGGCCGGTGCTGCTGCGCTATCACATCGGCGGCGCGCTCTTGTTCACGCCGAATTTCGGCGGCACGCCGGCGGGGGTTCGGGTGTGGAGCGATCGCTTGTCGGTGCTTGCCTCGCAATCGTGCGCCGAGCACCCGACGCTGCTGATGCTGGACGAAGAGGGCGGCGAGGTCGCGAACATCAAGGCCTCGTTCGCGCCGCCGTGGCCTTCTTCGATGGCTGCGCTCGGTCCATCGCGCGTGCGCGAGCTGGAGCGGATCAACGGCGCCGGCCTGCGCTCAGCAGGGGTGGATCTTGACCTCGCGCCGGTCGCGGACGTGCGCACGAACCCTAGGGACGGAGTGATCGGCGGCCGTTCATTCGGGTCGTCCCCTGCCGTGGTCGCGCCCCTTGTCGGCGCCGCGGTCACGGGATTGCACGAGGGCGGAGTAGGGGCGACGGTGAAGCACTGGCCGGGGTTGGGCGGAGCGCCGGGCGACCCGCACGTGGCGATCCCGACCGACCCGGAGTCGGAGGCTTTGTGGACTAGCGTGCAGCTGCCGGCGTTTGCGGCCGGGATCGCCGCCGGAGCGGATGTGGTGATGGTGACGGCGATGTATGCGCCGGGGTTGGGCGCGGGCTCGGTTCCGGCCGTCTTTTCTGCTCCGGTGATCTCGCGCCTGCGGACGCAGATGGGCTTTTCGGGAGTGGTGATGGCGGACTCGTTGTCAATGGGCGGCGTGTCGAACCGCTGGACACTGGGGCAGGCCGCGGTCCTGGCATTGGCCGCGGGCAATGACATGTTGTTGCTTGGCAACCCGGACCCGGGTTACGAGGTTGCGGCGATCGAGGCGGTCCGCGCCGCGGTCCTTTCGGGCCGCCTGGACCGAGCTCGCCTGCACGAATCCGCCGTGCGCGTGAACTCGCTTCGGGACCGGTGGGGGAGGCGTTTCATGCCGTGCCGGACGCCAACCGTGGCGGGTTTGGCGAGGACCGCCTAGGCGGGTAAAATCGAACCTCTGGCCGAGCGGGAGTAGCTCACTTGGTAGAGCGCGACCTTGCCAAGGTCGAGGTAGCGGGTTCGAAGCCCGTCTCCCGCTCCACATGACCTGACTTCCGGATTCGCTCAGATCGACTTCCAGACCCTGCCAGCACCTGCTCGTTCAGCCGGCTCGGTGCTACTCCGACAGGCACTCGAGATGCAGCAGCCTCGAGGCCTCCACACATCGCCCGCCGGCGATCAATTTGCCGCAGCTTGGCAGATGAATGTCGGCCGGGGCGACGGTGTGGCCTTGCGCGGCGGGCGACCCGGCGAATCGAGGGTTTCGTCTTGAGGGTCGAACAGGTTCAGCCACAACCGCGCGGCGGTCGTCTCACAAAAACTGATGATCTCGTCAGGCGCCGATCCGGGGATGGACAAGATCAGATGCGCCGGCGACGCTTCAAGTTCGACGGTATCAGGCCACCGCGCATTAAACGCTGCTGCAAACTGTGCAATGCGCGGATCTTCCTTCAGGACTTCATTCCACGCAGCGCCTGAGGCGACGTGTCGAAACGCGTCGCGCGCTGCATCAGCGTCGAGGGCCTCAGCTCCGGACAGGACAACCAGGTCAAAACTCACCAGGCGGTTCTGTCATGGCGTCTGCCGAAGGCTTCGGCCGCCTCAAATGCGACTATCCCGACCAGGACTTCCAGGCGTGCCCGCATGCATGGGCGCTGAGCCGGTCGTGGAAAGCGAGATCCGAGCAGACGTGCCGTTAGACGACTGGCTTTCGACGGCGATTGTCCCGTGATGGGCCGCCACGATGTCGTGGGCGATTGCAAGGCCCAAGCCGCTGCCGGTGGAGTTCGGGCCCTTGGCGAACCGTTCGAACACGTGAGGCAGCAGCTCCGGCGGGATTCCCTCGCCTGTGTCGCTGACCGTGATCGTTGCCGGCGCGGAAACAGCTACCTTCACTGAGCCGCCAGAAGGTGTGTGCCGGATCGAGTTCGACAGCAAGTTCCCGATGACCTGGCGGATCCGCGCCGGGTCGACTTCGGCGGTCGGCGGCTGATCGGCGACCTC
>DATEGB010000081.1:0-19454 GCA_035280365.1 Candidatus Dormiibacterota bacterium | reverse complement strand
CACTTCCACGGCGACCACACGCTCGGGCTGCCGCCTTTCGTGCTGCACCGAGTGTTCGTCGATCGCCGGCCCCTGACCTTCGTCGGACCGTCTGGCGTCGGGGAGCACCTCGAGAAGCTGTGGGAGGTGAGCTGGGGCCCGGACTGGAAGCGCGTCATGCGGCCACAGTTCAAGGTCCGCTACGTGACCGCGAAGGCCTCGGGCAGGGCCGCAGGCGTGCGCTACGAGACCGTCAAGCTCGACCACGGCACGATGGGCGCAACCGGTTACCGGATCCACGTCAACGGAAAGGTAGTGGCCTACTCGGGCGACACGGAGCCGACGGCGCCACTGGACAGGCTCGTCGACCACGCCGACGTCGCCATCGTCGAGGCGACCGGGCCCGGCGACGTGTTCAGCCACATGAGCTGGGAGGCGGCGGCCAGGCTGAAGGGCCGTCACCCAGACACCCGGTTCTTCTTCAACCACGTGTACTCGGGCACCACGCGCGGCGCGGTCAAAGACCTGCAGGTGGTCGAAGTCTGAGACGACGGCTCACTCCGGCGGCCCTGGTCGGTGCGGCCGCGGGCGGCGTCGCCGGCGCGGTCGCGTTCGGGGTGATGGTCGGCTTCGGGCAGCTGGTCTCGAGCCGCGTCGGCAACCCGCTTCCCCTGATCCTGCTGGTCATCGCCGGCGCGTACGCGGGCTGGCTGCTCGGCGTCATCGTCTTCGGAGCGGTTCGTGGCGGAAACGACAAAACCGCTCCTTGACCGCCTCGGCGTCAAGCCGGGCGCGAAGGTGGTGCTGGTCAACCTCGACGACGCGGACTTCGTCCGGCTGCTGCGCGGGCGGACCTCCGACATCGCCAGGACCAAGCCCCGCACGCCTTGCGACGTGGTGTTCCTTGGCACCTCGACGCGGAGTGACCTCGAACGGATACGTGACGTGAAGACGTGGATCGAACCCAACGGCGCGGTGTGGGTGGTCCGACCGAAGGGCGGCCGCAGCGAGCTGCGGGACACCGACGTGATCGACGCCGGGCTGGCGGCGGGTCTCGTCGACAACAAGATCGCGAGCTTCTCGGACACTCACGGCGCCATGCGCCTCGTCTACCGGCTGAAGGACCGGCCGCGATGACCTTGCGCATTCGCTCCGGCGAGCGCTCCGATGTCCCGCTGATTGCCGAGCTGATCCGCGGCCTGGCACGCTACGAGCGCCTCGAGGAGGAGGTGACGATGACCGAGGCCAGGCTCGACCGGGCGCTGTTCGGCAAACGCCCCTACGCCGAGACGCTGATCGCCGAGGACGACGGCAAGCCTGTTGGATTTGCCTTGTTCTTTCACAACTTCTCGACCTTCCTGGCCCAGCCGGGCATTTATCTCGAGGACCTGTTCGTGCTGCCGGAGCACCGCGGCGGAGGTGTCGGCCGCGCTCTGCTCGCGGCGCTGGCGAGGCTGGCGGTGGAACGCGGTTGCGGGCGACTCGAATGGGCGGTCCTCGACTGGAACCGCGATGCGATCAGGTTCTACGAGAGCCTGGGCGCGAAGCCGAACTCCGACTGGGAGGTCTATCGCCTGACGGGCGAGTCGCTCCGCGCGCTTGCCGGACAATAGATCGCGCATGGGAGTCGACGTTCGCGGGCCGAAGCCTCTCGACACGCATCCGGGCGACGAGATCGTCGGCTGGGCGCGCGAGCAGCTGGGCATCGCGCGCTCGATCCTCGACAACCCCGGTGGCGGGCTGCTGTTCGCGACCCAGACCATCGGCCAGGTCAAAGCCGGCCTGAGCGAGCGCGACTCGGGCCGGTGGGCCGAGGTTGTGCGGCTTCTCGACGGCGCCGAGGATGCCGCCGTGCGCCGGGAGTTCGCCGAGGCCCGCCGCCTCGTCGATGAGGCGTCCTCGACGCTGACTTAAGTCGCGGCCGCCGCCGCCAGCGTGGCCTCGTACCCTCCGGCGCCGGCGTGGCCGCCGAACGGCCCCACCGCGGGCAGGGTGACGCCGGCCTCGCGGTAGCTCTCGATGACCTCGTGCACCTGCCGCGCGTCGCCGATGGCCGCGAGCTGGTCGGCGTTGAACTCGCCGCGCTCCATCGCCCGGCGGTAGAAAGGCAGCGCCGCGTAGCGGTCCAGCGTCTTGCCGTAGACCTGGACCGCGGCGGCGCGGTCCGTCGTGACGCATGAGTCGACAGCCGCGACGATCTCGAAGCCGTCCATCGGCCTGTCTGTCTTCTCCCGTCCGCGTCGCACCGCCGGGATGACCTCGTCTCTGATGTACGCCGGGTTGCACATGTAGAGGACGACGCCGTCGGCCAGCTCGCCCGCGAGCTCGAGCATGCGCGGGTTCAGGGCCGAGATCATGATGGGCACGTCCGCTCGCCGCGGACCCGAGTACTGCCAGCGCGCGGTGAAAAACCGCCCATTGAAGGTGCATCCGCCGTCACTGAGGCTCGTGCGCACGATGGTCAGGTACTCGCGCATCGCCTCCACTGGCTCCTCGAGCTGCATCCCCCACATGCCCTCGACCGTGACCTTGTGGCTGACGCCGATGCCAAGGATGAATCGCCCGCCAGACACCTCGTCCAGCGTCGCCGCCATCTGCGCCATCGCCGTCGGGTGGCGGGTGTAAATGGGCAGCACGCCGGTGCCGAGCCGCACGCGCTGGGTGTGAGTGGCGTAGGCGGCCAGGACCAACGCCGCATCGCGGGCGTCGGGCAGCTGCGTCGTCCACACCGACTCGTAACCCAGCCGCTCCGCCGCCTTGGCGCGCGCGATCGACTCGTCGAGCGTGCGCACGGCCGGGGTGAACGCGGCAAGCCTTGTCATTGCCTGACAATCTAACCAGTGAACCTGTGGCAGGCATTGTTCATGGGCCTGCTGCAGGGTGCGAGCGAGCTGTTCCCGGTCTCGTCGCTCGGCCACGCCGTCCTGCTGCCGAGCCTGCTCCGCTGGAGCTTTCGCCAGTCCGACCCTTCGTTCGTCCCGTTTCTCGTCCTCCTCCACCTGGGCACTGCGACGGCGCTGCTCGTGCTCTACCGCGCACAGTGGGTCGCGATCATCGGCGGATTCTTCACGGCGGCTGTGCGCGGCCGCATGACGACGGACTCGGAACGCCTCGCCATGCTCCTGCTCGCCGGCACGATCCCCGCGGCGGTTCTGGGCGTTTTCCTCGAGAGCCGGATCAAGTCGCTGTTCGCGAGCCCCTACGAGGCGGCGGGATTTCTCATCCTCAACGGGTTCTTGATGCTCGGCTTCGAGTTTCTGCGCCGGCGGCGCGAGCGCGGCGCCTCGCGCGAAGAGCAGGAGTCGCATTTCGCGCTGGCGGAGGGGATCAGCTTCCGAGCGGCCGCGCTCGTCGGCGCGTGCCAGGCGCTGGCGTTCCTGCCCGGCATCTCGCGCTCCGGGATCACGATCGGCGGCGGCCTGCTCGCCGGCCTGCGCCACCAGGAGGCCGCACGCTTCTCTTTCCTGCTCGCCACGCCCGTGATCCTCGGCGCCGGCCTGGTCGAGGTGCCGGAGCTGTTCAAGCAAGGCGTCCCGGTGGCCGAGTATCTCGCCGCCGCCGTGCTCGCGGGGATCGCAGCCTACGCGAGCGCGCGCTTCCTGCTGCGCTACTTTCGTTCGGGTCGGCTCGACCCCTACGGCGCGTACTGCATCGCGGCCGGCCTGGTCAGCATGGCTTTGTTACATTTCAATCCGTGACCAGGTCGAACACGGTCGCGGCCGCGCTTGGGGTGATCGGGGTCGTCTTTTTGATCGTCGCCGCGTTGTACGCGCTCGGCGTGCTGCAGATCGCAACGTCGACGACTTCGGGCCCCCATTACAAGCACGCGATTCTCTTCGTCGTGCTTGCGGTGGCGAGCTTCGTGGCCGCCAACTTCGCCCGCCCGAAGACCGCCTGAGCTTCAAGCCTTAGCTGGAACCCGCTCCGGGGCCTGCCGGCCGGTGAGGTCGCGCTCTCCGACCTTGATGTCCTCGTGGTAGACGGCATCCGCGTTGACCTTCCACGGGTCGAGCGTCGAGCCGGTCGCGATCTTCCGCGCCACCAGCAGCGCGGTCATCATCGAGTGGTCCTGGTTGTTGTACTTGTGCATGCCGTTGCGGCCGGCCAGGTGCAGGTTGGGCAGCGAGCGCTGAAGATACTCACGCACGACTGACACGTTGGCCTGATACGCGTCGTCGTACACCGGGTATGCCTTCCGCTGGCGGACGACGACTCCATCAAACACGGCACTCGCGGGGCAGATGCCGAGCTGCTCGAGCTCCTTCCTGGCAAGCTCGACGAGGGCCGCGTCGGACGTCGTCCACAGGCCATCGCCCTCGAAGCAGAAGTACTCGAGGCCCAGGCACGTCTTGGCCTGGTCGGGAACCATGTCAGGGCTCCAGTTCTTGAAGTTCTGGATCCGACCGACGCGCACACCCGGGTCGTGGATGTAGATCCAGTTGTCGGGGAATACAGCGGGCCGGTCGATCATCAGCGCGATGCTTATGAAGTCGCGGTAGCCCAGGCTGTCCGCGGCCTTGCGCACGTGGTCGGGCGCGGGCGGGTCGAGCCGCGCGACGAGCTCGCGCATGGGAATGCTCGAGATGAAGTCCGTCCCTTCGTGTGTCTCGCTCGGGCCGTCTTCAGATGCCGTCACCACCGACGTCACCGCGCCGTCAGCGTGGTTGATGCGCTCCACGGCCCGCCCGAGTCTGACCGGGTGCCCTTTTCGCGCGCTGATCTCAGCGACCTTCTCCCACATCTGCCCCGGGCCCAGCCGCGGATAGCGGAACCGGTCGATGAGCGTGGTCACGATCTCGCCGCGACGCTTCGGCTTGCGGTTGGGCAGCAGCGCGCTCCGGATCACGACCCAGAGGTCCAGGCTCTTGATCCGCTGCGCCGCCCAGTCGGCTGACAGCTCCCTGGTGCTGATGCCCCACACCTTTTCGGTGTAGGTCTTGAAGAAGATGCTGAACAGCCGCCAGCCGAACTGGTTGCGGACCCAGTCCTCGAGCGTCTTCGGGTTCTTGATCGGACGAAGCCTCGCCCGCGCGTAGCTGGCGAGGCACAGCAACGCCTCGATGGGGCCGAGGTTCCAGAGCGCGTTGAACGCCTGGATCGGGTAGGCGAAGAAGCGCCCGCGGTAGTAGATCCGCGACAGCCGGCCGCGGGTGAGCATCTCGTCGCCGAGGATCTCCGTCCACAAGTCCTCGACCTCTTCGTTCTTGGAGAAGAACCTGTGGCCGCCGATGTCAAACCGGTAGCCCCGGTGCTCCACCGTCCGGGCCAGGCCCCCGACCTGCTTTGGGTCCCTCTCCACCACGGTGACGGGCAGGCCGCGCTTCAGGAGCTCGTAGGCGGCGGTCAGGCCCGCCGGCCCCGCGCCCATGATCACGACGTGTTTCCGTCCGCCTTCGGCGATCAAGGTGGCCACCAGTATCGACGGGTATGACTAGTTCAGCGGCCCTTTACTGCGAACTTCGTCGACCTTGACCAGCGCGTCCCGGAGGCCCTTGATCCAGTCCGCCTGGTGCATGCCGACCAGCCGGACGCACCAGGCCAGGGCCTCGCTTCGGCTCCGGGCGACGCCTCCCGCGACGAGGGTGTCCAGGATCGACCGCTCGTTCATGCGCAGGCGCGTCATCACGGGCACGCTGAGGGTGGTGAAGATCTTCGACTCGTCGCCGCAGCGCGCCCCCCAGGCGACCTTGCGCCGGAACTGCCGCTCGGCCTCGCGGGCGATCCGGATCCGGTCCTCGCGAGTCTCCTCGCGGAAGCGGTCGATGCGGGCGGACCGGGCCGCCGCCCGGCCCTCCTTCGCGGTGCCGCCGGCGAGCTCGACGTCGGGCAGCGAGCCCATGACCAGGATCTCCTCCCCGTCGGCGGTGACCTCCGGCGGCCCGGCAAACCAGGCCTTGGGAACCCGGGCGGCAAACCAGGCGGTGAGGTCCTCGGCCATCGCGATTACAAGATTACTGGGTTAGGCCGCCGCCTCCGACGGTTTCGATCCGACGAACCGGATCTCCTCGACCACCACCTCGGTGCGGTACCGCTTCTGGCCCGAGGCGGCGTCGTCCCACGAGCTGGTCTGCAGCCTGCCGTCGACGTACACCATGCGGCCTTTCTTCAGGTACTGTCCGGCGAACTCCGCCACCTTGCCGAACGCGACCAGGTAGTGGAACTCCGTGCGCTCCTTCGCCTTGCCCTCGTCGTCCTTACCCGCGTACGTGTTCGTCGCCAGGCGCATCTTGGCGACGCACATGCCGGCGGGTGTCGCTTTGACCTCGGGGTCCGACGCCAGGTTGCCGATGAGAAGAACCTTGTTGACCATCGCATCACCTCCGTGAGATGGAGCCCAGGCTAGGCGGCGCAAGCGCTCGCGCCAACCCAGGTTGTTAAGAAAGGGGGTACTAAGACCTGAGAAACTTCGCCGGGTCGACCGGGACGCCGGCGATGTCGACCTGCAGGTGCACGTGGGGACCGGTCGCCAGGCCCGTCGCACCGACATAGCCGATGACCTCGCCCGGCCAGACGGAGTCGCCGGAGCGGACCGCGAACGCCGACAGGTGGCAATAGAGGACGCGAACCCGCGCGTCCACCAGCACGGCGACGAAGTTGCCGGCGCCTTCCGGGTCGGAGCCGGTCAGCGCCACGCCGGCCGTCGCGGAGTGGACGTCGGTACCCGACGGCGCGGCCAGGTCGATGCCCGTGTGGACGTGGTGCGACGGGCACGACGCGTCGAAGGGCTCGAGCTGCAGCGTCGTGCAGCCGAAGGGCTGCGTCACTACGGCTCCCCACACGACGGACGAAACGGAGAGCTGCACGTGGCTCGGCACCTGCGCGGCGCCGACGAGAAACATGGCGACGCAGCCCGCGGCCAGGGCGAGGGCGCGCATCACGCCTTCGCCATCGCGTGCAGCGCCACCTTGAACGCGGAGTGCACCGTCGACTCCAGCCTGTGGGCCGCCTTCTCCGCGCTGCCCAGCGCGCCCGGAACCTTGAACACGATCAGCAGCGCCGCGAGCGCGAACAGGTGGTGGACCGGGCCGATGCCCTGCCGCTCGAGGGCGAAGCCGACCGCCAGCACGAACAGCTGCGCGGGTTGCATGAAAAGGTTGGTGGCGAAGTGTGAGGTCCACATCTTCGACAGGTGCGCGGTCTCGGGCAGCATGAAGAGCAGCGCCGCCAGCGGCGCCGTGATCGCCAGCACGACCAGGACCGCATACCTGATCAGGTAGGCGATCGCCAGCACCCCGTAGCCGCCGGCGAGCGCGGCCGTGACCAGGACCTCCCACGTCCCGGTCCCCGGGTCGCCCTGGCGCAGTCCCGCGAGAAACGTGGTGAGGTCGTCGGTCACCGTGAGGCTCAGCACGGAGTGGCTGATCGCGTTCGCGCCCGAGACGAGCATCTGGAACAGGGGCATCGCGAAGTTGACCAGGACCACGGCCATGAACAGGCGCGGAAGCAGGATCCGTGCCGTGTACTGCGTGAACAGGCCGTGGCCGAACATGATCCGGTACGACGCCCAGATCGCCACGAGCACCAGCGCGAGATTGGCGATAAGCTGCACTTTCGGTTCGAATCGCTGGATCGCGGCGCCGGTCACGAAATCGCCGCCGGTCTCGAAGTCCGTCGTGCTCAGGATGAATTTGAACCAGACCTTCAGCAGCAGGCCGACGCTGTCGTCAAGGACCTTGGCGACGACGAGGTTCGGGTGCACCAGCGTGTCGAGATAGCCCGCGATCTGGCCCAGGACCGCGAGCAAGGCCCCAGGGTCGGGAAAGTTCATGCGCCTAGTGCGTCGGGACGGAGCTCGTGAGGATGCCGACGAGCGAGCTCGCCACCTCGACGCCGATGGTGCCGACGACGATGCGCTGGATCCACTGCTTGGCCGCAAGCGCCGACTTCGACTCGACCGCGGTGATCTTCCAGATGAACGCGAAGATGAACGCGAGCGCGCCGATTGAGCCGACGAGCGCCTGGCCGATGTGGATCCAGGTGTTGATCAGGTTCGTGATCGGGGTGATGTCCGGGTCGCCTGTGAGGAAAAGCATGTGCGCCTCCAAGAGCTTTTCCCGCGCACGCTACCGGCGGCGATCGCGCCTGAAAACCCAGCCTGTTAAGGAATCAAAGCCTCTGACTACCGGTTCTTGGCCCGGGCCTCCACTCCGTCGAGGAGGATGTCCAGCGCCGACGCTCCCCTGCCGCTGGGCTCCTCGACTGCAGGCGTGCCTTCAGGTGGGCGGACCCTGGGCACGTACAGGTCGAGCCTGAAGTCGACGACTCCGCTGCTCACGTCGAGCTCATATCGGTCACGCGAACCGATCGCGCCGTCGCTCTGCCAGTGCACGTCAAAGACCGCGACCTTCGTCGAGTAGTCGTCCAGCTTCAGCTTCACGGCGCCGGTGTGCACGACGGCGGTGACCGCAGCCTCGCGGGGACGGTGGATGGAAACGTTGACCACGCCGCTCGAGATGTGCACCGGCACCACGCCGTGGGGCAGCGGCAGGAAACACTCGAGGTTCGCCGCCCCGCTGTCGACCCAGATCTCGCGCACGTCGAGCCCGGCCACGTCCAGCACGGTGTTCCAGGTCGGCGCCTGGACCTTGAACTTCCAGGGCCGGCGCGGGTTTAGCTCCAGCTCTCCCCTGCCCACGCCGCGGAGCCGCCGGACGACGACCTGCTCGCCCCTCATCACCGCCGGTGCGGCTCCGCCCTGGTCAGGCGGGACCCGGATGAGCGCCTGCATGTCGGGTGGGCCTGCCCGCAGGATCACGCCTCGCGATCCGCTGTCGATCGCGATCGAGGCCGGCCCGCCGGCAACACCTGGCGCAATCG
This sequence comes from Candidatus Dormiibacterota bacterium, assembly GCA_035280365.1. Lineage (GTDB taxonomy): Bacteria > Chloroflexota > Dormibacteria > Dormibacterales > Dormibacteraceae > 40CM-4-65-16. The sequence continues at coordinate 10,658 of DATEGB010000081.1, read as the reverse complement.
GTTTTTCAGCCGCCACAGGCGCCGTGATCGCGCGCGTCATCACCATCAGCGCGACCTCGCCGGCCTCTCCCGCCTGGAGGCCTGCGTACTGCAGCTGAGACTTCAGGTCGGAGTATGTGTCGCTGCGCGTGAGCGCGCCGGGGACATCGAGGAGGACGCGGCCGGCGTCCTTGTTTGCGGCCACCGTCTTGCCCAGCGCTTCGCCGATGGCGACCACCGTCTCCCGCCAGGTCGAGCACCGGGGGGGCCGGCCAACCCCTTCCAGGATCCCGTCCGCCAGGAGCTCGAGAAGCTCGCGGCGATCGCGCACGTGCCAGTAGAGCGACGCCGCCTTGACCTCGAGGCGGTCGGCGAGCCCCCGCATGGACAGGGCCTCGAGCCCTTCTTCATTGATCAGCTCGAGAGCCGCCTGCACCAGACGCTCCCGAGTCAGACCTCGCTGCTTTTCCTCTTCCGGGCTCAACGGTTCCACGGCACATTCTCCTCTAAAAGTTGTAGTGGCGCTTGCATACCTAACATCGTTAGGTGTATTGTGCCACAAGAGGCGCCTAACAACGTTAGACAACAGAAGGAGACAGGAGATGCAGATAGCCGAGAAGCGACGCTGGCGGTTCAAAGGTCCCGAGATGGAGGGGCCGATCGCCAGGTGGTACACACGGGTCCGCGGCTCGCAAAGCCAGTTCGACCTGTACAGGAAACAGGCGGCCCAGCTCACCGGAGGCCTGACTGCAGGAGCACGGGTGCTCGAGGTTGGACCGGGGCCGGGATACCTCGCGATCGAGATCGCCCGGATCGGAGACCTCGCCGTGACCGGCCTCGACATCAGCCACACGTTCGTCGAGATCGCCGGCGAGAACGCGCGCACGGCCGGCGTGGCCGTTGACTTCCGCCAGGGCGACGTGGCCCACATGCCGTTCGAGTCCGGGTCGTTCGACCTGATCGTCTGCCAGGCCGCCTTCAAGAACTTCACGTTGCCGCGCAGCGCGCTGGCCGAGATGCACAGGGTCCTCCGTCCCGGCGGGACCGCCGTCATTCAGGACATGAGTCGCGACGCAACACATGCCGACATCGACCGTGAGGTCGGACGGATGCAGCTCGGCCGGATTGCGACCTTCACCACGAAGGCGACCCTCGAGATGCTGAAGCGTCGCGCCTACGCGCCGTCGGAGCTTGCTCGTCTCGCGGCACAGAGTCCATTCGGAACGTGCGAGATCGAGACCGAAGGCATCGGCCTCGAGATTCGCCTCACCAAGGAGACCAGCTGATGAACCGCATTCGCAAACACCCGATGGCCGCGCTGAGCGTGCTCGTGCTCGGCCTTTTCATGACCTTGCTCGACCTGACCATCGTCAACATCGCCATCCCGTCGATCCTCGACGGCCTGCACGCGAGCCTCGACCAGGTGTTGTGGGTGCTGAACGCCTACAGCCTCTTCTACGCAGTGCTCCTCATCACTTCGGCGAGGCTTGGTGACATCTACGGGCCGCGCAACGTGTTCGCCGCGGGCGTGGTCATCTTCACGATCGCCTCCGGCATCAGCGCTCTGGCGCAGGACCCGACCCAGCTCATCGTCTCGCGCGGCCTACAGGGCCTTGGCGCTGCGGTCATCGCCCCGCAGGGCCTGCCCCTCATGATGTCGCTCTTCCCCGTCGAGAAGCGCGGCGGCGTGTTCGCCGTCTACGGCGTCATCGCGGGTCTCGCCGTCATCGCCGGTCCGACGGTCGGGGGATTTCTGGTCACCCACTTCGGCTGGCGGTCGATCTTCACCGTCAACCTGCCGGTGGGCCTTCTGACCTTCGCGCTGGCCTTGCTGCTGGTCCCTGACCTCCGGCCGGGGCGCAAGCACCGGCTCGATCTACTGGGCGTGGCGCTGGCCACGGCCGGTCTGCTGGGCGTGATCTTCGGCTTCATCGAAGGCCAGCGTTACGACTGGGGCGTCGTGACCTCAGGGATCACGATCCCCGAGATCATCGCGGCGGGCGCCCTGCTCCTCATCCTCTTCTTCGCCTACCAGGCGCGGCGCCAGGGTTCGGAGCCGCTGCTCCCGTTCGCCGTCTTCAAGGACCGCAACTTCGCGCTGATGACCTTCGTCATGGCGGCCATGGGTTTCGCCATTCTCGGGCTATACCTGCCTCTCACCATCTACCTGCAGTCGGTGCTTGGCCTGAGCGCCATCGACGCCGGCCTGACCATCGCCCTGCAGCCCGTGGCGATGATCGTCTCGTCCGGCTTGGCCAGCGGCCTCGTCCAGAAGGTCAACGGCAAGTACCTGCTGATCCCGGGCCTGCTCATGCTGGCCGCCGGTAGCGGCTACATCGACTGGGCCGCCCACGCGAACTCCGGCCGGTGGGACTTCGCCGCCGGGCTGATCCTCAGCGGCCTCGGCATGGGCTGCATCTGGACCCCGGTGTTCAGCATCGGCACACGCGACCTGCCCGCGCATCTGGCCGGTGTCGCCTCGGGCGTCATCAACACCATCCAGGAGATGGGCGGCGTCCTGGCCAGCGCGATCGTCGGCGCCTTTCTTCAGAACCGCCTCGCCCTGGCCCTGCACGACCAGGCGGTGGCGGCATCGGGCCAGCTCCGCGCGCAGTACCGCGCGCCTTTCATCGATGGGTTCAGCCACGCGGCGCGCTCCGGCTTCGAGGTCGGCATCGGCCAGACCGGCACCGGCGCGCAGTTCCCGGCCCAGGTCGCCGAGATCGCCCGCTACGTGTTCACGCACGCGTTCGTCGACGCCATGCACCCGACGCTGGTGCTGCCGATCGCGGTCCTGGTGATCGCCGCCCTCGCCTCGGCGTTCGTCCGCGGACCACGCCAGGTCCAGCTTGTGGTCGAGGAGGAGCAGGCGGCCGTGGCCTAGTCTTTCTATTGGATGGCGACGAAGAAGCTCGCCGAGTACGAGGCGAAGCGAGACTTCAAGAAGACACCTGAACCCGGCGCCCGCGTTCCCAAAAAGGCAGCGCGGGCGCTCCGGTTTGTCGTCCAGGAGCATCACGCCCGTCGCCTGCACTGGGACTTCCGGCTCGAGAAGGACGGCGTCGGCGTCTCCTGGGCGGTGCCGAAAGGCATCCCGCCCGACCCGAAGCAAAACCACCTCGCGGTCCACGTCGAGGACCATCCGCTCGAGTACTTCAGGTTCGCGGGCGAGATCCCCAAGGGCGAGTACGGCGGGGGCAAGGTGATGATCTGGGACGAAGGCACCTACGACCCGGTCAAGTGGACGGACCGCGAGGTCATGATCGACCTCCACGGCAAGCGCCTGCAGGGCCGCTACGTCCTGTTTCAGACCCGCGGCAACGACTGGATGATCCACCGCATGGACCCGCCGCAGGACCCCGGCCGCAAGCCGATGCCGAGAAGCCTGGTGCCGATGATGGCCAAGCTCATGAGCAAGCTCCCTACGCCCGACGACGCGTGGGGCTTCGAGTTCAAATGGGACGGCATCCGTGCGCTGGCCTACGTCGAAGGCGGGCGCGTCCGGCTGCAGAGCCGCACCGGCGAGGACATCACGCCGCGCTACCCGGAGATCCACCCGATGGGCCGCGCCCTCGGCTCGAGCGAGGTCATCCTCGACGGCGAGATCGTCGCCCTCGACGAGCGGGGCCGGCCCAGCTTCGAGGAGATCCAGCAGCGCATGGGCCTCACCGACCCCAACGAGATCCGTCGCAAGATGAAGCAGGTGCCCGTCACGTTCATGGTCTTCGACCTCGTCTGGAGGGATGGGCACTCGTTGACAGAGGCGACCTACCTCGACCGGCGCGCGGCGCTGGCCCGGCTGAAGCTCGCCGGCGCCGCGTGGCAGACGCCGCCCTACGAGGAGGGCGGCGGGCCGACCATGTTCGAGGCCAGCCGGAAAGCGGGCCTCGAGGGCGTGATGGCCAAGAAGCTCGACTCGCGGTACGAGCCAGGCCGGCGGAGCGGGGCCTGGCAGAAGATCAAGAACCGCAACCGCCAGGAGCTCGTCGTCGGCGGCTGGCTGGAGGGCGAGGGCAAGCGGCGCGGTTACCCGGGCGCGCTGCTCATCGGTTACAACGAGGACGGCAAGTTCGTCTACGCGGGCAAGGTCGGCACCGGCTTCACGGACAAGATCCTCGACGAGCTCAACACCAGGCTGAAGCCGCTGGCGACGGAGAAGAGCCCGTTCGAGGCCGGCGCCAAGCCGCCGCGGGCGGCCCACTTCGTCAAGCCGGAGATCGTCGCCGAGTTCGAGTTCGTCGAGTGGACGCGAGGCGGCCAGCTGCGCGCGCCGGCCTTCAAAGGCTTCCGCAACGACAAGCCCGCCAGGGAGGTGGTACGCGAAGGTGGCTAAAGAAACGTCGGTCGAGGTCCAGATCGAAGGCCGGACGCTGAAGCTCACCAACCTCGACAAGGTCCTGTACCCGGACGAGGGCTTCACCAAAGCGCAGGTCATCGACTACTACACGCGCATCGCGCCCGTGCTGCTGCCGCACACGCGCGACCATCCGCTGACCCTCAAGCGCTACCCCAACGGCGTCTACGGTGAGTTCTTCTACGAAAAGAACTGTCCGAAGCACCGGCCGCCGTGGGTGCAGACCGCGACCGTGTGGAGCGGGGGCAACAACCGCGACATGTACTACTGCCTCTGTCAGGACCTGCCCACGCTCGTGTGGCTCGCCAACCTCGCCACCCTGGAGATGCATACGTCGCTGTCGTATTGCAAGGACCTGCCGACGCCGCGATCGCTGGTCTTCGATCTCGACCCCGGCCCTCCGGCGACCATCGTCGAGTGCTGCCGCATCGGTCTGATGCTGCGCGATATGTTCCGCGACCACGGCCTGGAGTGCTGCGCCAAGACCTCGGGCTCGAAGGGGCTGCAGCTTTACGTGCCGCTGAACACCAAGGTCGACTACAACGAGACGAAGGTCGTGTCGAAGGGCCTCGCCCAGTTCTTCGAGGAGAAGTATCCGGACCTCGCGGTGCACAAGCAGCTCAAGGAGCTGCGCGGCGGCAAGGTGTTGATCGACTGGAGCCAGAACGACCAGTACAAGACGACCGTCAACGTCTACTCGCTGCGGGCGCGCAAGCGGCCGACAGTTTCGACGCCGGTTTCGTGGGACGAGGTCGAGAAGTGCTTCAAAGCCAAGGACCCGGAAGTTCTCGTCTTCGATTCGGACCAGGTCCTGAAGCGCGTGGACAAGCTCGGCGACCTGTTCGAGCCGGTGGTCAAGAAGAAGCAGAAGCTGCCGAAGTCGCTCGTCCAGGCGACTGGTGGCGCGGGCGCCCTGGAGACGATGGCCAACCGCCGGCGCGGCAGCGGGCGCGGCCGCTACCCGCCTCAGAAGGGACAGCGCAACATTCCAACATGAACGGCCCCAAGCGCCCGCGCGTAGTCATCGCGGGCGCCGGCTTTGGCGGCCTCACCTGCGCTCGGGCGTTGAAGCATGCCCCGGTCGACGTGCTGCTCGTCGACCGCAACAACTACCACCTCTTCACACCCCTGCTCTACCAGGTGGCCTCGGCGCTGCTCGACCCGGGAGAGATCGCGCGCCCCGTCCGCCAGCTGATCCGACCCCTGCGCAACGCCGACTTCCTCCAGGCGTCGATCACCGGAGTCGACCTCGAAGGCCGCCGCATTCTGACCAACCACGGACCCGTGCCCTATGACTACCTCGTGCTCGCCACCGGCGCGCAGAGCGACTACTTCGGCAACCCCTCGCTCGCGGCGCACACCATGGGCCTGAAGGACCTGGACGAAGGGCTGGCAATCCGCAACCGCATCCTCGCCCAGTTCGAGGCGTCACGCTGGACCGACGAGCCCGCGCGGCGCCGGATGCTGCTGACGTTCGCCATCGTCGGCGGCGGGCCGACCGGGGTGGAGATGGCGGGCGCGATCTCGGAGCTCATCCGCCTGGTCCTGCGCAAGGACTACCGCGACCTCGACACAAAAGAGGTCCGGGTGGTGCTTATAGAGGCGGCGCCCTACGTCCTCGGGGCTTTCGTCTCCCCGCTGCGCGAGGCGGCGCGCCGCTCGCTGGAGCAGAAGGGGATCGAGGTGATGCTCAACGTCAAGGTGGAGGGAGTTACGCCCGGCAGCCTGAAGATCGCCGGAGGCGAGGAGATTCCGACCGGGATGGTGATCTGGACGGCCGGGGTGAAAGCCTCAGAGGTCGGTGCCGCCGCCGGCTTGCAGCTCGTGCGCCAGGGGCGGGTCAAGGTCGAGCCCACGCTCCAGGTGCCCGGCCACCCGGCCGTCTTCGTCATCGGCGACCTCGCCGGCGCGGAAAACGGCAGTCCACGACTCCCGATGCTGATCCCGGTCGCGATGCAAGCTGGCAGGCACGTGGCCCGAGTCATCCAGGAGATGGTCGGCCGTGGCGGCGCGAGCGCGTTCCGCTACAAGGACCCCGGCATCATGGCGACGATCGGGCGCAACTCGGCGGTGGCGCAGATTCGCGGGTTCCAGTTCTCCGGCTTCATCGGCTGGGTGATCTGGCTGACGGTCCACCTCATCAACGTGGTCAGCTTCCGCAGCCGGCTCATCGTGCTCATCAACTGGGCGTGGGAGTACCTGTTCCTCGACCGGCCCGTCCGCCTGATCGTGAGGGCGAGAGAGTGAGGCGACTGCTGGTCATCGCCTCGCTTTTGCTCGCCGCGTGCGGCCAGCCGTCGGGCGACGCCGCGAAGATCCTGCGCGAGAGCGGCGCGGCGATGGCGCAGGTGCAGACGGCGAGCGCCACGCTGAAAGTCACCAGGGGCACGCTCAGCGTGCAGAGCTACGCGTTGACCAGCGCCACGATGTCGGTGCGCATGCCGTCCGACAGCGACACCAGGTACAAGGTGAAGGACAAGGACATCACCTTCTCGCTCGAAGTCGTGATCTCAGGGGGCCACACCTACCTCTTGCTGCCGTTTTCGAAGTTCGTCGAGGCGCCACCGGCCCAGGCCGCCCAGTTCCCGAACATGGCCAAGCTCTTCGACCCGACGACCGGGCTGCCGGCGCTGATCCCGGCGGGCGCGGACAAGAAGTGGATCGCGAGCGAGCAGCTCGACGGCCGGACCGTGGACCACGTTTCTACGATCTACTCCCCTGACCAGGTGCGCGGGCTCCTCGCCCAGCTCGAGTCCAGCGGCCCCGTAACCGCCAACCTCTGGATCGGGTCCGACCGCCTGGTCCGCAAAGCGGTGCTCGACGGGAACTTCGGCGACGGCGGCAAGGAGGCCGCGGTCGAGGTCGACATCTCCACGTTCAACACGCCGGTGATCATCAGCTCGCCGGCTCCTTGACCGTCCGCCGACTGCTGCTCGGCCTGGCGGGAGCGGGCCTGTTCGTCGCCGCGCTCGACGCCTACGTGGTCGTCACCCTGCTGCCCGCGATGATGGGCGACGTCGGGGTCACGATCGAGCATTTCGAGCAGGGGACGCCGATCGTGACCGGCTTCCTCGCCGGCTACGTCGTCGCCATGCCGCTGCTCGGCGCGTACTCGGACGTGCGCGGCCGCATCCCCGTCTATCTGGCCTGCCTCGCGGCGTTTGCCGCCGGTTCGATCGTCACGGCGACCGCCGGACTGTGGAGCTTCGCCGGCCTGCCGTGGCTAGTCGCCGGCCGGTTCGTCCAGGGCGTGGGCGGCGGTGGGCTCGTGCCCCTGGCGCTGGCGCTCGCCGCCGACCTGTACACAGACCGCTCGCGCACCATCGCGCTCGGGTCGGTCGCGGGCCTGCAGGAGGCCGGAAGCGTGCTCGGCCCGCTCTACGGCGCCACCCTGGCCGCCGCCGCAACCGCCGTTGGCGGGTGGCGGGCGGTGTTCTGGCTGAACCTTCCGCTCGCGGCCCTGTGTGGCATGGGGCTCTGGCCCGCCCGCCGGGGCCAGGGGCTCGGTGCAGAAACCGGCTCCGCCGTCGACTGGGTCAGCGCGGTCTTGCTCGGCGGGGGTCTCGGCGCGTTGGTCCTGGCGCTTTACCCTGACGCCCCGGAGAGACGCGCCGTCAACGCTCTGTTCGTCCCCGCGGCCCTGGTCGCCGCCGTCCTTCTCGGCGCGTACGGGTGGCGCCAGCTCCGCTCGCTCGAGCCGCTCGTCCCGCGCCAACTTCTTCGCAGCCGCCCCTTCGCCGGCGTCACGACCGCGAACGTCTTGATCGGCGCGGCGCTGATGGTGGCCCTCGTCGACGTTCCGATCCTCGGCCGTCTCGTCTTCAACCTCGAGGCGCTGGACTCGGGGTTGTTGCTCACCCAGTTCCTCATCGGCGTCCCCGTCGGAGCGCTCCTCGGAGGAGTCCTGTCTGCACGCCTCGGCAATCGCATCACAGGCGCCGCCGGCATCACGATCTCCGCGGCGGCATTCCTGCAGATGGCGACGTGGACGTCAGGCGAGCTCGCCTATGAGTTCGGCCCGGTGAAGCAGGCCGACGTCGCGCTCGCCGTATGCGGCCTTGGGTTTGGCCTCGTCATCGCGCCGCTCACCGCGGGCGTTCTGGCCCTGACGCGCAGCCAGAGCCACGGCCTCGCCACGAGCCTCGTCGTCCTGGCGCGCACGATGGGCATGCTTGTCGGACTCTCGGCGCTGACCGCCTTCGGCCTCTACCGGTTTCACCAGATCCTCGGCACGCCGGTGGTCAACGACCCCGACCTCCACGAACGCGTGCGCCATCTCGAGCGCCTGGTCGCGGCGGCGTTCCTCCAGGAGTACCGCGAGATCTTCGTCATCGCGGCGGCCCTGTGCCTCGCGGCGGCGGCGGTTATCGCTTGGTCGCTACGACCAGCACGTACGAATGGTGGTACCTGAAGGCGTCGTCCGGGTCGCCGAGGCTGGCCATCGCCGCCTCGACCTCCGCCTCCAGCTCGTCGCGATAGCGCGGGCCGAGAGAACGGATGAGCGTGTAGGGCCGCGGCCCGGCGCCGGCCATCAGGTCGATCCACTCCCGCGCGCCGGCGGCGCGCCCGCCGGTGACCATGTCCGTCAGCCGCCCAACCTCGAAACCTGCCCCGGCAAGGATCTTGGGCAGGACGTCGGGCTCGCCAAACTTCGCCCGCTCCGAGCTGTAGCGGGGAAGGCTCAGGTAATGGCGCCGCGCGAGCGGCGTCAGGCCCTGGAAGAAAAGCTCCTGCGCGCGGGTGTTGAGGCTCCGCCGCTGGCAGGACACTGCGAGCCGGCCTCCCGAACGGAGGACGCGGTGGGCCTCGGCCAGGGCGACCGTCGGGTCGGCCAGGTAAGCGAGCGACTCACCCATGGTCACGAGGTCGAAGGTCCCGGGCCGGAACACCAGGTGCTCGGCGGCCATGCCCAGGAACTGGACGTTTTTCTCCTTCCGCGCTCGAGCGATCGACAGCATGTGCTCCGAGAGGTCGATGCCGATCACCAGGCCAGGATTGACCCGCGGGGCGACCAGGTTGGCGACCAGGCCTGTGCCCGTGCCGACATCGAGGACGTGCTCGTCCTGGACCGGCGCTGCCAGGTCGACAAGTCGCGTGGCCACCCGGCCGTGCTGTCCCCCGGCCCAGGCGTCGTAGATCGGGGCCATACGGTCGAAGAAGTCGACCACATGATCGACCATCTCGCCGCTGGAATCGGGGTCCATCAACGCCACTGAAATGATTGCCTAACCTTCGTCGCCGCCAGGGGGCACGGCTGTTACGATGCTAGCTCCCTCAAAACCGGATCGACCCTCATTTCGCACTGGAGGACCCAATGGCTCAAGCTGAAAAGACCGCGGCCCAGGCATCGAGCACCCAGAACGGCGGCACCAACGTCGTCAGCCTCGGTCCGCGCGACATCCTGCAGGGACGCCTGGAGATCCAGGGCGACCTCAAGGTTGCGGGCACGGTCGAGGGCGACCTGAAAGCCAGCGGCGACGTCACCGTGGAGGGAACGGCCACGATCCAGGCCGCCATCGAAGGCGCCAACGTCAGCGTCCGCGGCCAGGTCACCGGCAACGTGACCGCCAAGCGCCGCCTGACGCTGGCGGGCACCGGCCGCCTGAACGGCGACGTCAAGGTCGGCCGTCTGACCGTCGAGGACGGGGCGACCCTCAACGGCAACGTCACCATGTCCTCGGGCGGCTAGCCCACAGCTCTTTCCGCCCGCCTGATGGCGGGTAGCACGACGCCTTCGACATAGTCGCGCGCGGCGTCCATGCCGGCATGGACGAGGCGCCATTCGAGCTGGGCGAAGATCGCCTGGTCGCGGTTGAGCTCAGCGAGCCGCCGGCGCCAGAAGGCTGAGCTCACGTTCAGGCCCGGCATCGGACCGCGCGCGCCCTCGCCGGTCACCGTCGGGATGTCAGGCAGCGGCGTGTCTTCCTGTGAGGCGCCGACCGCCGGCGTAGCCACGGCGAGCCCAGGATGGACGACCGAGCCGATGACGTTCCAGGCGAGGACGAGCAGCACGCCGACCACGATCATCTCGGCGACCACCGCCCATGTGAGTGGGGAACGGATGAGACTGCGCATGGGCCGAGGCTAGGCTCGGCGCGGCGCGAAAGGAACCCTGCCTGTTAAGGGTCATTCCCCGCGGGGCACTACGGGGTATGAAAATCTCGTGGGCGGTGAGCCGGCCCGTGGTCGTTGATGCCTCGAGCTCGACTGTTAAGTTGGGTCGGCGGACTGCAAGGCATCACGGAGTGCTGCCTCGGTGAGACGAGAGCGCGCGGGTTAATTTCCTGAGTAGAAGCGGTCCGCCCACCGCCTGAGATCACTGGGA
>DATEGB010000080.1:0-33830 GCA_035280365.1 Candidatus Dormiibacterota bacterium | reverse complement strand
GTCAGCCACACGCCGACCGGCCTCTCAGCGGCGCCCGAAGGGGTTGGGTAGGTAGCGGGGGACGCGTCTTGCATATTCCGGGTACTCAGACGGAAAGCTCAGGGCGAGGATGCGCTCCTCCCAGCGGATCCGCAGCAGCTCGCACGCGACGAAGTAGGCGATCGCCAGGGCGCTAAGCCAGCCCGCGGTGGCCAGGTTGACGCCGATCGCCGTCGTCACCTCGCCCACGTAGACGGGATGGCGGCTCAGGGCGTAAGGCCCCCCCGTGACCAGCCGGCGCGCCTCGGGGATGATCGAGAACGAGCGCCGCAGGTAGGCCAGGCCCCAGACCGAGTAGGCGAGTCCGACGGTGGCCAGGACGTCGGCCACGAGGACGAGCCCCTCGCGGCGCGTTCCGCCCGGCAGAAAGCTGGCGCTGATGGCGGCGAAGGTGCCGCTGAAGGCGATGAAGATCACCGCCAGGCGGTGGTCGGTCCCGCGCTGGGGCAGCCGGACGGCGTAGAGGACGACTAGGAGAGCGAAGTAGGCGAGGGCCAGGACCTGCTGGGCGACGAACAGCAGGTCAAGCGGCTGGCGAACCCCCTGCACGCCGCCCCAGAGCAGGACGAACTCCCGGGCCAGGAAGAGGCTGAAGAAGAGGGAGGGGACCAGCCGGCCCAGGAGGAGGTCCCGCCAGTAGGCTCCCGAGCGCCTCCCTGCCGTGTTCGCCAAGCCTTCCGCCGCCATCTCGCCCCGGAAGGTTAGCGACCGGGAAAGCGGCCCCGGTCGTTTTGACTAATTGAATTGACCTGTCAGGGTACCGATGGGTAGGATCCTCGCCGCGAGAGGACGCTCACGACCCATGCAAGAAAGGGGACTGGACAGCGTCTAGCAGGTGAGAAGCCTGTAGTTCAGGAAAAAGGAGGTGAATTTGCAGAGATGTTGAGCCTTTACTGGAAGCTCCGCAGCCTTACGACCCGTCAGGAAGGCCAGGGCATGGTTGAGTACGCTTTGATCCTCGTTCTGGTCTCAATCGTGGTCATCGTGATCCTTCTTACGATGGGCAACCAGATCAAGAACGTGTTCTCGAACGTCGTAGCCGCTCTGGGAGCGTAAGAGCCCACGTAACAGCACCTTCAAGAGAGCCCCGCGAGGGGCTCTCTCTTCTTTACAGCGAATCTGGGTGAAGAAGGAGGTCCCGGTGCTTACAATGTCGCCGTTTTCGCGCATCCAGTTCTCACGAATCAACCGGAGGTGACTTAGTCTTGGCCGTCCCAGCTGCTGCTGCCAGGCCCCGTCCAGGCGGGGGTCGACTGTTCATCATCGTCGGCGTTCTGCTCGCCGCCCTCGCCTTTGGCGGCGTGTTCCTGCTCGGCAACGTGGGCGGCGGAGCCGCGCTCGGCGGCCCGACGACCACCGTCGTCATCGCCAAGCAGTCCATCCCTCTCCGGCACCAGATCACCTCGAACGATATCGAGACGGCGAAGGCTTCCGTCAACGGCAACGGCAGCCTCGCCAACGTCTACACCAACCCCAACGACGTCATCAATAAGATCGCCGAGATCAACATCAGCCGGGGCGCCCTGATCAGCTCCGACATGCTCGCGACCGACCTGAACGTCGTCCCGGCCGGCGCCGCGCCGGCGTACCTCCCGCTGGCCAGCGGCTACATCGCGATCACCATCCCGACCGGTGAGCAGCAGGGCGTGGCCGGCCACATCAGCCTCGGCGACTACATCACCGTGATCGCCTCCGGGAGCCTCCAGGTCCTGAAGCTCGCGCCCAGCGGATCGGTCAGCTCGCAGGTCGACAAGACCGTCAGCAAGACCGTGTTCACCGGTGTGCGCGTGATCGGCCTCGGCCCGGCGTCGTCCGGAGTGACCACGGCCGCCGGGACCGGCGCCACGACGAGCCAGACCGGCGCCACGACCACCGGCGTGACGTCCAGCCTCACCGTCCAGCTGACCCAGTGCGACGCCGAGTACATGACCTGGTTCCTCCAGAACATGCAGGTGAAGTACACGCTGGAGTCGTACAAGGACTACCTTGCCGCACCCCCGAGCTCGCCCGACCCCAGCTGTCCGGCAGTGACGGCGGCAGGTGGAGTCAGCGGCAAGCAGGTCGACGCGCGGTACCACTTCTCGGCGCTCTAGCCTCCAGGGCGTAATGGGCCTACTCGACAGGGTCAAGCAGAACCAGACGGTTCCGCCGGGGGCCGCCGCCAACGGGCCGGCCACCGCGACCCTGCCAGGGGCGCCACAGTACACGCCGCAGACCACCATGCCGGTGGCCCAGGCGGCGGCTCCGGCGCCCGCAGCGCCGACGTCGCTGTCTCAGGCCGCGGCCGCCGTGCGCCAGGTGGGCGGCGACCTATCGCCCGCGTTCACCGCGGCCAAGGTCCAGATCCACGCCAAGCTGATCGAGAAGTTCGCCGACGAGATCGACTCGTCGAACAAGGCCGGCGTACGGGAGAAGATCGTCGAGCTCGCCGAGGAGTACTTCCGCACCACGGCGATGACGATGACCAAGAACGACAAGGAGCGCCTTGTCGACTCGGTCCTCGACGACGTGCTCGGCCTCGGTCCGCTCGAAGCCTTGCTCGCCGACGCGAACATCACCGAAATCATGGCCAACCACCCGAAGCAGATCTACGTCGAGAAGAGCGGCGAGCCGATCCTCTCCTCGGTCACCTTCGAGTCGGAGCGCCAGATGCGCCAGGTCATCGACCGCATCGTCAGCCTGGTCGGCCGGCGCGTCGACGAGTCGACGCCGATCTGTGACGCGCGCCTCAAGGACGGCTCGCGTGTCAACGTGGTCATCCCACCGATCGCCCTCAAAGGCCCGGCGCTCACCATCCGCAAGTTCTCCAAGGAGAAGTGGGGACCGGCGGACATCGTCAACCGCTTCCGTTCGTCGAGCCCGGAGATCATGACCTTCCTCCGCTCGTGCGTGCGGGCGCGGCTCAACATCCTGGTCTCCGGAGGCACCGGCTCCGGGAAGACCACGCTGCTCAACATCCTCTCGTCTTTCATCCCCGAGAACGAGCGCCTCATCACCTGCGAGGACGCGGCCGAGCTGCAGCTGCAGCAACCGCACTGGATCCAGCTCGAGTCGCGGCCACCTAACGTCGAAGGCAAAGGCGCCGTGCCGATCCGCGAGCTGGTCAAGAGCTGTCTGCGTATGCGCCCCGACAGGATCATCGTCGGTGAGTGTCGTGGCGGCGAGGCGCTGGACATGCTCCAGGCCATGAACACCGGCCACGATGGCTCGATGTCGACCCTGCACGCGAACAACCCGCACGAGTGCCTGGTCCGCCTGGAGACGCTCGTGCTCCAGGCCGGGCAGGACCTTCCGTCGCGCGCCATCCGGGAGACGATCGGCTCGGCGATCCACCTGATCGTCCAGCAGTCGCGTCTGCGCGGAGGCGTGCGCCGAATCGTCAGCGTGGCCGAGGTCACCGGCATCAGCAAGGAAGGCGAGGTCGTGACCCAGGAGCTGTTCACCTTCAAGCAGGTCGGCGTGAGCCCCGAGGGCAAGGCGGTCGGCTACCACTCGGCGACCGGCCTCCGCCCCATGCGCATGGAGCACCTCAGGGCCGAAGGCGAAGACGTGCCGGAAACACTTTTCGCGCCTGTCCGGCAGCCCACGCCGGATAAGCTGTACTGACCTTTAGGAGGAATCGATGAGCATTACCGTGGTTCTGGGGCTGATCGCCTTCGGGGGAGTGTTCCTCTTCTTCCTGGGCATCAGCCAGATGCGCCGCTCGGCTGGCGGCACGGAGGACTTCCAGGCCCGCCTCGCCGCGTATGGCGTGACGACCGCGGGCTCGCAGACCCTGCCGCAGTCGCAGGGCATGCGTGAGACGCTCAACCGGCTGTTCTCGCCGGCGGCCGAGCGGATGGGCCGCGGCGACGCCAAAAAGGGCAAGCCGTCGGTGGCGGAGCAGCTCCAGCGCGCAGACCTGAAGCTGCGTCCTTCGGAGTACTTCATGATCCAGCTCGGCAGCGGCGTGCTCGTCGGCCTCATCGCCTACTGGCGCTGGGGCATCCTCTTCGCCCTGCTGTTCTTCGCCGGCTACCTGATCCCCGGCTTTTACGTCAAGTACCGCATCAACCAGCGCTTGAGGAAGTTCAACGGCCAGCTCGGCGACACCCTGACTCTGCTCTCCAACGCCCTGAAGGCCGGCTATTCGTTCGCCCAGGCGATCGACACGGTGGCCAAGAACGCGACCGCGCCGATCGGTGACGAGTTCGCCCGCGCGGTCCGCGAGATGAACCTCGGTGGCTCGCCGGACGAGGCCCTTTCGAACATCACCAAGCGCATCGCCAGCCCCGACTTCGACCTGGTGACGACCGCCTACTCCATCCACCGCACGGTCGGTGGGAACCTCGCCGAGATCCTGGACAACATCGCGTACACGATCCGCGAGCGGGTCCGGATCAAGGGCGAGATCCAGACCCTGACCGCGCAGGCTCGGGCTTCGGGCACCATCATCACGGCCCTTCCCATCCTGCTCGCCGTCTTCATGTTCTTCGTCACGCCGACGTACTTCCAGCCCATGTTCGGCAGCCTGATCGGCTGGATCCTGCTCGCGATCGGCGGCTTCATGATCTTCATCGGCAACCTGATCATCCGCCGCATCGTGGCGATCGAGGTCTAGGCATGAGCACAACGCTTCTTCTCGCCGTCATCGCCGGTTTCGGGATCCTGTTGATGTTCTTCGGGCTCGCCCGGACTCCTTCCTCGAGCACCGCAGTCAACGTCCAGCAACGTCTGGCCGCGTACGGCGGCGACAAGCCGCTGACGGTCGAAGAGATCGAGCTGCAGCGGCCGTTCAGCGAGCGCGTGATGCGGCCGGCGATCGAAAAGCTCGGCTCGCTCCTGTCCCGCTCCACTCCTCAGAAGGCTCGGCAGGACCTCCTCAACAGGCTCGAGCTGGCGGGACGCCCTGGCAACCTCACGCCGGAAGACTTCGCCGCGGTGCGCCTCGTGGCCGCCGCTATCTTCGGCGCGCTCGGACTCTTGATCGGACTGCTCCTCGCCAACCCCGTCTACCTGGTGATCGCCCTGGTCATCGGCGTGATCCTCGGCTACTACATGCCCGTGCTCTGGCTCAAGCAGAAGGTCGACGCACGCAAGGCCGAGATCCAGAAGGGCCTGCCCGACGCGCTCGACCTGCTCGTGATCTGCGTCGACGCCGGACTGGGCTTCGACGCCGCGCTGGCGCGCGTGACGGACAAGTACAAGAACGCGCTGTCCGAGCTCCTCACCAAGGCGCTGCGCGAGGTCAGCCTCGGCCGCCCGCGCCTCGAGGCGCTGGACGAGATGGGCCGCAACAGCGGCGTCGAGGACCTGCACAACTTCATCCAGGCCGTCATCCAGTCGGAGCAGTTCGGCACCGGCATCGGCAAGATCCTGCGCATCCAGGCCGACGAGATGCGCCGCAAGCGCCGCCAGCGCGCGCAGGAGAGAGGCGCTCAGGCCACCCTGAAGATGATGCTGCCGATGGTCGGCTGCATCTTCCCGACGCTGTGGATCGTGCTCCTCGGACCGGCGGTGCTGATCCTGATGCGGCCGAGGTAAGAGGAGCACCACGCCTTCCTGGCTGGCGCCGGGCGTCCCCCTGTGGGAGCTCGTGCTGCGAGCCGTGGTGGTCTACGCGGCGCTCCTGGTTGCGCTGCGTGTTTTCGGCAAGCGCGAGGTCGGGCAGTTCACGCTGTTCGACCTAGTCTTCGTCCTCCTGGTCGCGAATGCGCTCCAGCCGGCGATGACCGGCCCTGACTATTCGCTCACGGGCGGGCTGGTGTTGATCATCGCCCTCGTCGCCGCCAACTACCTTGTCGGCAGGCTGGACCGCATCCCGGCGCTGCGCCGCGTGCTCGAGGCCGCGCCTTCGGTCCTGATCAAGGACGGAAAGCTCGTGCCGGCGAGCCTGAAACGTGAGGGCCTGACCGAGGACGAGGTCGAGATGGCGATCCGGGAGCACGGCGTCGACGACTTGAAGGAGGTCGAGCTCGGCGTGCTCGAGCCCGACGGGACGATCTCGATCGTGCCGACCGACACGACGCTGCGTAGGTCGCGACGCAAGGTGCGGTTCATCAAGCGCGGCTAGGCGCTCAGGAACTCGACCGCGGCCTGCTTGAACTCTCGCGCCGGCACGGCGCTCATGTGGTCGCGGCCGGCGATGGTGACGAGCCGTGCGGTCGGGATCTCCTCGACCAGCTCGGGCGCGCCGCGGGCGATCTCGTCCCGGTCTCCGACCACGATCAGGATCGGCGTCCGGATGCGCGCGAGCCGCTCGAGGCTGCGTTCCGGCCGCAGGCCGTTGATGCACGCGGCCAGCGCGAGCAGGTCGTTGGCGGGCCGGGCCGAGGCGAACTTGTAAAAGGTCTGGGCGACCGGGTCTTCGGTCGGCTCGCCCGCCCGGAAGGCGTGCGCGATCTGCTCGGCGCGGTCGATGGCGCCCGCGGCGCCGATCCCGCCGAGCACGGCGCGCGTGATGCGCTCGGGGTGCTCCATCACGACCTCGAGGCCGATGCGGGCGCCCATCGAGTACCCGAGGGAGGCCGCCGACGCGACGTCGAGGTGGTCGAGGAGGCGGACGACGTCGCCGGTCATCACTTCGACCGCGTAGGCGGCCTCGTCGTGCGGCTTGTCGCTCCGGCCGTGGCCGCGGCAGTCGAGCCCGATGACGCGAAAGCCGTTGGTGACGAGGGTCTCCTGCCAGCGCGTGCCGACCCAGTTGAGGCTGTAGTCGGAGGCGAAGCCATGGACCACGACGATCGGTGATCGGTTCTCCGGCCCGTGAAGCTCGTAATGCAACCGGACGCCTTCGCTGTCGAAATCCATGGGACAGCGACTTAACCTATCCGATCGCTTTGAACGGGCGACGCGCGGTGCACGAGCGCAGCGGCAAGGTGCTTGCCGAATCGCTGGAGACGCCTCGCACGATGCTCGGCCGGGGCCTGGGCCTGATGTTTCGGAAATCGCTCGCGCCCGGCGCCGGTATGTGGATCAACCCGTGCAGCGGCATCCACATGATGTTCATGAACTTCCCGATCGACGCGCTGTTCCTCGACCGCCGCAAGCGGGTGAAGAAGGTCTACCGCCGCCTGCCCGCTTGGTATGGCGTGGTGTGGTGGGAGATCGGCGCACGCAGCGTGCTCGAGCTGCCGCCGGGCTCGACCGAAGGCGTCGACCTGCAGCGCGGGGATCAGGTCGTCATCGGTTAAGAACACGTTGACGTGGTCCATACGCTGGTCGTGTGGACCTCCTGCACCTGTTGCTGCCGCCGCGTTGCGGCGCGTGCCGGCGCGTCGGCTCGTGGTTGTGTACGAGCTGTCGCGCGCGCATCCGCCGCCTGCAAGAGCCGATGTGCCGCCGCTGCGGCGTGGAGCTCGAGACCGCTCGTCGCGAGTGCGGGTGCAGGGCGCGATTGCCGTCGCTGACAAGCCTGCGTTCGGCGGTCCTCTATGAAGGCCCGGCCGAGGCGGCCATCCACCGCTTCAAGTACGAGGGTTGGCGGCGCCTGGCGCGTCCGCTGGCGGAGCTCGTCGCCGAGCGTCTTGTCGTCGAGGGCGTCGCGGCGCGGTGGGTGGTGGCGGTTCCCCTGCACGACGACCGCCGGCGGCAGCGAGGTTTCAACCAGGCCGAGCTCCTTGCCGCCGAGCTGCGCCGCCGCCTGGCCCTTGGTGCGCCCAAGGGAGAACTCGTACGTACGCGTCCCACGCCGCCGCAGGTCGGCAGGGACCGGCGCGCGCGGTTCGCCAACGTCCTGGACGCCTTCGCGTGGCGCGGTCCGGCGCCGGCCGGCGAGGCCCTTCTTCTGATCGACGACGTGGCCACGACCGGGGCCACCCTCGAGGCTTGCGCGAGGGCGCTCAAGGCGGCCGGATCGGGGCCTGTAACAGGGGTCAGTGTCGCGCGCGTGACTGTATAGTTGGCCCTCGGTTCGAATTCAATTCGCGAGCTGGAGGCTTTGCCGAATGGCAGTCCGGATCCCTGGTATCAACATCGACGAGTACTACCAGCAGCTTGGGCCGATCGAGCCGCTTATCCGCGACGACCGCGTGACCGAGATCATGGTCAACGGCAACGACCACGTCTACGTCGAAATGGCCGGCAAGGTCGTCCTGACGAACATCAAGTTCGTCGACGAGGACCAGCTCCTCAACGTCATCCAGTTCATCGTCCGCACCGTCGGCCGGCGCATCGACGAGCGCTCGCCGCTCTGCGACGCCCGCCTCGCCGACGGCTCGCGTGTCAACGCGGTCATCCGGCCGCTCGCCCTCAACGGTCCGCTGCTGACGATCCGCAAATTCTCGCGCGACCCCTATCAGGTTGAGGACCTGATCCGGTTCGGCACGTGCAACGAGGCCGGCTTCGGGTTCTTGAAGGCCGCCGTTCTCTCCAAGGCCAACGTCATCGTGTCTGGTGGGACCGGCACCGGGAAGACGACCTTCCTCAACGTGCTGTCAGGGTTCATCCCGGTCGAGGACCGGATCGTCACCATCGAGGACGCCGCCGAGCTGCAGTTGCACCAGGAGCACGTCTGCCGCCTCGAGACCCGGCCGAAGGACATCAACGGCGAGGGCGAGATCACCATCCAGCGCCTGGTCATCAACGCCCTGCGCATGCGTCCGGAGCGCATCGTCGTCGGTGAGTGTCGTGGCGGCGAGGCGCTGGACATGCTCCAGGCCATGAACACCGGACACGACGGCTCGATGACGACGCTGCACGCCAACAGCCCGCGTGACGGGCTGGCCCGTCTCGAGACCCTCGTACTAATGGCGGGCGTCGACCTGCCGGTGCGGGCCATCCGGCAGCAGGTTGCCGGGGCGATCAACCTGATCGTCCAGCTCGGCCGCTTGCGCGACGGTTCGCGCAAGGTGATTCAGATCACCGAGATCGTCGGCATGGAGCAGGACGTGATCACCATGCAGGACATCTTCATCATGGAGCAGCGGGGCGCCACGCCGGACGGCAAAGTGATCGCCGACTTCAGGCCCACGGGCTTGCGGCCGAAGATCCTCGACCGCATGTTCTCCCAGGGCATCCCGCTCCCGAAGGAGATCACGGCGCTCTTCCCGCCGCCTCCCGGATACAAGGCCGCAGCCCGCTAGACAGTCGATTCCGAGGCGCTTATAGTCGGTTTTGTGAAGGTCGTCCTGCACGACCGTACCAACGGTCTCGGGCAGGAGGTACGCGAGGCGACCCAGCGCAAGCTGACTCGTCTCGAACGCCACTTCGGCAAGATCCTCGAAGCGGAGGTCGAGTTCTCCGAAAAGCGCAGGACCAGCGACCTGACGTGGTTTGTGTGCCGCCTGCACCTCCGGCTCGACGGCCACCGTGCCCCGGTGCTTCACGCGATGGAGCGTGGGGCCGATGCGACCACCGCGCTCGACCTCGCCCTGGACAAGGTCGACCGCCAGCTCGTGGCCTTCAAGGACAAGGTCACTCATCGCCGCCAGCCTGTCTCGCCCGTGCGGGTGCCGCCGGCCCCGGAGGTCCCTACCCGGTCCCAGGAGCCGGAGCGCCTCCGCCTGAAGCTGCGTCCGATGTCGGTCAGCGAGGCCTCGGCCGAGCTGATGGCCGACAGCGAGCCCTTCCTCGTCTACGTGGACGAGGACTCCGGCGAGATCCAGATCATTGTCAAGCGGGCCGACGGCAGCCTGGCCGTGATCGAACCGGTGGTGCCGTAAGGCCCGGTTCAGTTCGGGCCGAGCCGGGTAACCTCTAGTTCGGAACCATGGTGATCCTGTCGAAGCTGCTCGACCCGAACGAGCGCGAGGTCAAGCGCCACCTTTCCGTCGCCGAAGCCGTCAACGCCCTCGAGCCCGAGCTCGAGGAGCTGGACGACGGCGGCCTGAGGACGCGGTCGCACGAGCTCCGCAAGAGGGCGCAGGCGGGCGAGGACCTGGACGACCTCCTGGTCGAAGCCTTCGCGCTGTGCCGCGAGGCCAGCCGGCGCGCCATTGGCCTGCGCCACTTCGACGTCCAGCTGGTCGGCGGCATCGTCCTCCACCAGGGAAAGATCGCCGAGATGAAGACCGGCGAGGGCAAGACGCTGGTCGCCAGCCTTGCGCTTTACCTGAACGCACTGGCCGGCAAAGGCGTCCACCTCGTCACCGTCAACGACTACCTGGCCCGCCGCGACTCGGGTTGGATGGGCCCCATCTACCACCTGCTCGGCATGTCGGTGGGCATCAACGTCGGCACCGCGGGGACGTACGTCTACGACCCCGAGTACCTCGACGAGACCCACCCCGACCCCCGTCTGCAGCATCTTCGGCCCGCGAGCAAGAAGGAGGCGTACGGCGCCGACATCACGTACGCCACGAACTCGGAGCTTGCCTTCGACTACCTCCGCGACAACATGGCGCGCGACCTGTCGCAATGCGCGCAGCGCGAGCTCAACTACGCGATTGTCGACGAGGTCGACTCCATCCTCATCGACGAAGCGCGCACGCCGCACATCATCTCCGGTCAGTCCGAGGAGTCGACCGATAAGTACTACCAGTACGCGCGCTGGGCGGCTCGGCTGACAGAAGTGGACGACTACGAGGTCGACTTGAAGCACAAGTCGGCTTCGCTCACCGAGCCTGGCATCGCCAAGATGGAGCGCTGGACGGGGATCGGGAACATCTACGACCTCGAGAACGTCATCGAGGCACATCAGATCAACCAGGCCCTGAAGGCGAAGTCGCTCTTCCTCCGCGACCGCGATTACATCGTCAAGGACGCGGAGATTGTGATCGTCGACGAGTTCACCGGCCGCACGATGCCCGGCCGGCGCTGGTCTGACGGCCTGCACCAGGCGGTGGAGGCCAAGGAGGCCGTCAAGGTCCAGCAGGAGCAGAAGACGATCGCGACGATCACGGTCCAGAACTATTTCCGCCAGTACGACAAGCTCGCCGGCATGACCGGCACCGCGGTCACGGAGGCGGAGGAGTTTCACAAGATCTACGGCCTCGACGTCGTGGTCATCCCGACGCACCGGCCGATGGTCCGCACCGACAGCCCGGACGTGATCTACAAGACCGAGAAGTCGAAATTCGACGCCGTCATAGACGAGATCGTGGAGATGAACCAACTCGGCCGCCCGGTGCTGGTCGGCACCGTCTCGGTCGAGAAGTCGGAGCGTCTCGCCAAGATGCTCGAGCGGCGCGGCCTCAAGCACAACGTGCTCAACGCCAAGCAGCACGAGCGCGAGGCGGCGATCGTCGCCGAGGCGGGCCAGCCGAAGGCCGTCACCATCGCCACCAACATGGCCGGTCGCGGCACCGACATCGTGCTCGGCCCGGGTGTCACCGACGTCGGCGGCCTGCACATCATCGGCACCGAGCGCCACGAGAGCCGGCGCATCGACAACCAGCTGCGCGGTCGCTCCGGGCGCCAGGGCGATCCTGGGTCGAGCAAGTTCTTCATCTCGCTCGAGGACGACCTGATGAAGATTTTCGGTCCGGCCGCCGACCGCATCGGGAGGCTGATGACGAGCCTCGAGGTCGAGCCCATCGAGCACCCCTGGGTCGCGCGCTCCATCGCCAGCGCGCAGAAGAAGGTCGAGGGCATGCACTTCGATGCCCGCAAGCACGTGGTCGAGTACGACGACGTGATGAACAAGCAGCGCCAGATCGTCTACGAGGAGCGGCAGAAGGTGCTAGAAGGCGCCGACGCCCGCGAGAACATCCACGGCTACGTCCGCGAGATCATCGCCAAGGGCGTCGAGCAGCACTGCGAAAGCCGCCACCCCGAGAACTGGGACCTCGAGGGCCTGGTCAAGTACCTGTCGACGTACCTGCCCATCGCTTCAGGGAGCGAGGTCGCCGACGAGGCGCTGCACAAGGGCCCCGACGGCCTGACGGAGCACCTCTACGCCTCGGCCATGGAGGCCTACGAGCGCAAGACCGAGGAGATCGGCGCCGACCTCATGCCGATCGTGGAGCGCGACGTGATGCTGCGCACGATCGACTGGCAGTGGATGGAGTACCTCACGCAGATGGAGCATTTCCGCGAGGGCGTCGGCCTGCGGGCGTACGGCCAGCGCGATCCGCTGGTCGAGTACAAGAACGAGGCCTTCGAGATGTTCAAGGAGCTGGAGGAGCGGATCCAGGGCAACATCGTGATGGCGATCTACCGCGTACAGGTGCAGCGCAACCCGCCGCCTCCGCCGGTGCAGCGGGTCTTCGAGAGTGGCCCGGGTGATCCCGACGGCTCGGGCAACGGTGCGCCGAGAAAGCCGCGGCCGATGGCGCCTTCCGATGCGGCGGCGGTTCCTGCCGGAGCCGCCAACGCTAAGATCGGCCGCAACGACCCGTGCTGGTGTGGGTCGGGGAAGAAGTACAAGCGGTGCCACGGAAGATGAGTCTCCAGGCGTCGCATTGCAACCAGACTGGAGATCAAATTGGACGTTGAACTCGATGTGCGCGAGCTCTTGAACCGGATCCTGCAGCTCAAGGAGCACCTTTGACCTGCCCGGCAAGGGCAGGCGGGCCGACGCCCTAGACGCTGAGCTGGCAAAGCCCGGGGCGTGGGATGACCCTCGCCGGGCCGGCCAGTTGGCGCGCGAGGCCAGCGTGCACCGGGAGCTGATCGCCACGTGGGAGCGCCTCGAGCGCCGCGCCCGCGACCTGGTCGAGCTGGGGCAGCTGGCGCACGACGACAACGAGCTGGAAAAGCAGGTGGCCGAAGAAAGCGCTGCCCTCGCGAGGGAGCTGCGCGCCCACGAGCTCGACCTGCTCTTCACCGACCCCTACGCGAACCACAACGCCGTGGTCACGATCTCGGTGGGACAGGGCGGCATCGAGGCGCAGGACTGGGTCGAGATGCTCCTGCGCATGTACCTGAAGTGGGCCGAGCGGCACGGTTTCGAGACCGAGGTCATCGACGAGTCGCGTGGGGAGGAGGCGGGGCTGAAGAGCGTGACCTTCATCGTCCGCGGCCCTCGCGGCTACGGGCTCATGCGCTCGGAGCACGGAGTGCATCGCCTGGTCCGCATCTCGCCTTTCGACCAGAATCACCGCCGGCACACGTCGTTCGCGCTGGTCGAGGTGATGCCGGAGCTCGAGGCGGGCGACGAGGACGCGGTCATCATCACCCCCCAGGACATCCGCATCGACACCTACCGCTCCACGGGCGCGGGCGGGCAGCACGTCAACAAGACGGACTCCGCGGTCCGCATCACGCACCTGCCGACCGGCATCGTGGTCACCTGCCAGAACGAGCGCTCGCAGATCAAGAACCGCGAGATGGCGATGAAGGTGCTGAAGGCTCGCCTGTTCCAGCGCCAGCAGCAGGAGCAGGCGGCGCACCTGGAGCAGATCCGTGGGCAGGTCATGCCCGCCGAGTTCGGCTCCCAGATCCGCAACTATGTCCTGCAGCCCTACACGCTGGTCAAAGACGTGCGCACCGGGCACGAGGTCGGGAACGCCCAGGCGGTGCTGGACGGTGAGATCGACCCCTTCATCGAGAGCTGGCTGCGGTGGCGCCTCGGCCACTCCGGCGAAGATGGCGCAAGCGGAGTGGCGGTCGCGCGTTAGCACCTCTGTTTGGTGCTGAGGGACGGGTTTGGAGTTCTCGGGGGCATCGGCTATACTGCCCGCGATTTAGCCATTCGCGCCCGCCGGCGCGTAACGCCACAGCAAGAGACGCAGCCAATGCTTTTGACACCGGATTTCGCAACCCGGCCGGTAATCAGCTTCCAGCACGTCTTCAAGAAGTACCCGACCGGCACCGAGGCCCTCCGCGACGTCAACCTCGAGGTGCCTGAGGGCGACTTTCTCTTCCTGGTCGGACCTTCGGGCGCTGGCAAGTCCACGCTGGTCCGGCTGCTCATCCGCGAGGAGAAGCCGACCAAGGGCAAGATCTTCGTCGACGGCGTCGAGCTCGGCCGGATGAAGCGGCGCAAGCTTCCCTTCTACCGGCGCAAGGTCGGGCTCGTCTTCCAGGACTTCAAGCTCCTGCCGAACCTCACCGTCTATGAGAACGTGGCGTTTGCGCTCCGCGTGCTGGGCGAGGCGGACCATGTCATCAAGACGCGGGTTGCCGAGGCGCTCGACACCGTCAGCCTCAGCGGCAAGGAGCACAGCTACCCCGCCAACCTGTCCGGAGGCGAGCAGCAGCGGGTCGCCATCGCGCGCGCCCTGGTCCACGCGCCCCGGTTCATCATCGCCGACGAGCCAACCGGCAACCTCGACCCGGCGACCGCGTGGGAGATCATGCAGCTCTTCCTGCGCATCAACGCGCGCGGCGCCACCGTGGTGATGGCGACGCACAACCGCGAGATCGTCGACCTACTCCGTCGCCGCGTCGTCGCCATCGACGCGGGACAGATCGCCCGAGACGACCGCTCCGCGAGATACCACGATGATTTTGCGAAATCTGAAGTTCGCGCTCAATAGCGCCTGGCAGAGCTTCTGGCGAAACCTCGCCGTGAGCCTTGCCGCCGTGCTGTCGATCACGCTCATCCTCATCCTCGCCGGCGTCAACCTGCTCGTCGGCCACGCGCTGTCGCAGGTGCTCGACGGCTTCCGGGCCAAGGTGAGTGAGATCTCGGTCAACGTCTCCGACGACACGCCGCTGCAAAGCGTCGACGACTTCCAGGCGCAGCTGGCCGCCGACCCGCGAGTGATCAGCGTCAGGTTCGTCACCAAGGACGAGGCGCTGACCCAGTTCAGGTCCGACCCGCAGAACCTCGTCCTCGCCCAGCAGATCGAGGGCAACCCGCTGGACGCCAAGCTCGACGTACGCGTGAAGGACCTGGGCGACGTCGCGGCGGTCGACTCGATGGCGCGCGGCTGGTCCGGTGTCGATCCGACAGACCCGACCAACTACCAGGGCGACTTCGTGAACCGGATGCTGCAGCTGTCGCAATGGCTCGGCCTCGCCGGCGCCGGCCTCCTCGCCGTGCTGTGCGTCGTCTCCGTGGTGATCGTGATGAACACGATCCGCACGGCGGTGTACCACCGTCGCAAAGAGATCGAGGTCATGAAGCTCGTCGGCGCCACCGAGTGGTTCGTCCGTGGCCCCTTCGTCCTCGAGGGCGTGATGACGGGCCTGATCGCGGCGTCGATTGCGCTCGCGCTGCTCGTCGTCGGCTACGAGCCCGTGGTGATGCGATTCAAGTCCGACATCGGTTTCATCCCTCTCAGCTACGACCCTGCCTTCATCTCGAGCCTGGCCCGCGACCTGCTCGCCGCCGGTGCCCTCCTGGGCGCCCTCGGCAGCTACATCGGCGTCAGGCGCTACGTGAGGATCTGACGTGAAACGGCTCACGTTCGCCGCCATGCTCGCGATTCTTGGCTCGATCCTTCCCGAGGCGGCGCAGAGCGTGTCCGCCGTCTACTGCTACCCGGGCGACCCTCCGGCCGTGTACCAGGCCTGCCTTGCGTACAACAACACCATCTCCCAGCAGGTGGCGAACCAGGAGCAGCTCGACGCCATCAATCGCAATATCAAGGACACGGTCTGGCGGATCAACGCCATCGATGCTCTGATCGCCAGTCTGAACAAGCAGATCGCGGCGCAGAGGGCGCTGATCGCACAGACGCAAGCCGCCATTGACGACCTGAGCCGCAAGATCCGCTTCGGCGAGGCATCACTGGTCGGGCTCGAGGCGCGGGTCACGGTGCGCGACCAGCTGCTCAACGAGCGCCTGCGCTACATCGACTCCCACGGCTCGGTGAACTACATCCAGCTGGTGCTGACGTCGAACAGCATCAACCAGCTCCTGAACCGGCTCGTCGGGGCGCAGGCGGTGGCGCAGTCCGACCACCGCCTGATCGCCAATCTGCAGGACGAGCACGTCCAGGTCTCCTTGGCGAACGCCAACCTCGACCAGCAGAGGACACAGGTCCTCATCCTCTACCAGCAGCAAAAGGCGACCGAGGCCGAGCTGGAGAAGAGCCTGGCGGCGCAGCAGGCCGCCATGGCGGCGGAGCAAGCCTTGCAGGTGCAGCTACAGGCGCAGTACGCCGCGGTCCAGGCCGAGCGGGCCAAGATCGACGCCCTCGTCGCCTCGGCGTACCTGCAGTACGCGAAGGAGGCCGAGAAGGCCGGCGGGGGCACGGGCGTCTTCCAGTGGCCCATGCCGGCGTGTGGGTACGGCTGCATCACCCAGGGTTTCGGCTGTTCGTCGTTCTACCTCGAGGTGTATGACCCGAGCTGCCCGTGGCCCCACAAGATCCACACCGGGGTTGACATCGCCGGCCCATATCGGAGCGCCATCGTGGCGGCGGACACCGGCTACGTCTATCTCTATCCGGGTAGCGTCGGCTACGGCAACCTGCTCGTGATGGTGAACGGACATGGTTACTCCACCTACTACGGCCATCTCGACGCCTACGCGCCGGGCATGTACTCGGGCAAGCTGGTCCCGCGCGGCGACCTCGTGGCCTACGAGGGCTCGACCGGATGGTCCACGGGACCGCACCTGCACTTCGAGATCCGCGTCAACGGCGTGTACAAGGACCCGTGCATCTGGCTCGGCTGCTGAGCCGGTTACCCTGCTGACATGAGGTTCAGCGCCGCCCTGCGGGGTGGCGCCGTCGTGCTGGCCCTGGCCATCGGCTTCATCGCCGGGGTGTGGGTCGACCAGGCGTTCCCCGACTACGTGCCCTACTTCGGGCATCGCTCGACATCGCGGATCGACACGTCGGCGGTCGAGCAGGCGGCGCGCGTCATCCAGGCCGACTACGTCGACGGCAACCTCAACACGAAAAAGCTCGCCCAGGGGTCCGTGCAGGGGATGGTCAGCAGCCTCGGCGACCCCTACTCGCAATACTTCGACCCCGACCAGTACCGGCGCCTGCAGGAGAGCTACAGCGGCCGCTACACCGGCATCGGCGTCTACCTCAGCTTCAGCTCCGGCTATCCGCTGATCACGGGCACGGTGCCCGGGTCGCCCGCGGCGCTGGCGGGTTTGAAGGGCGGGGATCAGATCATCAAGGTCGGAGACAGGGACACCAAAGGGATCACGCCGGACCAGGCCACGTCGCTGATCCAGGGACCAGAGGGGACGAAGGTCACGCTCACGATCCTGCGCGGCGCCGACACCATGACGTACACCGTGACGCGCGCCCAGATTCAGGTCCCGACCGTGCGCTCGGCCACCATCGGCGACCGCGTCCTCTACGTGCGCATCTAT
The DNA here is from genome assembly GCA_035280365.1 of Candidatus Dormiibacterota bacterium. Taxonomy (GTDB): domain Bacteria; phylum Chloroflexota; class Dormibacteria; order Dormibacterales; family Dormibacteraceae; genus 40CM-4-65-16. Next base: position 16,708 of record DATEGB010000080.1, on the reverse strand, counting down.
CAATTCGGCACCCAGACCTCAAACGAGTTTGGGACTGCGCTGAAGAGCGGCCTGGGCGGCGCGGCCGGAGTGGTGCTCGACCTGCGCAGCGACCCCGGCGGTTTCATCTCCGCCGCCGACGACGTGATCAGCCAGTTCGTGACGAGCGGAGAGACCTTCGAGACGCGAGGCCGCAGCGGTGTCGACCGCCACAAGGTCGGCTCGCAGCACGCCGCGCCGACGATTCCCCTCGTGGTGCTCGTCGACGCCAACAGCGCCTCGGCGGCCGAGATCGTGGCCGGGTCACTCCAGGTGCATCAGCGCGCGAAGCTGGTCGGCACCACGACGTTCGGCAAGGGCTCGGTGCAGGAGGACTTCGTCCTGAGCGACGGGTCGGACCTGCACCTGACCGTGGAGCGCTGGTACCTGCCGAACGGCGTGACGGTGGACAAGAAGGGGCTGACGCCCGATGTGACCGTCAAGCTCGCCAACCCGGCCGACGCCTACGACGTCGCCCAGCCGTCGCTGGGCTATACAAGGGACACGCAGCTGAATGCGGCGTTGGCCCTGTTATCCGGTGGGTAGACTTGGCCACTGCCATTGTTGGAGTGACGGGCGGTTAGCTCAGCTGGCTAGAGCGCCTCGCTTACACCGAGGAGGTCGTTGGTTCAAGTCCATCACCGCCCACTCCGACAGACACTTTCCACGAGATCGCATCCATCAGCCGCTGACCTGCGCCCGGCTTTCGACCCGTGTCGAATCCCCACATTTAGTTACTGCGCATCGGCACTAGGCCGAAGTGGGCGATTGGACGTCGTTTTCTGAAGTTCCGACGCGCCGACGACGATTCGGCGTTAGCCGAGTGTGGGCGCCTTGTCTTTATGGCTGGCTGGCCCGATGCGAAACGACCCCCACCGACGCGGCGACGACGCTCCCGAACGAGAGGAGCCCTAGGCGCCCGGCTTGACGGACGTCAGTTGGATGACGAAAACGAGCGTTGTCCTGGGCGGCACAACGTAAGTGCCCGACCGGTCGACCGTGCCGCCGTCCCCGTACGCAAGAGCTGGCGGAATCACAAGCCGGCGCGTACCGCCCACCGCCAGGCCCGGCACGCCTTCGTCCCAACCTTGAATAACCTCGCCGCTGCCAAGGGTGAATGTGAACGGGCGGCCGGCGACGTCGGTGGAGTCGACCTGTCGTCCGTCGTTGAGCCACATGATGTAGCGCACCGTTAGAACGTCGCCAGGTTTCGCGCCAGTGCCAGCGCCTGGTTCGACGTCCGTGATCTCTAGGCCGTCAGCCAATGTCTGGTGAGGTTTGTCTGCCCCGGTCGTGAAGGAGGCCCGCGTTGCCACGACGGCAGGCGAGGCAACTGGAATCAGCGACGTCTTGGACGTAGTCACCGGCTGCACGAAAAAGCGTGCAGCAGACACGCCGGAAAGGGCAACAGAAACCAAAGAAATCACTACAAGACCGACAGTCGTCCACCGCCGCCGCATGGGCTGGCTGCCCGGCAGCCAGGCAAGCAATCCGATCAGGAAGAAGGCGAAGACAGTCGTCAAAGTCACCGCGCCGACTGCGATCCACGCGGGTACCGCTAGTCTTGGGAGGAGGACCCACGCCAAGGCGGCCGCGATGCTTGCGGTTATGCCGAGCGAGGCCGCGACGGAACCTGACCGCCGGCGGTCGTAAGCAATTGCGCCAGCCAGCCACAGACACGCTGCCGTCATGGCGGCGATCACGGCAGCCGCGCTGCCCTTTGAAACCAGCATCGCGAAGGCGGCTGAGACCGCGAGGCCCCCTCCGGTGATCCCCCACACAAGGGGCACTCGCGGAGTCCTTTCAGCTTGTTCAAGGACCGAACCAGCCGGTCCTATCAAGCCCGTCGCGACGGCGAGGCGTTGCAGGTCGTGCGCGGATCTGATCGGCTCTGGGAGCCGCCGCCGCCATCGTGTCACGGCCCACGCCCAGACCGGCCAGGCGAAGGCGCAGCATCCGATGAGCGCTCCGCCGACCGCCCCGACCTGGCCGAACAGGATGGCACCCGCGATTGCCGTGGCGGCGACCACAATGAGGACCGGCAGCGTGACCGTCGCGTGTCCGACGGCTACGGCTTTAACAGTCGCTGGGCGCTGCGTTTCGGCTGGGATGGCGGAAGTCTAACTTCGGGTCGCCGACGCCACGCCGACTTATGCCCACGGTGGCCGGTGTCACCTACCGCCCATCGCTTCCACCCCGAGGACGGTCCCAAAGTGGTGACAAACCGACGTCGCAAGAGGTGACAAACCGACGCCGTTGGCGTAACTAGACAAGTTCACTTCGTGAACCATCTACCGCAGCTGCCGGCGTTCGGGTCTATTCGGCCGATCGCTGACTATACGAAGAGGTTGAGTTGAGGGTTTCCAGTATCCGGATTCAAAACATCAAGAGCGGTGCCGACTCCGGCAAGGTGGAGCTTAGTCCAAGAGTGAATGTACTGATTGGACAAAACAATGCGGGCAAGTCCGTCTTGATCCGCTCGGTGCACCTCTTGCAAGGCAACTCGCTGACTTCTGCAGACGTCGGGTCAGGTTCTGCAAGTTCTCGTCCCCCGGTTGGGTTGAAATGATTGGCAGCTGGAACGCATTAAGAGTTGTCAGCGACGCAATCGCTCAATGGCGCGCTGAAAATCGCGAACGGACAAGCCGGTCTCGCGCGTTCCAACTCGAAAACTGCTCGACCGTCTGCCGCCGGCAGCCCAAGCTCACTTCGCAGTCGAACTGATCGAGGAGACGCTTAACCACACTAAGCCACTGGCGCTGGACCGGCGGATATCGCGTGTGGAGTTAACGGACGGCGGGTCGCCCAGTGGCGAGCGTCACCAGCACTAGACGACTAGCCGCAGGTGTCTGTCAGCGGTGTCGATGATCCATCACCGCCCACTCCGGCAAACGCGACGCTCGGAGGCGACGGATTGGCCGGTTCGCACCGGCGAGGCGGACGGTGATTCCGGCGGTGGCCTCGGCATCGACTCCCTTGCCTGGAGGTGGGTGAAGTATCGGCGCCGCCCACTTACCGCGTTTGGTTCGCGAACCTTAAGCGCCGGCTTAGCGGGGTCGCTACACTGACCCGGCCATGAACTCAGGACCGTACGCACCCCCGCCCTCGGACGCACCCCCGCCCAGCGAACCCCAGGGTGTTCCCCCAGAGCCCCAGCCCCCGCCGGAAGGTCCGCCTCCCGGCTATTACCCGCCATCCGCGCAGGCGCCGGGGCCACCGCCCAGGCCGCCCCGCAGCATGGGCCCGCTCATCGCGGGCCTGGTCATCGTCGTGGTCCTGATCGCCGCCATCGGCGGCTACGTCGTCGGCGGGCTGGCGTACGCGAATTCGCGTCTCAACAACGCCCACACGGCTTACAACAAGGTCGTCGAGCACCAGAACGCGCTGACCGACACCGTGAACTCGGCGCAGGCCAAATTCGGCTCGCTGGACGCCTCGGGCACCACCGCCGGCTCCCTCCAAACGTTGAAGACGACCTCGACCGGCGTCGTCACCAAGGCGCAGCAGGCGCAGGCGCAGATCGACTCGGACGACGCCTCCCTCGCGGGCGCCGACAACAGTCTCAAAGAGAACTCGTGGCTCACGGTGCTCAGCCGCTCGGACCTCGACAAGTATTCGGCCAAGATCGGCCACGAGCGCAAGGCGTTGGCGACGGCCAAGACGCTGACGACGGACTACGTGCAGCTGTACAACTTCTATGGGGCGGTCGTCGACGTGTTCATCGACCTGGACACGATCGACTCCAAGGCATCGGCGCACGACCTAGTGGGCGCCGCGGCAGCCAGCGAGAAGATGAAGACGGACGCCACCAAGGCGATGTCGCTGGACAAGGCGCCGGGCCTGCCGGCCGAGATGGACGGCTTGATGAAGGACCTCCAGAGCGTGGCCACGGACTTCAGCACGCTGATCAACGCGGCCGTGCAGGGCAACGAAACCGCATTCACCAACGCGGAGAAGGCACTTGAGGCGGACGCCAAGAAGGTCGACGGCTTTGACTACAACAAAGCCGACAGTGAGATCAACTCCTACTACAACCCGCTGATCGACGCCTACAACTCCGAGGTCGACAAGGCGAACGCCGGCTAGCCCGGTTTCTGGAAAGGTGGCAGGTTGGCGAGGACGCCACCGCACGTGGTCGCGGCGTGCTCGAGGGGCTCGATAGAATCATCCGCCGTGCCGAGGTAGCTCAGCTTGGTAGAGCACCGCACTGAAAATGCGGGTGTCCCCAGTTCAAATCTGGGCCTCGGCACCACGCTGACGTGAGCGTCCGACGAACGTTTCGGATCAGCGTCCAGGAGCACCACGCCCAAAACGCCGCGCAGTGGCGAGACCGCGCCCGCGCCCTCGAGGCGATGGGCTACGCGACCCTCTACCTGCCCGACCACTTCGGCCAGCAGGTCGGCCCGGTCGCCGGACTGATGGCCGCCGCCGACGCGACCACCACCCTGCGCATCGGGTCGCTGGTCTTCGACAACGACTACCGACACCCCGCCGTGCTCGCGAAAGAGGCGGCGTCGCTCGACCTGCTTTCCGAAGGCAGGTTTGACTTCGGGATCGGCGCGGGCTGGATGATCTCCGACTACGAGCAGACGGGCATGGCTTACGACCCGCCCGGCACGCGCATCGCCAGGCTGGCCGAGGCGCTGACCATAATCAAGAAATTCTTCGCCGGCGGCGAATTCTCCTTCGAGGGCGATCACTACACGATCAAAGGTCTCGAGGGCTCGCCGCAGCCGGTGCAGCGGCCGCATCCTCCGATCGTCCTGGGCGGCGGTGGCCGGAAGATGCTCGAGCTCGCTGTCCGCGAAGCGGACACGATCAACGTCAACTTCGACCTGAGGGAGGGCCGCCGCGGCGCCAACGTGGCCCGGACGGGACTGGCCGAGGCGACCGACGAGAAGCTGAGCTGGATCCGTGAGGCGGCGGGCGAGCGGCTCACTCAGGTCGAGCTCGGCGTCTGGATCCTCCAGGCCTTTGTCACCGACGAGCGCGAGACCGTGGCGTCCAGGCTCTCCCCGCTGTTCACGCTGGAGGCAGCCGACGTCCTGGCGAGCCCGCACGTCCTGATCGGGACCGTCGAGCAGATCGCCGCCGACCTGGTGGCCAGGCGCGAGCGCTACGGCATCTCCCACATCGTGGTTCCGGGCGACGCGGCGGACTCGCTGGCGCCGGTGGTGGAGCGCCTCGCCGGAACGTAGTAGGTTGAGCTGATGGCCACCACCGAGCACGTCCAGGTCAAGGGGCGCATCGAGGGCCGCGGGAGCGAGGTGCTGACGCCGCCGGCCCTGAGCTTCGTCGCGAGGCTCCAACGTGAGTTCGGGGGCCGCAGGCAGGAGCTCCTGCGGTTGCGCGATGAGCGGCAGACGCGGATCGACGCGGGGGAGATGCCGCAATTCCTGGTCACGACGAGCTCGGTGCGCGACTCCGAATGGAAGGTCGCCAAGGCGCCGAAGGACCTCCAGGACCGAAGGGTCGAGATCACAGGCCCGACCGACCGCAAGATGCTCATCAACGCCCTCAACTCCGGCGCGCGCGTCTTCATGGCCGACTTCGAAGACGCCAACTCCCCGACCTGGTCGAACCTGGTCGAAGGCCAGGTCAACCTGATCGACGCGATCGAGCGCCGGATCGACTTCACCAGCCCCGACGGCAGGGAGTACCGGCTCAACGACAAGGTCGCGACGCTTCTCGTCCGGCCGCGGGGCTGGCACCTCGACGAGCGCCACGTCGTGGTCGACGGCAAACCGGTTTCGGGCAGCCTTTTCGACTTCGGGCTGTACTTCTTCCACAACGCCAAGCGACTTCTGGGCAAAGGCAGCGGTCCGTACTTCTACCTGCCGAAGCTCGAGAGCCACCTCGAGGCGCGGCTGTGGAACGACGTCTTCAACCTCGCGCAGGACGAGCTCGGCGTCCCTCGCGGCACCATCCGCGCGACGGTCCTGATCGAGACCATCCTCGCCGCCTTCGAGATGGAGGAGATCCTGTACGAGCTGCGAGACCACTCGAGCGGCCTCAACGCGGGCCGCTGGGACTACATCTTCAGCATCATCAAGAAGTTCAGGAACAGGCCGGAGTTCATCCTGCCCGACCGCGCGCAGGTGACGATGACCGTGCCTTTCATGCGCGCCTACACCGAGCTGCTCGTCAAGACGTGCCACCGCCGCGGCGCCCACGCGATGGGTGGAATGGCCGCATTCATCCCTTCAAGGCGTGACGCCGAGGTGAACCGCGTGGCGCTCGCGAAGGTGAAGGAGGACAAGGACCGCGAGGCGAAAGACGGCTTCGACGGGACGTGGGTCGCGCACCCGGACCTGGTGCCCACGGCGACGGAGTCTTTCGACCAAGTGTTGGCCGACCGACCGAACCAGCTGGACCGGCAGCGACCGGAGGTCTCGGTGTCGGCCGGTCAGCTCATCGGCGTGAAAGTTCCCGGCGGGACCGTCAGCGAAAGCGGGCTGCGCATGAACGTCAGCGTCGGCATCCAGTACGTCGAATCGTGGCTGCGAGGCACCGGCGCGGCCGCCATCAACAACCTGATGGAGGACGTGGCCACGGCGGAGATATCGCGCTCGCAGGTCTGGCAGTGGGTGCGGCATTCGTCACGGCTGGCCGAGGGACCGAAGGTCGACGCAGACCTCGTGCGCGAAATCGCCGACGAGGAGATGGGAAAGCTGCAGGGCGGTCGATTCGAGGAGGCGCGGAAGGTCTTCGAGGAAGTCGCGCTGGCGAAAGACTTTCAGCCCTTCCTGACGCTTGTCGCGCTCAGGTACCTGGACTAGCTGCTTCTACTTTCCGTTCGTAGGAGCCGGGGGCTTGCCCGGCAGCCGGCGCCACTGCCGCGGCCCAACCCCGTTGTTGGGGTTGCCCGGCACGAAAGCCACGGCCGAGGGTTTCACCATGCAGTTGTCCTTGCGGACGACGCTGCGCTCGCCGCCTTCGTGATGCTCGATGACCACCGTCCGCTCCAGTACCGCCCGCACCCTGACCTGCTTGCCGTCGACGATCGCATTGAAGCCGCCGCTAACTTCGTGATTGGGGGGCGGGACGATGGTGGCCAGCGAAACTAACTCGGCGGTCTTGCTCATAAGGTTGCTTCCCTCGGGCTAGGCGGCGCGGAGAGCCGCGGAAATCAGCAGGCGCCGAAGGTTTCGGCAGCCAGAGATGTTACCAGAGCGACTACGCCGGACTTCCGAAAGGTAAGCGACCGACAAGGACGCTTACGCGGCCGAGCTCTGCTGCTCCTGCAATCGGAGCTGACGTGCGGCCTCGCGGCCACGCCGCGCTGCTTCCTTGCTCGCCAGGTGCCGGACGCGAAGGTGACGCGGGTTGACGAACAGCCGCCGCCGGTTCACGAGCACCTTTGGCTCGCCAGGCGCCGGCTCGATGACGGCCGTCCTCTCCAGCACCGCGGTCACCCACACCCGCCGGCCGTCGTCGACCTCGGCCTCGAAGTCGGGAAGGATCTCGTCGTCCTCGTCCATCGAGACGTTGTCCAGGCGGACCAGGTCGCCCTTGGTCTTGTCAGCGGTCTTGCGGTTCGTTGCCATGCTCATGTGCTTCCTTACCCGATAACGAGTGAGACCAAACCGAGTACCCCCCTCGCTCTCCTTCGAGTTCCTTACGCAGTAGATACCGCTTTGGTAACGCGGCGTATTCCGGCAGGCGCCACCCATTCCAGATCTACCCCGAAGGCGGCGGCGAAGTTCCGGGCGTACTTCGGGGCCGCGGCGCCCGTCTCGATCCGCCGGCCGGTGACCGCCTCGACCGAGGTCGGCCTGAGCTCCGCGTGTCCGCAGGGAACGATCCCGCCGAAGTAGGTGAGGTCGGTCGTGAGGTTCAGGGCGAAGCCGTGGCTGACGACCGCGCGGTTGAGCTTGATCCCGATCGCGGCCAGCTTCTCGCCCTGCCGCCAGACGCCGGTCAGGCCGGGGGGGCCGGGCTCCGCCTCCACGCCAAGGCTGCTCAGGTAGTCGATCAGAGAGCGCTCCAAGACCTCCAGGTAGCGGGGGATGGTGAGCTCCAGCCGGGCCAGGTCGAGCACCGGGTAGCCGACCAGCTGGCCCGGGCCGTGATAGGTCGCCTCGCCCCCGCGGTCGGACCACACGACGTCGACCCGCCGCCGTTCCCGCTCGGCGTCGTCCCACAGGAGGTCCTCGGCCGAGGCCGCCTTGCCCATCGTGAAGACGTGCGGGTGCTCGAGCAGCAGAAGGGTGTTCTGCCCGTTGCCAGCCCGCAGCTCGCCCACCAGCTCGGCCTGCAGGTCCCAGGCCTCGCGGTAGGCGACGCTACCCAGCCAGGAGACTCTTACGCGCAGCAGGGATCTGCTCATCGGCGTGGTAGGAGGAACGCACCATCGGCCCGGCCTCGACATGGCCGAAACCCATCGCCAGCGCTTGCTCCTTGAGGCGGGCGAACTCTTCGGGCCGGTAGTAGCGGACCACCTCGGCGTGCTTCTTCGACGGTCGCAGGTACTGCCCGACGGTGAGCACGTCGATGTTGTGCGCGCGCATGTTGCGGAAGACATTGAGCAGCTCGTCCTCGGTCTCGCCGAGACCGACCATGAGCCCCGACTTGGTGACCATGTCGGGAGCGAGCGACTTGACGTGTCGGAGCAGGGCGAGGCTGTTGGCGTAGACGGCCTTGGGGCGGATGCGCGCGTAGAGCCGCGGCACGGTCTCGGTGTTGTGGTTGAAGATGTCGGGCCGCGCCTCGACGACGGTCCGCACGGCGTCGAAGTCGCCCTGGAAGTCGGGCGTGAGAACCTCGATGGTCGTGCCAGGGCTGCGCCGCCGGATGGCGCGGATGGTGCGGGCGAAGATGCCTGCGCCGCCGTCCCTCAGGTCGTCGCGGTCCACGGACGTGATGACCGCATGCTTCAGGCCCAGCTCGGCCACCGATTCAGCGACGCGCAGCGGCTCGCCCAGGTCGAGCTCGACGGGGCGGCCCGACGTCACTGCGCAGAAACGGCACGCGCGGGTGCAGACGTCGCCGAGGATCATGAACGTTGCCGTCCGCCGGTTCCAGCAATCGAAGATGTTGGGGCACCGCGCCTCTTCGCAGACGGTGTGCAGGCGCCGTGCCTGAACCAGCTGCTTGAGCTCCTTGAAGTTCTCGCCCTCGGTGATCCGGACGCGGATCCACTCGGGTACCGTCGTGCTCACAGCCGAATGCTACCGGCGGTCCATTCCTCGAGTCGCTTCTTAACGGTGTTGAGAAACTGTCCGGCCATCATTCCGTCGACGATCCGGTGGTCGAAGCTCAGGCACGTGTTCATCATGTGGCGGATGGCGATCGCGTCGTCGACCACGACCGCGCGCTTGACGATCGATTCGGTGGTCAGGATCGCCGCCTGCGGCTGGTTGATGATCGGCTGGCTGGCGATCGACCCGGTGGCGCCGGTGTTGTTCAGGGTGAATGTTCCGCCCGCGACGTCGTCGGCCCTGAGCTGCTTGCCGCGTGCCCGGTCGACGACGTCGTTGATGGCGCGGACGAGGTCGGTGAAGCCCAGCCTGTCCGCGTCCTTGACGACCGGGACTATGAGACCGTCGGGGATGGAGACGGCGATGCCGAGGTTGACGTAGCGCTTGAGGACCACGCCGTCGTCGGTCCATGAGGAGTTCAGCCACGGGAACTCCTGGAGCGCCTCGCAGAGGACCTGGGCCACGAACGGCAGGTACGTCAGCGACTGTCCGTGGCGCGCCTTGAAGCTGTCCTTCTCCGCCTCGCGGTAGCGGACCAGGTTGGTCACATCGACCTCCTGCAGCGTCCAGGCATGCGGCGACGTCGCGAGGCTCCGCACCATGTGCTCGGCAATCGATTTCCGCATCACGCTGAGCTTCATCAGCTCCTCGCGTTTGCCGTCCACGCGAGCGGGAGCAGGCGCGGGCGCGGGTCGTGCGGGAGCGGAAGGAGCTGCGGTTGGCTTCTCCCTCCCGACCGCCGCCAGGACGTCGTCGCGCGTGACCCGGCCGCCCATGCCCGAGCCCTTGACCGAGGTCGGGTCGATGCCGTGCTCGGCCGCCAGCTTGCGCACCGCCGGCGACAGGCGGGCGTGCTCGCCGCCGTCGGCCGCCTGCGCCATCGGCTGGGGCGCCTTGCCGGCGGCCGGCTCGGCTGGAACCTCGGTGTGGCCGACTCCGCCTTCCTTTTCTTTCGCCGGCGCTGCTCCGCCTGTTTCGATCTGGGCGATGACCGCGCCGACGCGGACCGTTTCGCCTTCGGCGACGGCGATCTTGACCAGCTTGCCCTCGAAGGGGGAGGGGATCTCGGCGTTGACCTTGTCGGTCACGACCTCGACAAGCGGCTCATCGCGCTTGACCATGTCGCCTTCGTGCTTGAGCCACTTGTCGACGGTGCCCTCGGTCACGGACTCGCCGAGCTGGGGCATCTTGATCTGAGACACACCCATGTTCGGATTCGAGTGTAGCCGAGGGGTCAGGGACCCGAGCTCAGGCGGCCTCGTCGAGCGGGTGGTTTCCAGCTTTCGGTCAGGTAGGCGCGCACGAGCCTCTCCACGACGCGCTGGGCTTTGACGCCGGCGGCGTCCTGCTCCAGACCGCCTTCTGATCACGGCCCACACCGCGCAGGGCGTGAACAGGTAGCTGGAGGCGACGCCCAGAATCGAACTGGGGATGGAGGTTTTGCAGACCTCTGCCTTACCACTTGGCTACGTCGCCTCGGCGATCGAACCTCGATTCTAAGATCCTGAGGTGCCCAGGCAAGGCTTCCTCGACGCGATGGCCCGCCTCCCCGCCGGCGTCGTCCTGATCAGCGCGCGCCAGGGCGACGAGTTCCGCGGCCTGACCGCCTCCAGCCTCGTCTCCGTTTCGCTCGAGCCGCCTCTCGTCCTCGCCGCTCTGGAGCGCACATCGGCCACGCGCGCCGCGGTCTTCGAAACCGAGGCCTTCAACGTCAACGTCCTCACGCGGCGGCAGGAGTTCATCGCCGACCGCTTCGCCGGTCGCGCGCCCGCCATCGACCCGCAGTGGCGGACGCTGCCCCACCGGCTCGGCACGAACGGGATCCCGCTGCTCGACGGCTGCGCCGCGTGGCTCGAATGCCGGCTGATCGCAAGCCACGAGGCCGGCGACCACGACATCTTCGTCGCGGCGGTCGAGGCCGCGGATGTGGGATCCGGCGACCCGCTCATCCTCTGGGACCGAGCCTTCTGGACCCTTCGCTAGCTCAATAAGGAAGCTCGTCCTCGTCCATGCCGAAGTGGTGGCCCACTTCGTGCAGGATCGTGCGCCTCACCTCCTCGATCAGCTCCTTCATGTCCCGGCTCGCCCGCTCGTGCGAGCGTTTGTAGAGGGTGATGCGGTCGGGGAGCCCTTCGCCCGCGTGCAGCGCGCCGGCTCCGTGGTAAAGGCCCATCAACCCGTCCGGCGAGGCCTCCTCGACGATGAAGACGGTGTTCTCGAGGTAAGGCAAGAACTGCTCGGGGATGGTGTCGATTGCCGCCTCGACCAGCTCCTCGAATTCCTTCATGCTCAAGCGCATGCGTGAATTGAAGCGTGTGACGGTCGTCGGCGCGGGCACGATGGGTTCGCAGATCGCGCTGCAGACCGCGCTCAGCGGCCGCTACGAAATGACCCTGGTCGACACGGTCGCCGGCCAGCTCGACCGCGCCCGAGCGCAGAACCAGAAGCTCGTCGACCGCTCGGTGGAGAAAGGCCGAGTGACCCGGGAGCAGGCGGAATCCGCGATGAGTCGCGTCAAGGATTCCGTAGACCTCGCGGCGGCGGTGGGCGACGCCGACCTCGTCATCGAGGCGGTGATCGAGAGCTTCGACGCCAAGAAGAGCGTGTTCGAGGTCCTGGGCGAGCACTCAAGGAAGGACGCGATCCTGGCCAGCAACTCGAGCACCATCGTCATCAGCCGGCTCGCCGGCTTCACCGGCCGTCCTGACAAGTGCTGCAACATGCACTTCTTCCACCCCGTGACGGTGATGCAGTTGTGCGAGGTGGTGCGCGGGCCAAAGACGTCAGACGAGACGGTCGAGACCGCGATGGAGTTCGTGCGCAGCATCGGCCGCACCCCGGTGCTGCTCCAGAAGGAGATCTGGGGTTTCGTCGTCAACCGGGTGTTGTTCGCGGCCTCGGAGGAGGCGATGCGGCTGCTCGAGGGCGGCTATGCCAGCGCCGAGGACATCGACGTCGCCGTCCAGAAGGGCCTCAACTGGCCCATGGGCCCGTTCCACCTCCTTGACTTCAGCGGCCTCGACATCTTCTATGGGGCAATGCAGGACCGCCACCGCCTCGGCGAAGGGCCTGAGGCGCCCGAGGTGTTGCGCAAGCTGGTCGAGGAAGGCCGGCTCGGGCGTAAGACCGGCAGGGGCTTTTTCGAATACGACTGAGGGGGCAGAATGAACCTTGCCCCCGTAGCCCAATTGGCAGAGGCAGCCGGCTTAAACCCGGTCCAGCGCGGGTTCGATCCCCGCCGGGGGTACTCGGTTCTGTGCGCCTACAATCTGACGACAATGGACCTGACGCACCCGAGGCTCGAGGAAGATCCAGACGAGGAGCCGGACGAGCCGGCGCCGGCGCATCCGGATGGCGCTCGGGGCTCCGCCGCCGCGCTTATCCCGGCCGTCGGCCTGCCGAGCCGGGAGTGGGAGTACTCGACCAGGGTCCTGAGCGTGGCCCAGGTTGCTGATGGCGCCACGCTGGTCAAGACCCTGCACGAGGCCGGAGCTGACGGTTGGGAGCTCGCCAGCGTGGTCGACGGGGGGGACAAGCGCGTGATCCTGATGCGCCGACCGAAGCGCACGGCCCGTGAGTCAAAACGGGTGGGTTTCGCGCCTCCTACGGCCAGCTGAGCAGCGCTCCGCCGCGCCGCCGGCGACGCATACTCATCATCGAGGACGACGTGCCCGTGCGCGTGCTCGTGGCCGAGGTGTGCCGCCTCCAGGGCCATGACGTCGTCGAGGCCGGCACCGGCGCGCAGGCCATCGAGCTCGGACGCAGCGGGCAACCCGACCTCGTCCTGGTCGACTGGGTGCTGCCCGACATCAGCGGCACCGAGGTGATCCGCGAGCTGCGGCGCCAGGGGGTCGTCAGCCCGATGGTCATGCTCACCGGGCGCTCGACGAAGATGGACGAGGTCGTGGGGCTCGAAGTCGGCGCCGACGACTACATCACCAAGCCGTTCGACTCGCGCATCCTCGCCGCGCGCATCAACGCCCACCTCCGCCGCTCGTCGCTCGCCGAAGCCGGAGGCGGCCGCGAAGGCGTGCTCACCATCGGCGCCCTGCAGATCGACAACGCGGCGCGCAGGGTCAAGGTCGGCGACGACGAGATCACGCTGACGATGACGGAGTTCAACCTCCTCGCGGTGCTGGCGGCGAACCCCGAGCGCGTGCTCACGCGAGCCCAACTGCGCGACAAGGTGTGGGGATATCCACATGACCTGGACGACCACTCGGTCGACCCGCACGTCCAGCGGTTGCGGCGCAAGCTTTCGGAGCGGACCAACACCGGCGTGAGCCTGGAGGCGGTGCCGGGGCTCGGCTACCGGCTGTCGGTCAAGGGAGCTTGACCGAGACCGTCGAACTTTTCGGGCCGGTGGCCGAGGACCTCGCGAAGGTCGAGACCGACCTGCGAAAGTCCATCGATGGCGACCCTCCGGAGGTCGCCAGGCCGATGGCCGACCTGTTCGCCGCCGGAGGCAAGCGCATCCGGCCCGCGCTTGTCCTCCTCGCCGCGAAGTGCGGGCGCTACGACCTCGATCGACTGACGCCCGCAGCCACGGCCGTTGAGCTCACGCACGCAGCGACGCTCGTCCACGACGACGTCATCGACCGCTCGCCGACACGCCGCGGCCGCCCGACCGTCGCTGCGAGCCTGGGCGACGAGCCGGCCATCGTCATCGGCGACTTCTACTTCGCCAAGGCCTACGAGCACGCAGCGCGCACCGGCGTGCCCGAGGTCGTAGACATGCTCGCCCGCACTGTGATGGCCATCTGCGCGGGTGAGGTGCGTCAGCAGGCGGTGCGGTATCGCTATAGCACCGACGTGAACGAGTACATGAGCCGCATCGAGGCCAAGACCGCGGTGCTGCTCGCCGCATGCTGCGAGATCGGTGCGCTGCTGGGCGGGCTCGACGCGGAGAGGCGGGCGGCCCTCGCGGCTTATGGACGCACGCTCGGCCTCGCGTTCCAGATCGCGGACGACGTGCTCGATTACACCGGCAACGAAGGTGAGGTCGGCAAGCCAATCGGGCACGACATCGCCGAGGGTTTCGCGACCCTGCCGCTAATGCTCGCGTCCATTCGCCTCCACGATGGGAGAAAGCTCAGCGATGGCGAGGCAAGACGCGTCGTCGATGAAGTGCGTAGGAGCGATGGACCTGGTCGAGCGCTGCAGCGGGCACGCGAGCATGCCGACGCTGCGCGTGAAAAGCTGCGCGCGCTCGGCGGTTGCGACGCGGTCGCTGCGCTCGCCGCGCTCGCGGACTACGTGGTGACCCGAAAGCTCTAATCTGTCAGCCGTGTCCCGGGTGGGGATGGGTTTGGTGGTGGGATGAGCAGGGTCAGGCTCGTCGGCGTCGGACCGGGGCATCCAGGTCTTGCCACCGTGCAGGCCGTCGAAGCAGTGAGGGAGGCCGACGTCATTCGCATGTGCGATGGCTGCGGCACGGGCTTGCTTCACCTTGCGCGCGCCAGCGCGGACATCGCCCCGCTCGAGTCGATCGATGATGTGATCCGCCTTGCGCGCAACGGGCGCAAGGTCACGGTCCTCTTTCCGGGGAATCCCTACGCGTTTTCCAACGGCAGCGAGATGGCCGAGCGCCTGCAGCGGGCGGGCATCGACTTCGAGGCGGTGCCGGGCCTGATCGTCGAGCTCGCGGCGCCGGTCATGAGCGGAATCCCACTCACCGTCGAAGGCCTGTCCGCATCGCTGGGCTTTGGCCTCACGACTGGCGGCGAGACCGTGGTTCTTCGCCTGGCGTCCGGCTGGTGGGAGTCCGGAATCACCGCGCTGATGCAGAACGGACGCTCTCCCGAGACGCCGGCGGCGCTGATCCTGAACCCCGGCCAGCCCGGGCAGCACCGCGTCGGCGCCCCGCTCGGCGAGCTGGCCCGCAAGGCCGCCACCTACGGCCTTCGCGGCGACGCGCTGCTCGTCCTGGGTCCAGGGGTGGCGATGGCTGACAGGCTCGACACGCTGTCCAAGCGGCCCCTTCACGGCCTCCGCATCCTCATCACCCGGGCGCGCCACCAGGTCGATCCGTTCCGGCGCGAGCTCGTCGACCTCGGCGCCTCGGTCCTCGAGATACCGACGATCGAGATCCTGCGTCTGCCGACCGACGATCGCGTGCGCAACGCCATCGACAACCTGGAGCGGACCGCACTGGTGATCTTCGCCTCTGCGAACGCGGTCGACATCTTCTTCCAGATGCTGCTGACGACAGGATCCGACGCTCGCGTCTTCCACAACTCCAAGCTCTGCGCGATCGGCCAGGAGACGTCGGACGCGCTGGTCGCCCACGGCCTGAAGCCCGAGCTCGTCACGTCCGAGTACACCGCCGAAGGCCTCGCCAATGCCCTCGAGGGATGGGAGCTCGACGGCCTGCGCGTCCTGGTCCCGCGTGCGGAGATCGCGAGGGACGCCCTGCCATCGCTGCTTGCGAATCGAGGTGCCGAGGTCGAGATCCTTCCCGTCTACCGCGCCGTCTGCCCGCCCGAGGCGGGCCCCGCGGTGGTGCGCCTTTTCGAGGCCGAGGGCGTGGATGTGATCACCTTCACCTCGTCGTCTACGGTCAGCAATTTCGTGCGCGCTTTTCCGGAAGACCGGCTGCCCGCGATCCTCGGCGACGCGGAGATCGCGTGCATGGGCCCGGTCACCGCCGACACCGCGCGCAAGCTCGGACTTGCCGTCTCGATCGTGGCGCGTGAGTACACCACGCATGGGCTGGTGCAGGCGATCGCGGAGGCCGCCGCCCGCAAGTGAGCTCACGTCCGCCGCGCAGGGGCGCGCCGCGCGCGGTCCTTGTCGAGCCCGAGGAGGCCGCCGCCCCGGTCACATGGGGAAGGCAGACCTTGGTCGCCATCGCCGTCATGGCGGCGCTCATCGGCGCGGTGGGCGGCGCCGGCGTCCTGGTCCAGAAGACCATCGAACCGAGCGTGCCCGCATCACTCGCGGGCTGCACTACGTCGGCCCAGATCGCCCCGCACCAGTACCTCAGCGTCCAGCCGATGTGCATCACCGGCAACCAGAAGCTGCAGGCCATGGTCAAGACGACCCAGGGCGACTTCGTCATCCAGCTGGCGCCCGAGGTGGCGCCGGTCACCGTCAACAACTTCGTCGTGCTCGCCGTCCACGGCTACTACAACGGCCTCAACTTCTGGAAGTCGGAGGACTGGGTCGTGCAGGGCGGGGACCCTCGAGGGGACGGCCGCGGCGGGCCGGGCTACAACCTGCCCGACGAGACCACGGCCACGCCGTGGGCTGCCGGCGCGGTCGGCATGGCCCGGGTGCCCGGCGGGGCGGTGAACGGAAGCCAGTTCTTCGTCCAGAAGGCGGCCTGGCCGGACCCCGGCCCGACGGCCGTCTACAACCGCTTCGGCACGGTGATCTCAGGCATGGACAAGGTCCAGCTGCTGACCTCGAACGACACCATCACTTCGGTCACGATCAAGGTCTACTGAGAGCCGAGGCCTATAATCGGCTCGAAGTGTTCGGAGTCCACT